>JAHEEG010000120.1 GCA_024640825.1 Gammaproteobacteria bacterium
GCCGCCCAGAGGATCCACGGTGCGGGTGATCTGCGCCTCCTCGGCGAGAATGATCTGCGTGTTGCGCGCGATCCGCGCCGAGAACGGCGTCGGCAGGGCGATGGCTTCATCCAGGGCGTTGGTATGCAGGCTCTGCGTGCCGCCGAACACCGCGGCCATGGCCTCGATGGTAGTTCGCACCACATTGTTGTAGGGGTCCTGCTCCTGCAGCGAAACCCCCGACGTCTGGCAGTGGGTTCGAAGCATCAGCGACGACGGATTTGCCGGGTTGAACTGGCTCATGAGCTCGTGCCAGAGGATGCGCGCCGCGCGCAGCTTGGCAACCTCCATAAAGAAGTTCATGCCGATGCAGAAGAAAAACGACAGCCGGGGCGCAAAGCTGTCGACCTCCAGACCCTTGGCCAACGCCGCCCGAACGTACTCGATACCGTCCGCCAGAGTGAAGGCCACCTCCTGAACCGCGTTGGCACCGGCTTCCTGCATGTGATAGCCGGAAATCGAAATCGAGTTGAAACGCGGCATGTTTTCTGCCGTATAGCCGATGATGTCGGCAACGATGCGCATGCTGGGTTCCGGCGGGTAGATATAGGTGTTGCGCACCATGAACTCTTTGAGAATATCGTTCTGAATGGTGCCGGCCAGGTCTTTCTGCGCCACCCCCTGCTCTTCGGCAGCCACGACGTACCCGGCCATTACCGGCAGAACCGCACCGTTCATGGTCATGGAAACGGACATTTCATCCAGAGGAATGCCGTCGAACAAAATCTTCATGTCCTCGACGGAATCGATGGCCACCCCAGCCATGCCGACATCGCCTGCAACACGCGGGTGATCGGAGTCGAAACCCCGGTGGGTGGCAAGGTCGAAAGCCACCGACAGCCCTTTCTGTCCCGCCGCCAGATTCTGCCGATAGAAGGCGTTGGATTCCTCGGCCGTGGAAAAGCCCGCGTACTGGCGAATGGTCCACGCCCGGTTTGTGTACATGGTCCCACGCGGGCCGCGAACGAAGGGTTCAAAACCTGGAAAGCTGTCGAGGTGAGCGATTTCGTCGAGATCCGCTACCGTATAGAGCGGCTTGATGGGGATCCCTTCCGGGCTGTCCCAGGTCAGGTCGCTGACCGGTTTGCCGCGCAGCTCCTGCTCGGCAAGCTGTTCCCAATCCTTGACGGTGGCTTTGTCTTTACTTCCCATGGCTGGCTTCTCGAGTGGGGTTAGTGGCGAGGGTGCCGATTATAACAATTTTGCCTGCAGAGGCCGACGTCCTGGACCGACCGGCTAGGTCGGTCGGTCCAGGACGTCGGCCAGGGTCTGAACGGTACGGTCTATGTTCTGCAGCTTGTCCAGACCAAACAGGCCGATTCGAAAGCTACTGAAATCGGCCGGCTCATCACACTGCAGCGGAACGCCGGCGGCGATCTGCAGGCCCGCCTGCAGGAACCGCCTGCCAGACTGGGTGTCGGGATCCTGAGTGTAACTCACCACCACCCCAGGGGCCTTGAAGCCGTCGGCGGCGACGCTGGCGATGCCCCGATCTTCGAGCAGCGCTCGCACGCGCCTGCCCAGTTCCAGCTGCTGGTCTTTGAGCCTGTCGAACCCGTAGGACTGGGCCTCCTGCATGACATCACGCAGGACGCGCAGAGCGTCAGTAGGCAGGGTGGCGTGATAGGCGTGCCCCCCGTTCTCATAGGTTTCCATGATGGACAGCCACTTGCGCAGATCGCAGGCGAAGCTGGTGCTGGTGGTGGATTCGATATGCGTACGCGCCTGCTCGGACAGCATCACCAGGGCGCAGCAGGGCGAGCCGCTCCAACCCTTCTGCGGCGCGCTGATGAGCACGTCCACGCCCAGATCAGCCATGTCCACCCAGACGGTACCCGAGGCGATGCAATCCAGGACGAACATGCCGCCCACTTCGTGAACCGCGTCGGCCACCGCCCGGATATAGTCGTCCGGCAGCATCATACCGGCGGAGGTTTCCACATGGGGGGCGAACACCAGGGCCGGCTGCTCGGCCTCTATGGTAGCGACGACCTCCTCCAGGGGTGCAGGTACGAACGGCGCCTGGCTGTCATCGCCCTTCTGCCGGGCCTTTA
This sequence comes from Gammaproteobacteria bacterium, assembly GCA_024640825.1. Taxonomy (GTDB): domain Bacteria; phylum Pseudomonadota; class Gammaproteobacteria; order Pseudomonadales; family Azotimanducaceae; genus UBA7803. Next base: position 2,094 of record JAHEEG010000120.1, read on the forward strand.
ACACGATAGACTCGCGGGGAATACTTCCCATCTCGAAGATCTGCGTCCAGCGGTAGCTGAACCAGCCGTTGCGGATCACCAAACACTTTCTATCCGTGGCAAACTGACGCGCCACCGCCTCCATGCCGAAAGTGCCACTGCCAGGGACCACCACGGCCGATGCGGCACCATAAACGGACTTGAGCATCTGCGAGATGTCCTTCATCACCATCTGAAAAGACGCCGACATGTGGTTCAGGGAACGGTCGGTGTAGACGACCGAGTATTCCAACAGACCGTGGGGATCGACGTCAGGCAGCAGACCGGGCATGGGATTCTCTCAGGGTGACTTGCAGGGGCGACGATTCTCTTTAATTTCGCGCTCGTGGACAAGAAAGCAGGCGAACATTCGGCTGCCCCCACAGATAAGAACCAGCGCGTACTCGAGGCCCAGGGAATTGATGAATTTGCCCAGGGAGCCCTGCAAAGGCGTTGTCCGCGTGCAGACCAGATCGACTTGGTCCCTCGGGCTTTTGCCCTTAGACTGACGAAAAGCCCACAAAAACGATTGAGGGGGAGCCCTTTGAGCCAGACCAGAGATGCCGCCATCGTCGGCATTCACGAGTATCCATCGCGAGACGTCGAAGGCGAGCTGAGCCCACTGCAGATCAAGGCCCAGAGCGCCGCACGGGCCCTGGAAGATGCCGGCCTCAACTGGCGCGACGTGGACGCGGTCTACGACGCGGGTGAAGGCGGGCCCATGAGCGGCCTCACCATTGCCGAATACTTCGGGCTCAAACCGAACGTCATCGATACCACCAACGTCGGCGGCAGCTCCTATGAGTATCACGCGGCCCACGCCAGACGGGATATCGCCCAAGGGAAGGCCCGGGTGGCCCTGCTGACCTACGGCTCCACCGCGCACAGCAACATGGCCCGTATCGGGGTCGGCGGGCGGGGCGGCCTCGGTGTGCAGCCCGGCGACAACATGGAGTCTTTTGTCGGCATGACGCTGGTGGCCAACTACGCCATGGCCGCACGCCGGCACATGTACGAGTACGGCACCACCAGCGAGCAGCTGGCGGAAATTTCGGTTGCAACCCGACTGCACGCAATGCGCAACCCGCAGGCCGTCAAAGCCATGGAGGACCTCGAGTTCCTGAACATCCGCGAAACCACCATCGAGGACGTAGTGAATTCGCGGATGATCGCGGATCCGCTGCATCTGCTGGAGTGCTGCATGATCTCCGACGGCGGCGGCGCCGTGGTCATTGCCGCGCCGGAAGTTGCGAAAGACTGCGCCAAGACACCGGTGTGGATCCTCGGCACCGGCGAGGCGACCAAATATCCCGAGAACGGCGGTGACATTACCACCAGCGCGGCCGCTCAGTCCGCGCCTCAGGCTTTCGGCGAGGCTGGCGTCACACCGACAGAGATCGACATCGCCATGATCTACGATTCCTTCAGCATCACGGTGCTGGCCCTGCTGGAAGATCTGGGTTTCTGCCCCAAAGGCGAAGGCGGAAGCTGGGTGGAAGGCGGCCGTCTGAGGTTCGACCGGCCCGATGACGGCCCCGCCCTGAATACCGACGGCGGCGGTCTGTCTTCCAACCATCCAGGAATGCGGGGCATTTTCCTGCTGATAGAAGCGGCACGGCAGCTGCGCGGCGAGTCCACCAGCCAGGTGACAGATGCAAAGCTGGCGGTGGCCCATGGTAATGGCGGCATGCTGGGTAGCCGGCACTGCGCTGGTACCGTCATTCTGGGGAGGGACTGATCATGGCTGAAGCGACGAGACCCCTGCCCTCTCTGAAAGAGCTGGATACCAGGCCATTCTGGGAGGCGACAAAAGGCAAACAGCTGCGCTATCAGAAGTGCGATGCCTGTGGAACCGTGGTCTGGCATCCGCGCGGCCACTGCACGGGATGCACGAATGGCACGCTTTCCTGGCATACCGCATCCGGCAACGGCACCCTCTATAGCTATAGCGTGGTGCGTCAGAGCTACCACCCGTTCTTCCGCACCCTCGTGCCCTACGCCATCGCCTGGGTGGATCTGGATGAAGGCCCGCGAGTGCTGTCCAACATCGTCGGTGTGGGTGACCCAACCACCGATCTCGCCTGCGGGCAGCGGGTTAAGCTGACCTGGGAGGAACACGAGGAGCTGAGCATCCCACTGTTCACGCCTGCCTGATCACGTCGCTTGCGCCGGAGAGCAGCGTGGCACTGTTCCAGCACGCCAGTCTCGAGCGAAACGCCCGTCGCTGGTGCAGGAGGCGGCAAAGGCCAAGGGTTAACGAACGGCACCTGATATTCCTGGTCTGGCTTGCCGCGCTCGCGCCGCCGCTACATGGCCAGACAAACCCCTGGATTTCGTCACACGAGGCCGAGCCGACCATTCAGCTGTACTTCTTCTGGTCGAAATCCTGCCCGCACTGCCTGCACGCCAGGCCATTTGTCGACCAGATTGCCGAGCAGCGCGGCTGGCTGCAGGTGCACGACCTCGAGATTACCGAGAACCCTGACAACGCCCGTCTGTATGTCGAGTTGGCCGATGCCCTAGGCAGGCAAGCAAACAGTGTCCCGGCGTTTCTGTTCTGCGGCCAGATGCTGACAGGCTTCGACACCGCTGCGGGCATGGGCGCGACTATCGAGGCACAGCTCGACGCCTGCCATGCCCGCGTGCGCAACGCGGGAGAGCCCGTTGTGACTGATGAGAATCCGGCGACCATCCCGCAGCTGCCGCTGCTCGGCGAGGTTGATCTGGAGCTCTGGTCGCTGCCCACGGTGGCGATCGTCCTCGGCGCTCTGGATTCGTTCAACCCCTGTGCCTTTTTCGTGCTTCTGTTCCTGCTGAGCCTGCTGGTGAACGCGCGAAGCCGGGCGCGCATGCTGCTGGTTGGTGGGTTGTTCGTTCTGGTCAGCGGTGCAGCCTACTTTGTGTTCATGGCAGCGTGGCTGAACCTGTTTCTCGTCGTTGGCCATCTGTATTGGGTGACGGTGGCAGCGGGGTTTCTGGCTCTGATCATCGGCCTCCTGAACGTGAAGGACTATTTCTGGTTCAAGCAAGGTCCCAGCCTGGGGTTGCCGGATGCCGCCAAGCCTGATCTGTTTCGACGCATGCGGGGGCTGGTGGGTGCGGACCGCCTGGCCACGGTTCTCGCCGGGACCCTGGCCCTCGCCGTCGTGGCCAACGCCTACGAACTGCTGTGCACGGCCGGGTTCCCTATGGTGTTCACCCGACTGCTCACGCTGGAACCGCTACCGGCCGCCGCTTACTATGGGTATCTCGCCATCTATTGCGCCGTGTACATACTCCCGCTTCTGGCCATCGTGGGGTTGTTTGTGCTCACATTGGGGCGACGCAAACTCTCTGAGCGCGAAGGCCGTATTCTGAAGCTGGTTTCCGGGCTCATGATGACGGCTCTGGGCCTGCTTCTACTCGTCAAACCGGAAGCGCTTGGCCGGCTAGAGATAACCGCGTCTCTCATCGCAGCCGTGCTGATGGTCAGCTGGTTGATAGCATGGTCGGGAGGTCGATGGAAAGCGATTTGAACCTGATGGGTGACGAGGAGATGGCCAACCCGGCGGTATCCGCCCGGCGCCTGCTGGCCGGCCCCCGGTGTCGTTACTACGCGGGGTTCCAGCCGCCATTTTATATCGTATCCCGATATAAGGACGTGAGCGATCTGCTCCGGGATCCAAAGCGTTTTCTGAGCGGTCACGGCCAGGGGCCCAACTTCGCACACCCGGTTGGCGTGGTGTCCGACCCGCCCCAGCACACCTTCTTTCGCAATCTCGTTCAGCAGGATTTTCTACCGCGGTCTATCGCTCGCTTGCGTCCGCGGCTTACGGAGATCGCGCGCGAACTGCTCGACGCCGTGGAAGATCGCGAAGTCTGGGACCTGCACGACGATCTGGCGTTTCCGCTGCCAGTCACCATCATCTGCGAAATCTTCGGAATTCCCACCGATGACCTGGTTCAGTTCAAGCTATGGTCCGATGCTTCGGTGGCTGCGCTTTCGTCTGAGGACCCCGCTCTATACGCCGCCGAACTGGCGCGCATGCGCGACTACGTGCTGACGCTGCTGCAGGCAAAACGTTCAGGATCCGACGACGGCACCTTGCTGACACGAGTGGCCCGCGCCAGGCGAGATGGCGTCTCGATATCCGATGACGAGGCGGTTGGCCTGGTTCTGCAACTGTTTGTCGCAGGCAACGAAACCACCACATCGCTCATCACCAATTTCATGTGGCGCATGCTATCCAGCGAAAACCTGTGGGCCGATTTCTGCGGCGCTCGGATCGACATCGACAAGGCCATCAATGAAAGCCTGCGTTTCGATCCGCCGCTGCTCGGTCTGTTTCGCACCACCGCCTGCGAAGTAGAGCTGGGCGGCACCGTCGTCCCATCCCATACCAAGGTGCTCACCCACTACGGGGCGGCCAATCGCGATCCTGCCGTTTTCGATAATCCCGACGTTTTCGACGTGCATCGTCCGACCAGAAAGATACTTTCGTTCGGGCTCGGCATTCACGTCTGCCTGGGCGCAGAGCTGGCACGCCTGGAAGCGCGTGTCACGCTCGAGACTCTGCGAGCAAGGTGTCCTCGTCTCCAGCTGGTCGACGACGGCAAGCGAATCGGCCCGTTCCTTTTCTGGGGACGCCGCAAACTACCGGTCCGTAACCTGTAAGATGCGACCCATCGCACCTGTTACTGTCGACGGGGAAAGCGCAAAAGGTTAAGGGTTAACGAACGGGGCCTAATTACCCAATTGCAGAGCGGCGATCGACTAAAACCTACTCAAAGCGGAGCACAGAAATGTCGAAGGACCTGTTCAGCCTCGATGGCGACGTTGCCATCGTCACCGGCGCCGGCCGCGGTATCGGCTCAGGCATGGGAAGAGTACTGTCGCAGGCGGGCGCCAGCGTCGTCTGCGCCGCACGGCGCACTCATGAGATCGAACAGGTGGCCAGGGAGATCAGCGAGGCCGGTACCGCGCGTCCGCGCCAACGCAGTGCTGCCGGGATTCGTACCCACGGCGGTGATGATGGCGGCCATGAACCTGAATGACGACGAACTGCCGCACCTTCAGCAGACCCTGAGTCTGCCCGCAGGTCGCCTCGGCACCACCGAAGATCTTGGCGCAGCCGTACTGTATCTGTGCTCGCCCGCCGCGGCCTGGGTGACCGGCCAGTGTCTACGCATTGCCGGGACATCCTGAGGCGAGCAGCGCCGGCCAAGCAACGTGCACGTGTGTAGCGGGCGTCTCGAAATACAGGACTGAGGCGTCCTGCCCGCCGAGCTTCTCCCTGCCTTTCCACGCAGCAACCTGCTTGTTCCGCTACTCCTTGGAATTCCCGGAAGGGCTCGTGAACGCCTGAAGGTTGTCCTCGATCCGCTTGCGGATAACTTCGAAGGCCTTCGCCTGGGACTCCGTGGCGATCTCGGCCAGCTGGCGCATGTTATCCAGCGCTTTCTCGAAGCCTTCGCGAGCCAGCTCGGCCTGGTGCTCCATCGTATCCTGCGGCTCGCGGCTCATACCTTCGCTGACTTCCTGCTGCCAGCGCTGCATGATCTCACGGAAAACTTCACTCTGCTTCTCGGCCAACGCCCGCCAGCCCTCTGCCAGCGCCTGATTGGCCTGCTGCACTGCCTCGATATTCTTGCGTTCGTTCTCCATCAGCTGGCTCACATCTATGCCCGGCAGCTGAAACTGGCGCAGCATCTCCGTGAAATCGAAATTTGGCAGGCCGAGCGGATTATCGGACTGATCGTTGGACATGGCTGGTCTCCCTCACTGGTTGTTCGATCCGGTTGTTCGGATCGGTAGCGTTACGCGCGTGCAGCTACTATACGGCTGCGAAAGCACTCCGGCTATCAAGCGTAAATGGGCTCCGTCGATTTCGCGCTAGGTTGCGACAACTAATGACACAAGGAAGATAGGGTCCGGCATGGAGCACAGGAATGAATGGAAGGCATCCCAGGGGCGCTACGAATCTAGCTCGGCGCATCCACGCGTAGCGTAGCGCCGGAAAGCTCATAGGGCTCGAGTTCCACTCGCGAGCAGGCACCTGGTCACTCACAAGTCGGTCGCACCCATTTAGGTCGCCAGAAGCCTGGCGCGCCTTTTCGGTGCGCTTTTTCCTGGAAACTATTCCGGACCCAGCATTCTACTGCGTGTCCATACTGGCCTGATTTTTGCTAATTTTTTTATTGTGCACGTTTGCATCTGGGAACTTATACCGCACAGGCCGTCCGGACACATACGTGCAAGTTTCTTCTGGGAAGGAAACCGGGACAACGGAGGTCGTCAGCCTTATGAAGGAAATATTCGTCGGTAACCTGCCTGAATCGGCGACGGACGCCGACCTGCAGGCGCTGTTCTCACAATATGGCGACGTTACCTCAGCCCGTGTCGTCCGAGAGGAGCGCACGCCCGTTTCGAAGAGCGTCGCGTATGTAGAGATGCCGGAAAAATTCGCTGCGCTGGCCATCGAATGCTTGAACGGGCACGAGTTTCGCACCCGTGAGTTAATCGTCCATTCGGCGGAGACTTCCCGCTGGCAATCAGACAAGCAACCGAACTTGGCCCGCGGCTCCGCCGGGACCTCCTTCGTCCGGCAGGCCTGACGCGACGTTTTGACCGCATATCGGGGATCGCGGTTGACGCACTATGCAAGTTGACCACCCGATAGCAGGCCGCAGCCGAGCACATCAATTTTCAGCACATCAGATGATGTCGTCAGCTGGCATGCTTGCCTACGCGAGACGACAGACCTGTTCGAGACTATAGAATTCTTCAGCGATCATCCGGCATGGCTATGAAACGCCGCGTGTTGCATGTCATTGCCGATGCGGCCCGTATTCATAGCCAACCGCCTTACAGCCCGGGTGATTTCCACTCACAGAACCCTAACATTCGGGCGAGCCCTGTGCGGGAGAATGGGCTCAAGGCTGGACCAATAGCCGGCCAACGCGCAGGAGACCACATGAAGACCACGATCACTATCGAGGATCATAACGTCAAGTTCACGTTCACACCGGAGAACGACCTGGAAAAGATGTGCCTGCGCGAACTCGGCGACGATATCGGTTTTTCCCGAAGTCACCAGAGCCTGGTACTGCGTCAGCGCAAGGGCCCCGTCAGACGCGTGGTGGATCAGGACACCCCAATGCTTCCGGAGCTCGAACCAGCCTCTCTCGAAACGGGAACCTGATCGGCAAACGCGCGAAACGTTACAGGTTAACGAACGGCACCTAATACCCGTCCCGGTCTAGCACCGGTGTCCTGATCATTTTCCCGAGTCTTCACGCCGGCCACGAAGGTGTTCAGGTATCCGCTGGCACCTTGCAGAATGCGCGTCCCCCCGGCTGGCAGATCTGCGTGAACAGCCAGCTTGCCCAGGGCCAGGCGATCGAGATCGAAAACGTTGAGGTCAGCTCGCTTGCCCGTCTCGATGCTGCCGCGATCCGTCAGCCCAAACAGGTTGGCGTTGCTCAACGTCTGCTTGTGCACAATGAGCTCGATGGGAAGCCTGGGGCCCCGGGTACGATCCCGAACCCAGTGGGCCAGCTGATAGGTCGGTCCTACGGCATCGAAAATCAGGTTCACGTGGGCACCGGCATCGGACAGACCGATGGTCGTTTCAGGGTGGCGCAGCATCTCCTCCATGACGCTGAAGGTTCCGTCGGCAAAGTTCGCGCCCAGCAGGATGGCGAAGTTGTCGCCTTCACCCGATACGAGGTAGTCATACATGTAGCTCGCGATGTCCTGCCCCGCCGCTGCGGCAAGCGCCCCCATGTTGCCGGACGCCTCCGGCTCGTAGTTGATGGGCATCTCGATGGGGAACATGCCGGGCGCGGCCATGCCCAGCAGCGCGTAGACGTTGGCCATGGTGCCGGGCTGATCCGGCGGCACGTCCTTGTCGCTGAGAATTGCCGCTTTCACTTCCGGTTTGCGCATTTCCGCCAGAAGCTGTTCAAACGGCAGGCCAGCCAGTTTGAGGTAGGTCTCGCGCCGTTGAAACATATGATAGGCGTGCAGGCTTGTAACGAGGCCGATGGGCCGAGTTGCAATCTGCGGGCGCATCATCAGCCCTTCAGCATTCGCCTGCTCCACGATACCCATGCAATTGCGCCACTGGTCCGGTCGGTTGGCGTTCTGCACCAGGGTGAACGTGCAGTTGCGGCCGCTCTCCCGCGCAATCTCTGCAAACAGCGCCACCTCCTGCTCCGTCGTCCACTTCTCCGGGCCCGCGATGTCGCCCACGACGCCCGCCGGCACGGCCTGAAACACGCCCCTGCCAGCAGCTTTCATGGCACGCGCGATCGCGAGCAACTCTGCCTTTTCCGCGAAGGTCCCGGGTATGGGCTCACCCAACACCGATCGATGACCAATGGTTCTCGACGTCGAGAAGCCAACGGCCCCCGCCTCGAGACCTTCCTTGACGATTCTGGCCATCGCGGCCAGATCCGCCGCCGTAGCATCTTCATGCCGCAGCGCGCGATCCCCCATGACATAGTTACGCACCGCTGAGTGTGGAATCTGGGTGCCGACGTCGAGCGTAAACGCGCGGGTGCCCAGGTACTCGATATACTCGGGAAAGGTTTCCCAACGACCCCATTCAATGCCTTCGTAAAGGGCGGTGCCGGGAATATCCTCTACCCCTTCCATCAATTCGATCATGCGCTGTTCGCCACCGGGCGGACAGGGCGCGAAACCGACACCGCAGTTTCCCATGACGATACTCGTTACGCCGTGCGAGAACGACGGGTCTAGCGTGTCATCCCAGCTGACCTGGCCGTCGTAGTGGGTGTGAACATCCACCCAGCCGGGCGTCGCGTAGGCGCCGCCGGCATCGATCGTTTCCCGGGCCGTGCCGTCAGCCTCTCCAACGGCCGCAATAAGGCCGTTTTCAATCGCGATGTCGCCGCTGAAAGGGGCGCTGCCTGTACCGTCGACAATTTGAACATTCTTGATGAGATAGTCGTACACGATGCATCCTTGGTTGAGCGCTTCTGATGGAAGCCGGTAATACGCGTATTGTGACGAGATAAAGCGTATAGAGAAAGAGGTTCGGTAAGTCTCAAGGACGTCACGATGTCGATCCGCAATTTCGAGTTTGTATTCAAACCACGGTCGATAGCTCTGATCGGGGCGAGCCGCCGACCGGGCTCGCTGGGAGAAGTGCTGGCGCGGAATCTGTTGGGCGCAGGGTTTGAAGGGCCGGTAATGCCCGTGCATCCCCGCCACGAGTCCGTGCAGGGGGTGCTGGCATATCGAGATGTCGCCAGCCTGCCCGTAGTGCCGGATCTTGCCGTCATAGCGACGCCCGCATCGACGGTGCCGGGGTTAATTGCGGAGCTCGGCATCCTGG
>JAHEEG010000272.1 GCA_024640825.1 Gammaproteobacteria bacterium
CTCAACGGATCATGTCACTGCGGGGCCGTGCGATTCAGTGTCCTGGCGCCGCACCCGTACCCATTTAACCTCTGCTATTGCTCTATCTGTCGGAAAACGGCAGGCGGTGGCGGATATGCAATTAACCTAGGCGCGGATTACTCGACGCTGAAGGTTTACGGCGAAGAAAAGGTCTCCGTATTTCATGCCAATATCAGGAATGAAGAGACCGGGGCCGTCGATGAAAGCCCGGGCGAGAGACGATTCTGTTGCATTTGCGGTAGTGCCCTGTGGGTCTGGGATCCTCGCTGGCCAGAATTGGTACATCCTTTCGCCTCGGCGATCGACACAGATCTGCCAGTACCGCCTGAGCGGACTCATATGATGCTGTCCTCGAAGCCGGCCTGGGTAACCGTTGCAGCTACGGAGAACGACAAATCTTTCGACGCTTATCCGGATGAGTCGCTGGCAGAATGGCACCGGCGGTTAGGCCTGGAAGACGCAGGCGATTGAAAAAGCCGAGTGGTCAGGGAACAGGAACTGTCACACCACGTCGAGGCAAGCCAGCCCTGACCGTAGCGACCGGTTGGATCTGCGGCCGATGGCGGTCATTGCCGCGTCCTTCAAATCGCTCTGCCTGAGTTCTGCTTCGCTCCCAGAAACAGTGACTTAACCTTCAATGTCGGGGTAGTTTCCAGTTTTGATGCGCCTTATAAGCAGGGAGTGACTTTGATTCAATCTGCTTTTGTTCTGCGCAGCGTTCAACTAACCATTGGAACCATTCAAAGACCCGGTCGTTGCCCGTCTCCACGCGTATTTCCTCTATCCATGCATGAAGTTTGCGCCAGCACAGAGCGATGGCTCCACCAGTAAGATCCTCGACCACCTGAAAGGGCAAAATTCGGCGGAAAACAAGCACACCCACTGTCTCGTACACCGAGCAAACGAACATTGCCGCTGCTTCGGTTTCCGGATGGTTTGCGATGAGTTCTGATGATGGAACGTCCTCAGGCAATGAGCGCAGGATTCGAAAGGCTTGCGCAAACTCCGGCGATTGGAACTTGTTCATGAGTTCCAAGGTCGCCGTCTCACGGAGTTGTTGTCGATACTGGCGTATTTGTATGACGGCAAACAATAAACCCCCAATGATAGTGAGGGTGCCAAACACCTCTGCCAAATTCGCAAGGGTTTCAAGGTCAGTCACGTGAGGCTCCTCCCTTCTTCATGTGCGTTCGTCGAGGGGGCTCTGGCTTCATGCATAACTCGCAGAGTAGAAGCATAGGCCAGACCAATTACACTCGAGTCCAGAAACAGATCGAGCCAAGATAGCCCGGTAGAGGTTTTCCAGTGTAAGGATACAATCCCGAGGACCTCTTTTGGCCGGCTTGAGGAGCCTTCATTCTGGACATGAGGACACCTGAGGCCGAAGACACTGGTAATGAAGGGTCACCCTGAAAAGTATGGCTGCGCCTTCCTGTGGCTCGGGTGGGACCTGGATGATTCCATTCGGAAAGCAAGCGGCGCGACTCCGGTCTTTCTGCGGAATGCGCGGGTGAAGTTGGAGGCATCCGCGTAGCCCAGTTCCAAAGCGATTTCGGCAATCGGCTTGTCGGAATGCTGTAGTTGCCGGGCCGCCAGCCGTGAACGGGTTTCCGATACCAGGCGGGAAAAAGTCCATCCGGTCTCCAGAAGACGGCGCTGCAGACTTCGCCGGCTCATCAGCATCGACTCGGCGACCGTGTCGATGTGCAGGCCGCCGCCGGACAGCAACGACTCGATTTGAAATTGCACCATCCTGTCCAGCCGTTCGGGGATCGAGCGATTCCAGGTCGAATCCGCAGCAGGCTCCTCTGCATCGCTGCTACTCCGAAAGACCATGTTCATCATTTCTGCAGGGATCGTAAGGTAAGTCATCCCGTTGCCCCGATAAACCCGCGCGCCTTCGAAGAGATTGGATTCGGGCAGCTTCTCTCTGCTCCGATAGGCGAAGCTTATTTCCCCAGGCACCCAGCTCGCTCCGAGCGAGGGTCGCAGATTCGCAATACTGCTGGCGATCGACTCCAGATGGGACTGGTATGAACCCACGCCCCAATCACCGACCGTGGTCAGGTTCAGACGGAATTCACCACCGTGCCTTGAAAGCCAGAAATACTGGCCCGTAATGAGCAACCTGTATAGCGCGATGCCCTTGCGAAGGTACTCACCTACCGTCAGCGCGGTCTTCAGCATCGCCCCATAGGGACCATACTCTTCCAGTGATGTACCGAGGCCAAGATGCAATGCGAGGTGCTCGCTACCGATCGAACGGCAGGCGAGTTCTCCAAATTTAAAGGCGCTCGCCAACGGCACTGCCGCCGAGGGCTGGCTCAGGAGTTCGCGGCGAATTCTCGCTTCATCCAGCAGCGGGTCTACCGGCGCGCCGATGGTCTCCAGGGCAGCCACGTAGCGATTGAGGAAACCAACCCGAGTCGATGGAATTGAGCGACTGGATGGTTCTGAAATCACTAGCGGTATCCCAAAAAGGACTGATTGGTGACCTAAATCATATATCAGCGCCGACCTGGCACCAAATGATTAGCGGTTTGTCCCCCGACCGACCTAAGCTGTCAATGAATGTCCCGCTTGTTGGCTGCGATCTGCCCTCTAATCGCAGATGCTGGAAATTCCGAGAGAGGCGCGATTGTTTTTCTGGCGCGTCCGGACGGAATTCGAATGTCGGACTATGCAATCCAACATTTATGCATAACGGCTCGTATGGAGACATCCGGAGTTCCATCAAACTGCCGCACCGGGACGCCAGGCCACGCAGGAGCAGAATATGAGAGCCGCACTTGGAAGGTTACCATTCACCGCTTTCTTCTCGACCCTACTTTTGGCTGCATGCGGGGCCGGCGAGCAAAATCCGCCACCCGCCTCGGCTACCGCACCGCCCGAGCCATCGGCGCCGGCCGCGGCAGTGGAGCTGACCCAGGAGCAAATCGACAATATCGTTTACCGCTCCTACCCGTACGTAGCGATGTACAACGTCAACAACAAGTTCGCTATGAAGCAGGGTGGCTGGGACACCTGCGACGCTGACACGGAGCTCAAGGACCACACGATGCGCGAGATCGCGCGGCCCAACAACGATACGCTCTACACCGGCTGCATGCTCGACCTGCGCACCGACGCCATCG
>JAHEEG010000121.1 GCA_024640825.1 Gammaproteobacteria bacterium
CCCGATGTGGACGTCGCTGGCGTCGAGGGTCTCCAGCCAGCCGTGTACGCTGCGCTGACCCGATTCGAGATAGCGCTTCAGACTCGCTCTGCAATTGGTGCGCAACAGCAGATACAGGGGCTGACGACGCTTTCCGTCGTGGGCGACAGCTGCTTTGCTGGAGTTCAGGGCAGCGGCTAGCCTGCTGACGATGTTCCCCGGAAGGTTGGGCCCGTCGCCCGGGCAGGCAAACAGCAGGGGGGTCGTGACCATGTCCAGGGCGGCGCTGATTCCGGCCAGCGGACCGGCGTAGTCGGGCAGGGCGTCTGCCACTACCGGGCCGTAAGTCCCATAGCGCGTCGAGTTGCGATTCGCGCTGACCAGCACTTGCTGCACCTGAGGCGCAAGCATTGCCGCCACCCGCGCCACCAGCGGCTGTCCTTGAAATTCGAGCAGCGGCTTGTCTGCGCCGCCCACGCGCTGACCGCGGCCGCCGCAGAGAATCAGGCCTGTGATCTGCTCGCGTGCGTAGGAATTTCGTGTCGAGATCGTCATGGGACCCCTGACAGCGCGTTAACGGCGCGTGCTGGCCTCAGCGATAGCCCTCCAGAATCGGTCGCTTGGGCAGCTGCCACCAGGCCGCGTCGCAGGCTTCGCGCAGTTCTTCGTCCAGCGTCACTTCCAGCGCTGCGACGTTTGCATCCAACTGCTCGGGTCGGCTGGCGCCGATGATGGCGGAGGTGATGCCTTCCTGCTGCAGCACCCAGGCCACCGCGACGCTCACCAGGTTCAGACCCCGGTCCCGGGCCAGCTGGTCGAGCTGGCTCGTCGCCTGCAGCTGGATGTCGTCCCAATAGCGCTCCTGGTAGCGGGTGGCCGCAGTCCCCAGGGTAAATCTGGTGTTTTCCTGGGGTGTCTGCCCCGCCTGGTACTTGCCTGACAGCAGGCCGCCGGCGATGGGGTTGTAAACGAGCACGCCCAGTCCCTCGTCGCGGCACAGGGGTAGAAGCTCAGTTTCGATGTCCCGGTACAGCAGGTTGTAGCGCGGCTGCACCGACGCGTAGCGGGTGAGCTTCAGGCGGTCCGCAGCGGCCAGCGCCTGTCCGAGCCGCCAGGCAGGGTAGTTGGAGCAGCCGATGTAGCGGACCTTGCCGGATCGCACCAGATCATCGAACGCGCGCAGCGTTTCTTCGATGGGCACCGCGGGGTCGAAGGCGTGGGCCTGATAGAGATCGATGTAATCGGTCTGAAGTCGCCGCAGGCTTGCCTCTACGGATTCGACGATGTGCTGTCGCGACAGGCCGAAGCTGTTGGGGCCGCGGCGCGTAGGCGCCCAGCACTTGGTCGCCAGTATCAGCTTGTCGCGGTTCCCCCGGCTCTGCATCCAGCGGCCGATGATGGCCTCGGTCTCACCGGTGGTCTCCAGGCTGCCGCCGAGCGGGTAAGCATCCGCGGTATCCAGAAAGATAAGCCTGCGTTCGAAGGCGGCGTCGAGAATCTTCTCGCTGCCGGCTTCGTCCACCTGCAGTCCGAAAGTCATGGTGCCCAGGCAGAGGCTCGGCACCTGCAGGCCGCTCCGGCCCAGTCGTCTCAGTTCCATCGTCTAGTCTCCTGTCAGCGAATGCCTGCCCAGGCTTCCCGTTCGGGGCCCTCCGGGTCCATCACCAGTATTGACTCGGTGTCGAATCGCATGGTCTCCCGGCGCTTTAGCGTGTAGGGGGCCCAGCCCGGGTCCAGGTCGCGGATGAAGCCTATCCACGCCTGATGCATGGTGCTCGCTACCGTCTGGGGCACGTCGCCAGGTCCCAGAAAGACATCTACGCCCGGCTTGTCGAGGTTGTCGAAAGCAAAGGGGATCTCCAGCGCGTGGGTGGCCTTCAGCTTGCCGTTGAACTGTCGCGACTCCCAGCAGAACCAGTACATCCAACTCGGCGTGTTGGGATCTGCCCCCGCGCGGGCTTCCAGCAGTCGTACTGCTGGCATGCGGAAGGTAAAGTCGGTAGTCAGTGCGACCGCCAGATCCCCAGGGCCAGCGTCCGGGTGCAGCTTGCGCAGTGTCTGCAGCACCTTGCCGGCGCCATAGTGGTCGCCCAGGCGGGCCAGCCGCGCTTCGTCCGTGTTGTAGTACTCCCACAGGGTCGTCTCGTGGGCGTTGGTGCCGGTCATTACCGGAACGCCGTTGGATGCGCCCTGAGCGATCAGGTTCAGCGGGCTGTCCGGCAGCGCGTCGGTGCCGTGCACCGGGTAGAAAGCCTGCACCGGAACCCCGAGTGTTTCGTTGGCGTCGATGCCCTGGTCCAGCTGCTCCGCCACCTGCTTCTGGGCGTCCAGGATCGCCTGAGCGTCCAGCGCCTGCAGGGTCATCGGGTTGTCTGCGCCCACGGCTTCCAGAAAGCGGTCGGCGACGATCTTGGCCGCTTCTCGGGGCAGTGTGTGCTGGGCGCCGCCGCTCTGGGGAATGGCGGCCCGGAACAGCCCGCGCGCCATCGGGCTGGCCAGCAGGGTGCAGACGCTGAAGGCGCCGGCGGATTCGCCGGCAATGGTGATCCGTTCCGGGTCGCCGCCGAAGTTTGCGATGTTGTCCTTTACCCAGCGCAGCGCGGCAATCTGATCCAGGGTGCCGTTGACGCCGGAGGTGGCGAACTCGTCGCCGAAACGGGACAGGTCGGTGAAGCCGAGGGCGCCCAGACGGTAGTTGATGCTGACCACCACGATGTCGCCGTTTCTGACGAATTGCGCGCCGTTGTACCAGGGCACGTTGCCCTGGCCGGTTCGGTAGGCGCCGCCGTGAATCCAGAACAACACCGGCCGTCGGGCATCGTCGATGGCAGGCGTGGCGATGTTGAGCGCAAGGCAGTCTTCGTCCCAGCGCACGGGCACGGCGGCGGTCATTCCGCCCGTCGGGTACTGCGGTGCGGCCGGATAGAACTTCAGCGCCTGCCGGGTCTGTTTCCAGCCCTCATGGGATTCCGGCGCCCGGAAGCGGCGGGGGCCGGTGGGCGGCGCGGCGTAGGGAATGCCGGAAAACAGCAATACGCCTTCTTTCTCACGCCCCTCTACCGGGCCGTAAGCGGTCTGAGCAATGGTCACGATGTTGCCTCTTGTGCTGGGTGCGGTTTAAGCCCCCTAGGGTACCGCCTCGCCGGGTTCCGGGCCACCGGCGGGTGCGGGGCGTGGGCTCACGATGGGAAAGCGTCGATCGAACTGATCGAACAGCTCGCGGAGGTCGGCAAGCCTCGCCAGGTCGCCGTCGACTTCGAGGTTACCGGCGGAAATGAGATCCACCGCCGCAACCAGCCCCATCATCATGCGCTTGAAGTTCAGGCTCGACAGCCTCAGGGTGGCATCCGGTGCGTCGGCGGACTTGTCAGCGAAGGCGTGCAGCACGGAATTTTCCACGCTCAGCAGATAGCGTGCATCCAGGTCGGTAAAATTCAGGTTCAGCTGCAGCCGGGCGCCGTCGGCTTTCGGGCCGTTGAGCCGCACCGCCATGGTCTGAAACAGGTTGTCCAACGGCATGCCGCGGGCGATGCCTTCGCTGGCCTGGTAGCCGGACTCCGACCCGGGCGCGCCGTGTCGCAACTCCAGCGCCCCGCACAGGAAAAAGTTGCGCCAGGGCGCGGACTCGGACTGATAGCCCAGCTGTTCCAGCGCGTCCGCCTGCAGCGCGCGGGCCGACCGGTGATCCGGCTCGGTCATCATCACGTGGTTGAGCACTTCCACGACCCAGCGGTAATCGCCGTCGTCGAAAGACTGTCTGGCCTTTTCCACGATGGCGTCTGCGCCGCCCATGTACGCCAGGTAGCGGCGTCCCGCTTCGGTCGGTGGCAGGGGATAGAGGCTGGCCGGGTTGCCGTCGAAGTAGCCCAGATACTTCACGTAGACGGCCCGAACGTTGTGGTGCACCGTGCCGTAGTAGCCGCGGTTGGCGAACGCCTTGCCTAAGGTGTCGGGCAGTTGTACCTGCTCGGCGATCTCCTCTTTGGTGTACCCGTGATTGGCCAGCCGCAGGGTCTGGTCGTGGATGTACTTGTACAGGTCGCGCTGCTTCTTCAGGTACTCCAGCGCCTCCTCGCGACCCCAGATGGGCCAGTGGTGGGACGCGAACTGTACATCCAGGCGCTGGCCGTAGCGTTCGATGGACTCGTTGATCTGGGCGCTCCAGGCCAGCGCATCGCGGACTTGCGCGCCTCGCGGCGTGTAGACATTGTGCAGATGGTGCGAGGTAATCTCGGACATGCACAGCGCCCCGAACTGCGGCAGGAAAAAAACGAACTCTGCCGGCGCCTCGGTGCCCGGGGTCATCTGAAACTCGATCTCGATGCCATCGATGGTCCGGGTCTCGCCGGTCTGCCGAATAGTGTCGTTGGGCATCACGAAGCCCGTCGTCCCCATGGACAGGGCTGCGCCCAGACCGGTGGAGACGAAGGCGTCCGGCCCTGGTCGCAGCAGATTACCGTACATGTAGGTGGCGCGGCGGTTCATCACGTTGCCCGCCAGTACGTTTTCGCTGAGGGATTCGTTGACGAAGTGTTCCGGGGCAATGACCGCGACTGCGCCTGATTCCGCTTCCTCGGCGGTGATGACGCCGAGCACGCCGGCGAAGTGGTCCACGTGGCTGTGGGTGTGTATGACCGCCACTACCGGCCGCTCGCCCAGATGTGAGTTGGCCAGATCGAGTGCCGCTCGGGACGCTTCTGATGAGGTCAGCGGATCGACGACGATCCACCCCATATCCCCGCGAATCAGGGTCATATTGGCGATGTCGAAGGAGCGCACCTGATAGACCCCTTCGACCACCTCGAACAGACCGTGGTGCTGGGCATTGAGCTGCGCCTGCCGCCACAGGCTGGGATTGACGGTGTCCGGGGAAGGCCCCTCGAGAAAGCCGAAGCCGCTGAGGTCGTAGGCCGGCCGCCTGCCGTTGCTGTGCATGATGGTCAGCGGGTCTAGGGTCGCGATGAAGCCGCGGGCGGCGTTGTCGAAGCTGCGCCGATCTCCGAAGGGCAGGGTGTCCAGCACGGCCCGGTTGCTGTCCCGGGTGTGGGGCGAGGCGGGCTTGTTGGCTTGCTGTGCCGCCGACAGCGGCGTCGATTCGCCGGTGGCGCCCTGTGGGCTCTGAGGTTTCTCTGTGGCCATGCTGGCGTTGTCCGTAGCTGTGTTCCCGGAGGGAATGCTAACGTAAATCTTCCTCTGTCCGGGTCAGCGATATGCAGATTCCTCGAGCGCCCCATGCCTGGAACCTGACGCCGCGCAAGGCGATTGCCCTGCAGCAGCGGTTGCGGGCGCGGGTGCGTCTGCGGCCGGCGTCAGTGCCGCAGCGCCTGGTGGGCCTGGACTGCGCATTCCTCGACGACCAGATTATCGCTGTGGCGGTGCTATGGGATGTGGAAGAAAGCCGGGTTGTGGAAACGCGGGGCGCCAGGGACCGTCTGCGCTTTCCCTACGTGCCGGGGCTGCTGTCGTTCCGTGAGGTTCCGGTTCTGCTGCGGGTGCTCCGCCGACTGCAGACGCCGTTTCAAGGCGTCATGTGTGACGGTCAGGGCATCGCCCATCCGCGACGCCTGGGGTTGGCCTCACATCTTGGCCTCATCCTGGATCTACCCACCGTCGGCTGTGCCAAGTCGCGTCTGTGCGGTATCTACGACGAGCCGGGCGAAACCCGCGGTTCCGTTGCCCCGTTATGGGATGGGGGCGAACGTATCGGCTCCGTGCTGCGGACCCGGGACGGGGTGAAACCACTTTTCGTCAGTCCCGGACATCGGGTTGACCACGCCAGCAGCGTGGCCTGGGTGCTTGCCTGCGGTGCGGGCTATCGGCTACCGGAACCTACTCGACTCGCAGATCAGCTTGTAGGCGGCTACAAGCGGGAGGGACACTTTCGTGGCGGTGTGCGCCCGCCGAGTTAGCTGCCGCGGTCTGCGCGAGCGCTCAGATCCAATTGCTGAAAATACTTTTCTGCGCCCGCCTTTACGCTGGGTGCCAGCAGCAGGGCGGAGGTCATGGTGGGGATCGCCATCAGCGCGAAGGCCCCGTCGATGATGCTGACGGCGGCCTCTATCGTGAGCACGCTGGCGACTATGATGAACGCCAGATAGACCCAGCGGTAGTGCCCGCTGTGGTGCGCGCCGAACAGAAAGCTGGCGCACTGGGTGCCGTAAAAGGAGTAGGTGAGAATCGTAGTGCCGGCGAAGCTGACCACGCAGGCGAAGAGGATCACCAACCCCGGCGTGCCCAGCAGCTGTTCGAAGGCCGCCGCGGTCAGTGTGACCCCGTTGCCTGCTCCCTCGATCTGCCAGACGCCGGACAGCAGAATCATGAAAGCTGTTGCTGAACAGATCAGCAGCGTATCGATCACCGGTCCCAGCATGGCCACCAGACCTTCCCTTACTGGCTCCCGGGTTTTCGCCGCGCCGTGGGCCATGGACTCGGTGCCGATGCCGGCTTCGTTCGAATAGGCACCGCGCTGCACGCCATAGAGAATTACCGCCAGTAGAGCGCCACCGCCGGCTGCTCTGCCGGTGAAGGCGTCTTCCACGATCAAAGCGAACGCGTCGGGCACCCGCTCCAGGTTCAGCAGCAGCCCGGTGGCTGCGGCGCCGATGTACAGCAGGCTCATGGCGGGAACGATTCGGGATGCCACGGCGGCTATGCGTTTGAGGCCACCGAAGATGACGGATCCGGTGATCAGCGCGATCAGAACGCCCGCGGCCAGATTGAACGGCAGCGGGTCACCGTCGGTTTGCAGCCAGCCGTTGTCGATGAACAGCACGTCGCGCAGTATCTGCACCAGCTGGTTCGCCTGCAGCGCGGGCAGAGCGCCGACGAGACCGAAGAAGGCAAACAAGTAGGCCAGGAAGTGCCAGCGCTTGCCGAGCCCCTCGCGGATGACGTACATGGGCCCGCCCTGCAGGACGCCGGCGGAATCGTAGCCGCGGTACATCACTGCCAGCGTGCAGGTGAAGAACTTGGTGGCAATGCCGAGGATTGCCGTCATCCACATCCAGAAAATGGCACCCGGCCCGCCGATGGTAATGGCCAGCGCGACCCCGGCAATGTTGCCCATCCCGATGGTGCCTGCCAGCGCCGAGGAAAGGGCTTGATAGTGCGTGATCTGCCCGGGATCATTTTCGGCATTGTATTTTCCCCTCAGCAGATCGATGGCGTGAGGCAGATGACGAAAAGGTGCAAAGCGGGTGTAGGTGAGGAAGAACAGCCCGCCGCCCAGCAGCAGGATCAGCAGCCAGGGTCCCCACGCGTAATCCGCAAACGCCTTTGCCAGGTTCTGGAAGTTGTCGAGCATGCGAGTCGTGGGGGGTCCGGAAGATGTCGGAGGCCACCGTAGCGGTTTTGGCGTTTCCGTGCACGTACATACCAGAGGAATCACGCATTCACTATAGGTGCATGGGAGCGTCTTCAAGGGCTGGGCCGACCGCGTTGACAGGGCGCTCGCGGTCGCTTTAAGTGCGCAGGATGGACAATCCTCTGGGCCAGCCTTCGCACTATGCCGACACCTATCAGCCGGACTTGCTCTATCGCCTGGAGCGGGGCCCGGCCCGTGATGCCCGTGGCATCCGTGAGGCGCTGTCCTTCGACGGCGAAGACATCTGGTACGGCTACGAATTTTCGTGGCTGGATGGCCGCGGCAAACCGCAGGTGGGAGGCATCCGCTTGCGGGTCCCTGCGACCTCGCCGCGCATGGTCGAGAGCAAGAGCGTCAAGCTATACCTCAATTCGTTTGCGCAGTCTCGCTTTCCTGCCGCGCAGGCGGTGCAGGATGCGCTGCGCAAAGATCTGTCGGATGCCGTGGGCGCCGAGGCCAGCGTGGAACTGCTGGAGCTGGGCGACCTGCCGCCGGCGGCCGATACCTTGCCCGGGTCGTGCATTGACGATCTCGAGCTTGCGGAACCCTGCTATGAGCGGGCGCCCGTCCTGCTGCGGAGGGACGACGCGCGTATGCAGCAAACGCCGGTTGTTGAGGAAACACTGCACAGCCACCTGTTCCGCAGCCTGTGCCCGGTGACCGGCCAGCCCGACTGGGCGTCGATGCTGATCCGCTATGTCGGCACCCCCATCGATCGCCAGGGGCTGCTGGGGTATCTGGTGTCGTTCCGTCTGCACCAGGCGTATCACGAAGCCACAGTCGAGCAGATCTTTGCCGACCTCAAGGCGCGATGCGAGCCGCAGAAACTGACTGTGGGCGGGTTCTTTGTCCGCCGTGGCGGAGTAGACATCAGTCCCTGGCGCTCGGACCACGAAGCTACGGCGCCCGGGTGGCGTCTGCCTCGTCAGTAGTTCTGAAATCAGTCGCTGCGAAGGCAGTCGCTGCGAAGGCAGTCGCTGCGAAGGCAGTCGCTGCGAAGGCAGTCGCTGCGAAGTCAGTCGCCCTTGCCTGGTCGGATCATCGCGCGCAGCCAGCCCCACCAGGTATTGCTGCCCAGCAGATACTGGTCTACCTCGTCCATTTTGGCGTCCAGTGCGACCGGGTCAGCCAGCAGATCTTCTCGTTTGCGCAGCGGCTGCTCGGGGTCGAGCGCGCGGACAATGTTAGCCGGATTGCCAGCCGCTATGACGTTGGCAGGAATGTCCCGGGTCACCACGCTGCCCGCGCCGATGACCGAGTTCTCACCAATGGTGACACCCTTGCAGACGATGGCGCTGTCGCCGATCCAGACGTTGTCCTCCAGGACAATGGCCGCGTGGCGGCCGATGATCTTTGAACGATCATAGATGTCGTGCCAGTCGGCGTCGGTGAGATAGGCGCCGGCAGCCAGCATGCTGTTGCGGCCGACGGTGATACTGCATGCGGAATCCAGGCGAACGCCTGGACAGATCAGGCAGTAGTCGCCAATGTCAATTGCCCCCTCGCCATCCTCGTGGGCCCAGGTGGTCAGGCGAACCTGACGGTCTGTCCCGGCAATGACGTGAACGCAGCGCCCCATGCGGATGCTGCGACCGTGGATCTTTAGATTCCAGGGCTGCATGACCTTGGGATGATCGCCCACTTCATCCAACTGCGGTCGGATGAAATACTCCACATACCAGCGTTCCAGCGCACGATGCAGCCGCTTGACGGAATAAGGACGATGATCGGTGCGCACGAACGAGGGTTCCCAGACGAACCACTGGACTTTAGCGGATGGGTTGGCCCGCCGCCAGGCGGCTGTCGTAAGACGGGGTCGCCCAGGCGGGGGCACCCGTGGTGGCCGCGCTCTCGGACTCCAACGCCTTGAGTCGGGCGTTTTCCCGTTCCAGATCCTGAATGCAGCCCAGCATGTCGCGGCTTTCTCTGGTGAACTGCTGTAGCGCCTTCTTCAGATCTTCCGCCTGCTCCTTGGCATCCTCGTTTCTGTTTTGCTGCTCGTTCAGCTCGGCATGGGCTTCTTCGAGCCGCTGCAGCAGAAGCTCGTTGGCGGCCCGGAGGTGCTCGGCCTCCTGGGACAGATCGACGTCGTCGCCGGGTTCTCGTTCTGGTGCATCCGGCATGGGCGGCAGGTCAATTGAAAACGCCTTGTCCAGCGCCCCGAAGGATTCGTAGAGCTGGGCATTGACGTCCTGACCCAAGGGGTAACCCTCAGTGAGCCGGCAGGCAAGTGCATGGCTCTGCTCTCGCAGGCTGCGCCACTGCTCCTGGTAGTGGGCGTGAGCGTCGCTGGCCGACCCCAAGCGCTGCTGGAGACCCGCGGCAAATTCCGGGTCCGGAGACGGCGCATTCTGAAGCACCAGGCGTTGAACCTCGCTTCTCGGGTCGTCGCCGGTACAGGCGACGATTCGCTTCGACAGCCAACGTTCCCGGGTAGCTTCCGCGACCCTTTCGAACTTTGCAGCGGCCTCCGCAACGGCCTCTGCAGCCGCAACGCTCTGAGCTTCCAGCTCCCGGTATCGGATTTTCAGCTCGCGATTACGCAGCCAGAAGGCGACGGTCACACCCAGCGTGACCAGCCCAAGCTGAATAACTGCAAACAATGGCCAGGTCATGAAGTGCTCGCCAGAAATCTCCGCATTATGACAAGTATAGGCAAGGATTCGGTTGCTACACTTCCCGCGGCAGTTCGGCTAATATCTGCGGCCTTATCGCTCTGGCGACGCGGTCGGTAGCCGGGTTGTCAGGATTGGTTCAATGGTGACCCATTCCGGTCCCCTCGCAACGACAGGTTGTGAACTCCGCCAGGCCCGGAAGGGAGCAACGGTAGCAGCGGAATCGTGTGCCGGGGTGTGGCTGGTCTGGGTTGCCACCCAACTGGAGAGGTGTCCGAGCGGTCGAAGGAGCACGCCTGGAAAGTGTGTAAGGGGTAACTCTTCGAGGGTTCGAATCCCTCCCTCTCCGCCACCCAGTCCTGTAGTTTCTCTTCCCAGGTTCTCCTTCTCGACAAAGTATCTAAAAATCAAATAGATGCGTGAATATTAGCCACGTGAAAAGCGTGCCGGTACGGGCTTTGGCGCACTTCTTTCGCCGACCTTGCGAACTTTTCTCCGAAGGCTGAATTGCCGATATGTTTCGGGGTAGGAGCTTGTTGCTTACCGTGCTGAGTGTCAGGTCGCCCGAGTCATCTCCGAGCGCTCAGCGGTCGCCGAGGCCGATTCCGATTTCGTGACCGGGCTGGACCCCCTTAGGTCGCCGTTCACTGGATAAAACGCCAGGATGGATTCCCGTAAACCCGACGAGGAATTGACGATGAACATCCAGGCGCTGAACCCGACTATCCCCTGGAACAAGGGCAAGCTCTGCGGACAGAAAGCCCCACTCAAACCGCGTGACATCTGGGCGATCCGCACCCGGTTACAGTTGGCCGGTAAGATTCGCGATCTTGCTCTGTTCAATCTGGCCATCGACAGCAAGTTGCGAGGCTGCGATCTCGTCGCACTGCGAGTACTCGACATCGCCCATGGGGACACGGTGCAGCCCCGTGCCGTCGTCCTGCAGCAGAAGACACAGAGGCCCGTGCAGTTCGAGATCACCCAACAGACCCGCCAGGCCCTGACCGCATGGATACGCACGGCGCACCTTGGGCAAGGAGACTACCTCTTCAAGAGCCGCTCCAACCCGGAGCGTCACCTGTCAACGCGCCAGTATGCCCGCCTGATCAAGTGCTGGACGGCACAAATTGGCCTTGACACCACGGCATACGGCACCCATTCGCTGCGAAGGACAAAGCCGACGATCATCTATCGCCAAACCAAGAATCTGAGAGCCGTTCAACTGCTCCTCGGCCACACCAAGCTGGAGAGCACGGTACGATACCTCGGCGTGGAGGTTGAAGATGCGTTGGCGATCTCGGAAGGAATCGAGGTCTGACGCGCTAGGCGACATCACGAATCTGGAGCTGTCTGAATGTCCGGTGAGCAATGCTCACCGGACGTCGCGTTGTGCAGCGCACGAGGCAGAAACCGGCCA
>JAHEEG010000122.1 GCA_024640825.1 Gammaproteobacteria bacterium
T
Organism: Gammaproteobacteria bacterium; assembly: GCA_024640825.1. Taxonomy (GTDB): domain Bacteria; phylum Pseudomonadota; class Gammaproteobacteria; order Pseudomonadales; family Azotimanducaceae; genus UBA7803. The sequence continues at coordinate 2 of JAHEEG010000122.1, forward strand.
GATGAACCTTAATTTCAGGTTGGCGTACGCAATTTGTCTGGGCTTCATTGCTGAAGCACTGAACCATCGCCACCCGCTCATCAGCCGATATCGCGTCTGGCCTCACGATCTGGTCGCTTTCGGACACATGAACAACGGTCGCCATCTACAGATCATGGACGTCGCCCGTGCAGAGTGGATGACCCGGGTCGGCGTGGTAAGCTGCATGTGGCGCCAGCGCTGGACGGCAGTGTTAGGGGACAGTGTCATTCGTTTTCGAAGATCGTTGAAGCCCTTTCAACGCTATCAGGTCAGGACCCGGCTGCTGTCGTGGGACAGACGATGGTGGTACCTGAACCACACGTTTCTCGACACGCAGGGGAGACGTGTCGCCACCGGCATCTCCCGAGCCGCGCTGCGAAGCGGAAATGCCTGGGTAGAGACGGAATCTGTCGTCGACCTGCTGCAACCCGGCGCCACCGCGCCGCCGATGTCGGGCTATGTCAGGGACTGGCTGCGGCTGGAGCAGGAGATGTGGTCGCAGGGCAGGGCCAAGCCCGCGACCAACCCGCGGCCAGCGGAGGAGCCACGCCGAATGGAGATGCGATCATGACATCGACCCGCAACGGGACTGCACAACTCTTCTATCGTCTGACATCCCGACCGCGCCTGGTGCTGATCCTGAGCGGCGTGTTCATTCTCGTGACGGCATCGGGAATGACCCAGCTCAGCAAAGACACGTCGGTCCGCGCCTTCATTCCCCAGGACGATCCATCCGTGGTCAATGACGATCGCATTACCGAGATATTCGGGCTCAGCGAGCCGATTGCCGTCGCGGTGACCACGGCCGACGGCGGGTCAATATTCACCAGCCGCTCACTTACCCTGGTGCGGGATCTCACCAATGCCTTGACTACCGTGCCTAATGTGCGCGCCGACCGGGTGGCGAGCCTTGCGACGGAATCATCAATCGCCGGCACTGAGGGCCAGGTACTGGTTGATGCCTACACGCCCAGGGGGGAGATTTCCGAAGCAGCGGCCGCTTCCGCACGCCTGCGCTGGCTGGACATGCCACCACATATCGGAACGCTGGCTGCTGAGGATGAAAGCGGCGCCGTGATTCTGACCGAAATCATCGATCCGGATCTGGCCGTGGAAACCTATCTCGCCATCCTCGCGCTGGTAGAGCAATACGAAACCGAAGGCGTCGAGATCCACGTCGCGGGGCCCGCGGCTGTCAGCGCCTTTCTCAGCAAAAAGATCGACGGAGACGCGCGGGTGATGCAACCGCTGGTCTTCGTGATGGTGCTGGGTTTCATCTTCGCCGCTTTCCGCAGAGTCAAAGCGCTGCTCGCGCCTTTCGTCGTGCTGCTCGGCGCAGCCGGAGGCGCTATGGGAATCATGGGCTGGGCCGGCATACCCTACTTCGCCATTACCAACGCGCTGCCGGTCATCCTTGTCGCAATCGCCGTTGCAGACGCGATACACGTGCTCTCCAGCTACTATCAACTGCGATCGCAAAAACCCGACGCCGAGACGCGGGACCTGGTCGTGATGGCAATGACAGAGATGGCCCAGCCCATCACCCTGACGACTCTGACCACAATCGCCGGCTTCATCGGCATCGCACTGGCATCAATCATGCCACCCATTACTTACTTTGCCTGGTTTGCCGCCCTCGGCGTGGCTTTTGCCTGGTTGTTCTCCCTCATCACGCTGCCGAACATGCTCGTTCTGCTGAACCTGGGACCGAGCAAGGCCTTCAGCAGCTGGGAGGACGGTCGGCCCAACCTGCTCGGCCGGTTTTTCCATCGGGTGAGCGCATTCAGCGCGCGACGACACGTTGCTGTGCTCACGGTCTTCGTCCTGGTTGGCGGGTTGGCTGCGGCGGTTGCCCAGAATCTGAGGGTGGATCGGTCTCAGGTGGAAAATTTCGCGCCAACCGAACCCATCAGAATCGCCGATGAGCTGATCAACGACACATTTGCAGGCACTTCCTTTCTCGATGTGATCGTTGAGACGGAAGAACCCGAAGGCCTGCTCCAGGCCGGGCGAATGGCCAAAATCGTTGCGCTGCAGGAATTCATCGAATCCCTGCCCCACGTGGAACTAACCGCAGGCATTTCCGACTACCTCAGCCTGCTGCACAAGGCCATCAATGAAGAGCGATCAACAGGGAGTCGACGCCTTCCGAAAGAGGACGACGCCATCGCCCAGTACCTGCTGGTCTACGAGGTATCCGGTGACCCTACGGATTTCGAGGAAGAGATTGATGCGCAATATCAGACGGCCCTGATACGCAGTGTTCTCGACTCGGTATTCTTCTCCCAGACCAGCGATGCGGTGATCCAGCTGGAAGAATATCTCGATGCCGAATTCAACGAGCCGGGCATGCGCGCGACCCTGGGGGGGGATGTAAACATCACCTACCATTGGATGAGCCGGCTCAAGCAGTCCCATTTCGATGGTGTGATGCTGTCGCTTATCATGGTGCTCGGCATGGCCGTCATTGCGTTCCGCTCGCTCGGTGCCGGGCTTCTCTCCGTCGTCCCGGTTTCGTTTACCATCGTCATCATCTACGCGCTCATGACGTCCCTGGATATTTATCTGGAGCCCGCAACCAGCATGTTTGCAGCTATTTCCGTGGGCGTGGGCGTGGACTTCGCAATACATCTGGTGGATCGCCTGCGGGTCGCTTTAAGGCTCAGCGGAGAAAACGTTGAAGCCGCCATCGCGATGGCGGTCCCGGGCACCGCGCGAGCCTGCTTTTTCAACGCCGCCGCGTTAGGCATAGGCTTTTCCGTGATGCTGGCTTCCGAGTTGCCCATGCTGCAGCGTTTCGGCGGCCTGGTGGCCACCGCGGCCCTCACCAGTTTCGTTGTGGGCCTTATCGTCATACCAGCCTGCTACGCGGCCGTGCTGAGACTGAAACGCGCGGGTCTGCGCTGGGCCAACAGGCCACGCGTGTCGAATGCCATCCTGCTGATCGCCGCCATCGCCATGGCACCAGCGGAACGTCTGTGGGCAGACAACGCCCGCGGATTGGAGATCGCAACGAAGGTTGCCGAGCGGAGCGAGGGAGATCTCGCCAAACGGACCATTCAGATGACGCTGACCGACCGGCGTGGCGGGGAGAAGCAGCGCATCGCGCTGGTGCTGAAGAAATCGAGCCCCCAGGCACGATTGACGCGAATCACTTACCTGGAGCCCAAGGCCCTGCGCAACACGACGTTTCTGAGCCATGACTCGCGAACGGTCGAGCGGCCGGATGAACGTTGGCTCTACATTCCCGCGGTGCGCAAGGTCCGCCGCATACCGGCCTCCGACCGGGGCGACTACTTTCTGGGAACCGATTTCACGTACGAGGATATGCAGAACGATTTGAAATTCGACGTCGCCGACTACCACTTCGAGCACGTTGGCATCACTCAGATTGACCAGCGGATGGTACATGAGATTTCTGGGGCACCCCGCAGCGACCAGATTGCCAGCGAGCTGGGCTATGGTGCTTTCAAAGCCAGCGTGGACGAAGCCACGTGGCTGCCGTTGCGGATCGAATTCTTCGACCTGGATGCGCAGCCGCTGAAATCCATCGAGGTGAGAGACTACGAGCAGATCGATGGCATCTGGACGGCGACCGAAATCGTTGCCGTGAACCATCAGAGTGGGCACAGCACACGCTTCACCTACCTGGACGTTGACTACCCGGAAACGTTGCCGGAACAGGCATTCGATCAGAACGGCCTGCAACGCCGCCTGTCTCCAGACCTGCTGGGCGATTGATGCGCATTGAACGGCAACTGATCTGCGTGGCACTGCTGCTGCTCCCGGTACCCGGGAACGCCGCCGAGGTGGAAGAAGCAGAGGCAAAGCTCCGCCTGGGCTACAGCAACGGAACATCTCGAAATACCGCCATCGAAAGCAGCGCCACATTGCTTCCTCGGCTGGGTGTCAGCTTCACCGACCGGCTCTGGTTCGAAACTTCTGCTCGAGTACGCCTGCATGGCGCCGACAAGCTTGAGCCTGACCGGCCTGTCTACGACTACTACACCAGCGCCTCCCGGCCCCGAATGCTGGGCGATAGCAACACCGCAGAACTCAGAGATTTCTACTTTGAGCTGAACGCCGGGGCTTCAAGATTACGATTGGGCAAGCAGCAGATCGTGTGGGGAAATCTGGACGGCCTGCGAGTCCTTGATCAGATGAATCCTCACAGTTTCCGCGAATTTATTCTGGCGGACTTCGAAGAATCCCGAATCGGCCTCTGGAGTCTGTATTTTGACACCAGTGTCGGCCCGTGGCGGGCAGAGCTGGTGTGGACCCCGGATACCACAGCCCATGACATTCCGGAGCCGGGTGCCTGGTTCGAATTCCAGGCCCCCCGATACCGCTACGGTGCGTCGCCCGGTTCGCCGTTGCCGGAGATTACCACTGACCTGCCGAAATCCATGATAGACGACGCAACATACGGTGCGCGCCTATCGAGAGCTGTCGGGCGCCTGGACATCCGCCTGCAAGCCCAAACCGGGCTCGACTATGAGCCACTGGGTAGGCTTGAAACTACCTCACGGAACACCGTGCTCGAGCAGTTTTACAGGAAACGCCAGATCTACGGCTTGGGTTTCGATAGCGCGCTGGCTGGACTGGTCGTGAGAGGGGAATTCTCGGCGCAGCCCAACCGCACCTTCAACATCAACGAAGCTGGCGACTTGAGGATCGCCGAGGCAGACCAGTGGACGGGGGCGATTGGCCTGGATCTGAACGGTCCATGGAATACCTTCATCAACATTCAATACGTGTACGACAGGATTTCCAGCCCGCCAGATGGGCTTGTTCGACCAAATTCCGACCATATCGCGACAGTTTTCGCTCGCCGCACCTTTGCCTACGATGCGATCATCGCGGAGCTGCGATGGTACGGCTCGCTCGATGACAACGACGGGCTCGCACGCGGATCGGTTAGCTGGGCGTTTTCCGACAATTTCAGCATCGAATTAGGCGCCGACTTCTTTTACGGCGATGAAGACGGCATTTTCGGCCAGTTCCAGGACGCAGACCGGGTCTCCGCCTCAGCGACTTTCACATTCTAAGGACCATCCGCGAAGCGCTAGAGGTTCCCGAAGGTGCGGATTTCCCAGTCGGTGACCACGTTGGCGAATTGCTCCAGCTGCCAGCGGCGGTCACCGACAAAGTTGTCGACGAAACCGTCGCCAAACGCGCTGCGGGCGAACGCCGAGCCGTCCAGCCGGTTAATGGCAGCCTCGAACGAAAGCGGAAAACCGGTACCGGGCGCGTCTTCCACATCCCAACCGCTGCCCTCGACGGGTTGCGGCGGTTCGATGGCCGCCTGAATACCCGCTCGGCCGGCAGCCAGCACTGCCGCAACTCCAAGGTGGGGGCACAGATCTGCTCCCGGAAAGCGCACCTCTACCCGGGCGGATGCTGCTCCGGCATTGATCGCGCGAAACGCGACGGTCTTGTTGTCGATGCCCCAGGTGTTGCTCAGGGGCGTGAACAGATTGGGCCGGAAGCGTTTGTAGGAATTCAGATTCGGCGCCATCAGCAGGAACAGTTCCGGCAGATAGCGAATGAGGCCGCCAATGAAGTGATGGGCGGTAACCGACAGCCTGTCGGAAGCATCAGCCTCAAAGAAGGCCGAATCCTCCGTGCCGCGATGCCGCAGGGAGATGTTCATGTGCGCACCGCAGCCCTGCAGATCTCCATGGCGCCGCGCCATGAAAGAGACCAGCCGGCCATGGCGCCGCCCTGCCAGCTTGGCAATCGCCCGGTAAAGGGCCGCATCGTCGGCCATGCGCATACCCGGTTGCGGCGCAAGCGCCACCTCGAGCATGCCCAGATACTCCGGATGCAGGGTATCGACCGCGATGCCAGCCTGGGCGCAGGCCTGCAGCAGCTGGCCGAGAAACGGCTCGTCGTCCACCTGCTCGACGAAGGAAAACGTGTTGTTGTACGCCGTCTTCTCGACAACCTCGTCGGCATGTTTCGATGCCAGAGAATCCGGGGTTTCCAGCAGCACCGCGCTTTCCATCTCGAAGCCGCCGAGCAGTTCGAACCCCAGCGCGGAGAGACGCGCCAGCTCCGTGGCCAATCGCGAACGTGCGCAGTCTTCGGCCGCCGGCGGTCGAAACTGCCCGAGCAGCAGCAGGCCCGGCGGATCGCTGAACGGCACGTCTCTGATGCTGGCCGCATCCAACAGCACCGAGCCGTTGGCATACCCCCGGTCTGGCTGCAGATACGCGTTGGTAAGAACGATCTCGTTGTCGGGCCCGATGCCCGAGGGCACTGCAATGAACGGTATCCCTTCGGTAAAGCCCTTTTTCATGTGGCGTGCCGCGTACTTCTTGGTGCGCAGGGTGCCGTTAGCGTCGAACCAACCGCAGTGGATATGAGACAGGCCGCGTTCCGCGATCAGCGACAGCGCAGCGTCGATCTCCGATGTGTCGCTCATGACTCAAGCCTCTCGCGTAACCCGGGTTTTTCCTCGAGTTTGACTGCGGTGCCGTAGACGAGAAGCTCCGCCGCCCCCTGCATCACCGGCGCCGTGACGAAACGAACCGCAACGATGCCGTCTGCGCCGAGCTTGCGGGCTTCCGCGATCATTCGGTCGAGGGACTGCTCCCGGGCCTCCGCCAGCATCTTGGTGTACTCACCAATCTCGCCGCCGACCAGGTTGCGCAGCGCCGCGAGGATATCTTTGCCAAGGTGGCGGGCCCGGATGGTGTTGCCCCGAACCAGGCCCAGGGTGCGGCTAATTTCCCTGTCATTGAACTCGTCCTGCGTAGTCAGCTGCACGCTACTTCTCCACGTTCTTCGAGTAATAATCGTCCTCTTTGCTGGCAAGGCGCTCTTTGATCACCTTTACCAGCAGGGAACCGACGCCGAGCAGCGCAATAAGGATGATGATGCCGTAAGGGAAAGCGGCGATGACCCCGAACAGCATGGCGGCGATGTATATCGCTGCCACCAGGCCAAGACAGAGGTAGCCGATCTTCTCATAGCTGTCCATGCGGTCTCCTGGTCGGTTCCTGAGGCTCTTCAAAATCCAAGCTTACTCGAAGACGGGCCCATATGATCGTCTGGCCAGCCTGGCCGTGGACCTTGTTATCATTTTAGTTGTCAATGGTACACTGACCATTCATAGGTCGTCGCCGCGCTTTCGGCCGCGACACGATCAGCTTGAACGCTACGCATTTCCCAGCAGAGATACCGGGCATGGAACCGTTCTATTTCGGAGCGAACAACACACTCTTCGGCGCCTATCACATGGCTGAAGGCATGCCCCGGCGCCACGCTATTCTGATCGCAGGTCCGCTGCTGAACGAAGGCATAAGAGCGCACTTCGCCCTGCTTCAGGTCGCCAATCGCTGTGCCGCCGCGGGCTATGATGTGCTGCGATTCGACTACACCGGGCTGGGAAATTCCAGAGGCAGCACTGCAGATTCTAGCCTCGAAGACTGGTCGGCCGACATCGTAGTGGCGGCCGCCGAGCTCGCCAAAATTTCCGGTTCGCCGACCCGAACCCTGATCACCACGCGTTTCGCCAGCAATCTTGCCGCCGGGATTACGAAGACGACGCCGATAGATCGGCTCGTCATGTGGGACCCCGTCCTGGCGGGCGGGCACTGGCTCGAGATGCTGCGCGAAGGTCAGGAAAAGCTCCCTGCACGCCTGCTCAACCTCATCGAAGATCAGGATCGAGAGTTCATGGGACACATCACCAGCGCCACATTCGTGGCTGAGCTCGAGGCCAGACTACCCGTGTCCCTCGACGTTGACTCACGGTCCGCGGTCATATCCCGTGGCTATCGGCATCTCCGAACGCTCGAAGCCATTACCGACGATATCCAGCAGGTTGACGCTGACTGTCGCTGGCAGGCAAACACCTCAGATGTTCTTTATCCGATTGATGTGATAAATGCGATATGCACCCGCCTGATATAAGTGCCACTCCCCTTCTTCTGGGTGAAACCGGGCTGTTCGGCATCCGCACGTCGCCGACGGATCAGGCCTCCTCCCTCGGCTTCATTCTGCTCAACGCGGGCATGCTACCGAGCGTCGGTCCGTTTCGAATGAACGTTGAGCTGGCGGATGCGATGAGCCGTCTGGGTACGACCGCGTTACGGCTGGATCAGTCAGGCAAAGGAGAAAGTCCCGTCCGTCCAGAGCTGACCCCGGCCGACGCCGCCCTGCTCGATTACGACGAGGCATTTGCGAACCTCAGACGATGCGGCGTTGAGGGGACTATTATCGCCGGGCTCTGTTCCGGCGCCGTCGATGCGCTGCAGATCGCGGCGGCGCGCGAGAGCGTAGTTGGACTGGTACTGCTGGACGGTTACGTCGAGCAGACGCTACGCTGGCATCTATACCATCGAGCCAATCGAGCGGCTCTGCAAACTCGCCGGATATTCAGACGCGTCAGCAACGCCATCTCGATGGGGCCCCGGGGCGCCATTGAGCACATGAAGCGCAAGCTGGAAGCAGATTCGATTGAAACCGAGGCACCCATCCTGACCGACTATCGGGATTGGGAGACTCTGGATCTACGCTCCAGCTACGCACAGGTCTTAGGCAGGGGCGTGAAGATTCTCAGTGTGTTTTCAGGAACCTTCCCCCCCTACAACCATCATGGGCAGATGGCCCGCTTTCTGGGGTCGGAGATCGACACTCACAATCTCACTGAGGTTTTTCTTCAGCGGGCTGACCATACTTACACGACCGCCCTATGCCGCCAACATCTACTGGAAACCGTTTGCGGCTGGTTCAGCAGGAATTTTCCAAATGAGACGAAGCGCCACGAGTAGTTCGCAGTGAGATCACCCAAGCAGCTGGTTAGCAGGGCCATCGTCCAACTCGTACATACGGTTCAACGCGCCTACTTTCGCGAGCACAACCGTCTCTATGCGGAGCGCTGGCACCCGCACAACGCCCTGCAGGAGGATGCCCTGGCTGAAACTGTGGACTACATAAAGACGAACATGAAGCAGGCGATGATCAGATCGAACGCTTACGATGTTCTGACTTATGCATCGCATCAGGTCGCGCTCGACGGTCTGTACCTGGAATTCGGCGTGCGGACTGGCAAGACCATCAACCACATCGCGCGCTTGAATCCAGCCGTGACCATCTATGGTTTCGACTCCTTCGAAGGACTGCCCGAAAACTGGTCCGGATGGCTGCAGGAAAAGGGCACCTTTGCCGGAGAAGGCATCCCTGAAGTCGACGCCAACGTACGCCTGATCACCGGATGGTTCGAAGAGTCATTGCCTCCCTTCCTCGCCGATCACCAAGGTCAGCTGGCTCTGGCACATATCGACTCCGACATCTACAGCTCCGCCAGAACGGTGCTCGACAATCTGGCACCAAGGATCCAGCCAGGTTCGATCATCGTGTTCAACGAGTACTTCAACTACCCAAACTGGAAAGAACACGAATACAAAGCGTTCCAGGAATTCTGCGAGCAGCACGAAGTGGTCTACGAGTATCTGTGCTGGGGCATGTATGAAGTCGCGGTGAAGGTCTTGGCCCTAAGAGGCGACGGGTAAAAGCCGGCGTTCAGGAATGAACTTGAACGACCGCATTGCCACGGCGATTCACGACAAAGATCTTGCTGATGTGATCAACGCCATCCTGGCGTCAGATGTCAGCGAGCTGACTGCGGAACAGGTGGACATGCTCCGGCGCGCAGATACTGCCTGCAACAACATTCGTGATCTGTGTCATCAGGCCAGCGGCGAGCTATGCGACCAGTTCGATCGCGCCGGGATCGGATACCAGATTGACGAACAGGAACTGAACGCATCTCAGATCCATCAGTTCAGCATTTCGCTCCAGGACAGAAATCCAACCCAGGCGATGTCGATCGCCCGCCAGCTCGGGTACCATCCGGCTGCCACCCTTTCCGGTGCTGAATGGGAAATTTTCTGGCGCTCAAACGACGGCACGGTATTGACCCGAACCGACGATGTCACCATGCGTCTCCGCCTTCGCTGGCCGCAGAGCAATCGTACCGCCTGGCAAGCACCGTTCTGGCCGAATCTCGATGACGCAGCCCTAGTGCCGCTTCCGACCAGCCTTTGGCGGCTGGTGTTCGCGCTACGACCGATCGCCATCCTGGCCCGGCGACTGGGAACACCGCGGAGAAAAACCAGCATTGGCGAGTTCCTGGGGACGCCCGTCGACCTGGTTCCCCAACTGCTGGCGTTCGCAGACCTGAAAGCCACAGACGTGGTCTACGATCTGGGCTGCGGCGACGGCAGAATTCTGGTCGAAGCCGCGCGACGCTACGGCTGTCGCGCCGTCGGCTACGAGCTCGACAAGTCGCTGTGCCGGATAGCCAGCGACCTGGCGACTCGACAGGGCGTCGATCATCTCGTGGAAATCCACAACGTGGACGCCATGGCCGCGGACGTCCAGCGGGCGAACGTGATGTTCCTTTTTCAACCGCCCGAGACCGTCGCCAGGCTGGTGCCGAAACTACTTCAGCAACTACCCCAGGGCGGAAGGATCATTGCGCACGAGCAGTCTCGCCTCGAGTGCGACCCCTCGGCCTCTGAGACCAGGCCACTGTTCAGTAAGGATGCGCTTACCGTCGCGCACCTGTGGAAAGCAGAGCCGAGGCGCGACGCCTGAGCCGCCCCCAGACGCCCGGCCGAATTGATCGGGCCAGGTCACGCAGCATCCCCGGCAGAGTCGGATAGGGATCACCGTGCTGGCGAAAAACATAGTACTCGTACAGCACGCGGAAGTAGCGCTTCCAGTAATCCGGAAGGCGGACCAGCGATGCCTGCAGGGCAGCCACGGAGTCGGTGATCTCCTGCCGCTGTTTTGGAGAGCGGCCAGCAAAAAATCTGTCTTTCAAAAGATCATCGGTAGGCCGATCTTCGAAACCTGCGGCACGGTACAGACTGGAAAGCTGTTGCAGCGTCGTCACATCCAACTCAGCAAACCGCGCCAGATTTCTGTTGAACATTCTGTTGGCGGTCTTGTAGCTGTCGCGCGGCAGATCTTCGTACCACGCGTTGACCATGACATTGAAGCCGTAGCTCTCTACGTGGTGCCACCACACAGGCGGGATATAAAGCGTATCACCAGGCTCGACGATCGCTACCTGAGCCAGCCCCAGCGCAGAGCGAAAACGCGGGTACTTCGTTTCATCGAGGTCGAGCAGCTTTACCAGGGAGCGAGTCACGCCGGCAACCGGGCGGTGCAGCGGCGCAGGATAGATGAAGGGCAGCGCCTCCGGCGGAAACAGGGT
>JAHEEG010000018.1 GCA_024640825.1 Gammaproteobacteria bacterium
AACCGGGCCGCTGAGCGACGAGGCGCTCCGGGCCCTGTGGCTGCGCCGGGTCGACACCCGGCCCCGGGATTTCCTGCAGATCCGCTTCGCCTATCAGCTGGCAAGCGCCGAACGGGCGGAATTCATGACGGACGAAGCCCCGGGGGAAGCCCGTGAGTAAGCCGTCCACTGCTCGCCGCCGGTGCGCGCTTTTCGTCCTGTGTTTCATCGCTTTTCAGCACGGTCAAGCGGCGGCGGAGGTGAGCGGCGAGATCCGCTTGCAGTTTGCGGCCGAGCGGCCGGTGTGGGTGGGTCAGCAGGTCACCCTGAACCTGGATCTTCTCACCACCGGCTTCAGCTTCGGCGATCAGCAGTTCCTGCTGCCCGAGGTGAGCGGCGGGTTTCTGCTGCAGACGGATACCACCACGCTAAAGCTCACCGAGCGTCGCGGCAGCGAGACCTGGCAGGTGCTGCGTTACCCCATCGCCTTCTTTCCCCAGCGCGCCGGCCGGCTGGAGGTGCCCGCGTTTCGCGTCAGCTTCTCCGCCAGCGCGGGATTCGGTCAGGAGCCGCAGCGTTTCTCGGTGCTTACCGAGCCGGTGAGCCTCGACGTTACGCGCCCGCCGGGGATTGAAGACGACGGGCTTCTGGTCACCAGCGCCGAATTCGATCTGCGGGCGACCTGGTCGCCCCGACTGATGCCCGAGGCCGATGATGAACCGGCGACCGCTAGGCTCGGTGACGCCATCACCCTGAAAGTCACCCAGAGCGCGGCGGACATCTCCGGGATGGTGCTGCCTGGGTTGCCGGTGCACCGGGCCCCCGGGCTGGCCGCCTACCCTCAAGCACCCAGGGTGGAAGACAAGGTCGCCCGTGGCACGCTGCGCGGCGCGCGGACGGACTCGGTAACCTGGGTGTTCGAGCAGGCGGGACGCTACGACTTCCCCGAGATCCGCTATCGCTGGTTCGACCCCGCAAGCCGGCAGGTGAGGGAAAGCCTGGTGCCCGGGCTGGCGCTGACTGTGGTCGCACCGCCGGGCGGTCCCGTTGGCGGCGCGGGTTCGCAGTCAGCGCGCTGGGCCCCGCTTAGCAGCTGGGGGTGGGTGATCCTGCTGGCTCTGCTTGCCGTCGTCGCCGGCGTATCCTGGCGTTATCTGGTGCCCCGGCTCATAGCATTTCTGCGGCACAGAAAGCGGCGCCTGGAAGCGGGCGAACCGGCCCTGTTCAAGACTGCGCTCCGCGCCTGCAGGCACCATGATGCCGCAGCCGCCTATACCGCGCTGTCGCGCTGGGCGCAGGAATTTGGAACTGCTGGCGCGTCGAAGAGCCTCATCGCCTTTGCCGCGGGGTATGATCCGGCTTTCCGCCAGAGCGTCGAGGCGCTGCAGCGGGCTTTGGTAGATGGCGTCGCCTGGGACGGTGGGCAGCTTGCGGACATGCTGCCCCGGGTCCGGCGACAGCTGGGCTCCAGGCACCCATCTGCGCCCGCGGTCGCCCTGGCCCCACTGAACCCGGGTAAGGCTTAACAGATTGAAGATGCGTGTCCGGCTATCGGCCGTCTACCTCCTGACCGTCCTGCCGATGTTGGCCGTCGGGGCCGAATTCGTTGGCACCGAAGCCTGTATTGGCTGCCACACAGAACAGTTTCAGGCCTGGCAGGGATCGCATCACGACCTCGCCATGCAGCACGCGGATGCCGACAGCGTGCTGGGTGACTTCGCCGACGCGACCTTCACATACGGCAAGGTCACCAGCACGTTCTTTCGCCACGGAGACGGCTATTTCGTGCGCACCGACGGCGCCGACGGCAAGCTGGCAGAGTTCCAGATTCGCTATACGTTCGGGGTCAGCCCCCTGCAGCAGTACCTGATCGAGTTTCCCGATGGCCGTGTGCAGGCCCTCGGCATCGCCTGGGATACCCGCCCTGCGGCCGATGGCGGGCAGCGCTGGTTTCATCTCTATCCCGATGATCAGGTAGACCACGATGACGAGCTGCACTGGACGGGCCCGCAGCAGAACTGGAACTTCCAGTGCGCGGAATGTCATTCCACGAATCTCGAGAAAAACTACGATCCTGCCGCCAATCGGTTTGCGACCACCTGGACCGACATCAACGTAGGTTGCGAGGCCTGTCATGGTCCGGGCAGCGATCATCTGGCCTGGTCTGCCCTGGACGCGGCCAAGCGGGCTTCCGACCTGCGGAAGGGTTGGGCATTCAGCTTGCCCCGGTCGCGAGACACCGCCTGGCCTATCGACCCCGACAGCGGATCGCCGACGTCGAAACCCGGGCCTGCGGCTGGGGGCGAAATCGGCGTCTGCGCCGACTGCCATTCCCGGCGCGGCAGCCTTGAAAGCGCTTCGGAAAGCGACCCGCAATTTCTGAATCATCACATGCCGGCACTGCTCACTGAGGGTCTGTATCACGCCGACGGGCAGATTCAGGACGAGGTATTCGTCTGGGGCTCTTTCACCCAGAGCCGTATGCACCAGGCGGGCGTCACCTGCAGCAACTGCCACGACCCACACAGCCAGCGCCTCTACGCGCCCGGTGACGCGATCTGTGCTCAGTGCCATCTGCCGGCGAAATTCGCCACGGAGGCACATCACCACCACCCGGCAGGCAGCGCGGGCGCCAGCTGCATCGATTGCCACATGCCGGAAACCGTCTACATGGTGGTGGACCCCCGGCGCGATCACAGCATCCGCATTCCCCGGCCGGATCTGTCCGTTGCCCTGGACACGCCTAACGCCTGCAACCGCTGTCATTCCGACCGCAGCGCCGTGTGGGCCGCTGAACAAACAGCCCGCTGGTATCCGGATGGCAAGCCAGGACAGCAGACCTGGACAGCGGCGTTCGCCGCCGCTCGTGCGGGGAATCCTGCGGCGGAGGCGCAGCTGGTGGCGGTGTTGCAGGACAAAGATGCCCCTGATATCGCACGGGCTACTGCGCTCCTGGAGCTGCGGGTGTTTCTGAGCCCCGCCTCCGGCGACGCGCTGCAGAAGGCGATGAGCGATCCGAGCCCGCTGGTTCGTATTGCAGGCCTGCGAGCGCTGGAGGTGCTGCCACCGGAGCAGCGCTTCCCGTTCGCCGGCCCGCTGCTGGACGATCCGCTTCTCGCGGTGCGGGTAGAAACGGGTCGGGTGCTGGCGGCGGTACCGGAAGCGTCGCTGTCTGTGGGCGAGCGTACCAAGCTGCGGCGAGCCGTCGCCGCGTACATCAGGAGCCAGCAGTACCACGCTGACCGGGCCGATGCTCGAACCAACCTGGGTAATCTGTTCTTACAACGCGGCGACCTGGTCCGTGCCGAAGCGGAGTTCCGCAAGGCCATCAAGCTGGAACCCGCATTTGCGCCCGCCTACGCCAACCTTTCGGACCTGTACCGCGTTCGCGGTATGGATGAGATGGCGGAAAAAGTTCTGCTGGAGGGCATTGCGCTTCAGCCCCAAGCCGCTGCGCCACACCATGCCCTGGGGCTGCTGCGAATCCGCGGCGGCGACAGCGAGGCTGCGCTTTCTGCGCTTGCGGAGGCGGTGCGCCTGAGCCCGGACGATGCTCGCTTTGCCTATGTATACGGTATCGCGCTGAACTCTGCCGGCAACCCGGACCGATCGCTGGAGGTGCTGGAAAGCGCGCTGGCGATTCACCCTTACGATCGCGACATTCTTCTCGCCCTGGTCACCATAAACCGCGATCGGGGTGATCGTGAAGCCGCTCGCCGGTACGTTCAGCGGATGATCGAAATCCGCCCGGAGGATCAGCAGGCGCGTCAGCTGGCGGCCTCGTTGCAGGGAAGGTAAGCGGATCCCTGGAGGAGGAATTCAGATCCACGGCCGGCAAGTCTTCGTCGGCGCAAGCGTCGGCACTGGACTGGATTCTGACGACGACTACGGCGTTTCCGCGTTCGTCAACAATGCGACCGCCATGTATCTGGTGAAGCAGGCGAGGCGGAGACCGCATCGATTTTTCAGCGGCTAAATGAACTCGCGCAACGAACGCCGCAAGGCTGTGGGAGCCAGCCTGCGGCCTGCTCTAGTCGATGCTCTTGTTGGAGCGATGGTAGCGGGTCACGATATCCGGGTCCGGCATAAGACTGGTTTTTGACTCGCTTTTGCCCGGAAAATCCAGCATGGACAGAACGTAACGCATACTTTCCAGCCGAGCCTTTTTCTTATCGTTGGCCTTGACCAGGATCCACGGGCTGTACGATGTGTGGGTCTTGCTGAACATTTCTTCTTTGTATCGGGTGTACAGATCCCAGTTCTCCTGGGCCTTGTCATCTACCGGGCTGATTTTCCACTGCTTCAGCGGGTCGTCACGTCGCGCTTCGAAGCGTTCGCTCTGTATTTCCTTGGAGATAGAGAACCAGAACTTCACCAGCTCGATATTGTCCTCGTAGAGCATGTGCTCGAATTCCGGCACCTGCTGCATGAAGATCCGGTACTGCTGTTGCGTGCAGAACCCCATCACTGGCTCTACCACCGCGCGGTTGTACCAGCTGCGGTCGAAAAAGACGATTTCACCCGGGTCGGGCAGATGTTGCGTGTAGCGCTGGAAGTACCACTGGCCCTTCTGGACTTCGGTCGGTTTAGGCAGGGCGACCACCCGGGCGCTGCGTGGATTCAGATGCTCGATGAACCGACGGATGGAACCGCCCTTGCCCGCTGCGTCACGCCCTTCGAAGATGATGGCAACCCGCCTGCCTTCCAGCTGAACGGCTCGCTGCAGCTTCACAAGCTGTATCTGCAGCTTCTCCAGTTCCTGCTCGTAGCGAAGCTTGACCAGCGCTTTCTCGACGTTGACGTTTTTGGTACTCAGCAGCTGAAACAACCCCTTTCTGGAGTTGACGGCGGCCAGCTCGTCCGGGGTCAGATGCACGTTCTTTTTCAGCGTCTTGCCCAGCAGCTTCTCTTCCTGGGTCAGCGCGTTGCCTGATCTCGGTTTGCCCTCTGTCGAATCGTCCCAGGTTGACGTGTCGTCGTTATGATTGTCGGGGACTGTTTCGAATGGTTCCGTAGTCGTCATTTGGTTTTGCCCGTCGGAAAGGTGTTGCGGAGACCTTTGATAGATAATCGTTAGATTAACGCGGGGTCGAAATCCGGTCGTAGACGGATTTCCCCTATAGACAAGAAAGATTATAGACAACGCCGGGCCAACTCGGGTTTGGGGTGCGGTTATTCGGCTTTGAGAGTGGCCAGCTTCCGATAGAGCGCCCGCTCGCTGATACCGAGCACTTCCGCCAGACTTTTCCTGTCCCCTTGATGGATCGCCAGGGCTCGCCGCAGATAGGCCGCTTCTGCTTCTGCCAGCGGTACCAGGCCGGCGTCACCGACGGGCGGCTGGGTGGTTGCGCCAGACGTGCTCGTGCGAACCCGTTGTGGCAGATGCACTTCGCGGATCACGCCGTCGTCGGCCAGCAGCACCGCCCGCTCCACCAGGTTGCGCAACTCCCGAACGTTTCCCGGGAAGCGGTAACGGGAAAGCGCCGCCAGCGCCTCGGTGGAGAAACGCACCCGGCCGCCCATGGACAGTCGTGCCAGCATGCTCTGGATCAGCGGCTCCAGGTCCTCGCGCCGTTCGCGCAGCGGCGGCAGGTCGACATCGAAAACGTTCAGCCGATAATAGAGATCTTCGCGAAACTCTCCCGCGGCCACCATGGCAGTAAGGTCCCGGTGGGTAGCGCAGACCAGGCGAAAGTCGGCGTCGTGCCAGACGGTGCTGCCAACCCGCCGGAATCGACGGGTTTCCAGCAGCCGCAGCAGCTTGACCTGTTCCGACAGTGGAATGTCTCCCACTTCATCGAGAAACAGCGTACCGCCCTGAGCGGCTTCCACCAGCCCGGGTTTATCGGCGGCCGCCCCGGTGAACGCCCCCTTTATGTAGCCGAACAGCTCGCTTTCGAAAAGCGCATCCGGCAGACCGGTGCACTCCAGGGGCACGAAGGGGCCAGCGGCCCGTTTCGACAGCCGATGGACGGTTTCAGCCAGCAGCTCTTTGCCGGTCCCCGACTCGCCGAGCAGCAGCACCGTTGCGTCGCTGGGTGCGACCCGCTGGACGAGCGCCAGGGCTTTCTGAAAAGCTGGGGAGCGCCCTACCAGCCCTTCACCCCTGGCGTTTGCGCTGGCGACGGAAGACGGCCGCATGATCTCGATGAAGTACAGGATCTCGTCGCTGTCAGGGTGCTTTACCGGCCACATCTCCACATTTACGTATTCCTCGCCCCGGGGCGTGTGGTGGATGTGCAGCACCTGACTGTTGTCACCGGTTTCCAGGCTCTGTTTCAGTGGGCAGGACTCCCCGGCCAGATCGCAGGGTACGGAGTAGCGATGCGAGACCTGATAGCAGTGGCGCTTGCGCAGACTGCCCGCGTGGCCATAGACGGCCTGATAAGCGCGGTTGGCAGCCAGGATCTGGTAGTCGCGGCTCAGCACAATGGCGGGATCCTTGAGGCAGTTGAGAATGGCTGCCGCGTCCTGGCTGATTTCCATAGGTCTGTGCCTCTTTCTGCCAAAAATGTCAGTGT
Organism: Gammaproteobacteria bacterium; assembly: GCA_024640825.1. Taxonomy (GTDB): domain Bacteria; phylum Pseudomonadota; class Gammaproteobacteria; order Pseudomonadales; family Azotimanducaceae; genus UBA7803. The sequence goes on from JAHEEG010000018.1 coordinate 6,501, forward strand.
TTGGCGCGAGTATATGTCTTAGCTGGCAGACGGCAACAGCGACGGGCCCAGAGATTCATCCTAACGTACTGATTTTTTGCGGTTTGAGCTATTGGCACGGTTTAAGCATTGAAAATGGTTATAACCTTAGGTCTAATTGGAATATGTGGGTCGGGAGGCGCCAGTGAAGAAGCAGGACATGAAACCGGAAGTTGAAGCGTTTTTCGATGAAGCGACCTACACCTACAGCTACGTGGTTGCAGATCCGCAGTCCAATGCTGCCGCCATCATCGACTCCGTGCTCGATTACGACCCTGCTTCCGGGCGCACGGTCACAGAGTCCGCCGACCGCATTGTAGATTTCGTGCTCAAGCAGGGCCTGGATGTGGCCTGGATTCTGGAGACCCATGTCCACGCTGATCATCTTTCGGGCGCCAGCTACCTCAAGCAGCGCCTTGGCGGGCAGATGGCGCTCGGCAGCCGGGTGAGTGACGTGCAGTCGGTGTTCGGTGATCTGTTCAATGCAGAGCCCGAATTCGCTCGGGACGGCAGCCAGTTTGATCATCTGTTTCAGGACGGAGAGGTTTTCCGGGTGGGGAACCTCGAATGCACGGTCTGGCATACGCCGGGTCATACGCCAGCATGCGTCACCTACGTTTTCGAAGGCATCGCCTTCGTGGGCGACACTCTGTTCATGCCCGACTACGGTACCGCCCGGACGGATTTTCCCGGCGGCGATGCCCACACCCTTTACCGTTCGATTCGGCGGATTCTCTCTCTCCCCGAGCAGACGGTGCTGTACCTGTGCCATGACTACCAGACGGAATCCCGTGACGCTTACTGCTGTCGCACGACGGTGGCCGATGAGCGGAAATCCAACATCCACATCCGTGACCGCGTATCCGAAGAGGAATTCGTGACCTTGCGTCAGACGCGGGACAAGGCCCTGGCTGCGCCCAGACTGTTGCTGCCCTCCGTGCAGTTCAACATGCGCGGCGCAGCGTTCGCGCCGCCGGAAGAGAACGGCATGCAGTATCTGAAAATTCCCGTGCGGGCTGCCTGAGGCTTCACCAGAGCAGCGCGCGGGCAGCGGTAGGAAACATGACGCTTAACACAATAAACAGGGAGAAAGCTTGATGGCCGCTTTTGTGCTTGCCTGGCCTGGTGCAATCGCTATTGGATTGAGTCTTGGTCTGTTGGGGTCTGGCGGTTCCATTCTGACGGTGCCCGTGCTCGTATATCTCCTGGACCAGCCTGAAAAGCTGGCCATCGCCGGGTCCCTTGCCATTGTTGGCGCCATCGCTGCCGCAGGCAGCCTGCCTTACATCCGTTCGGGCCTGGTGAACTGGCGCGCGGTGGTCCTGTTTGGTGCGCCAGGAATGGTGGGCACCTATCTGGGAGCCTGGTTGGCCGTTTTCGTCTCGGGCGCTTTTCAGCTGATGCTGTTCGCCTTCGTCATGTTGGCGGCATCCATCCTGATGCTGCGACCCATAGATCTCGAGAAAGCGGAGGCCGGGCATGCGGCGGTCCCCCGCGCCATCTGGAAGATTTCCCTGGATGGCCTGATCGTGGGTGTCATCACGGGCCTTGTTGGCGTCGGCGGTGGCTTTCTCGTGGTGCCTGCACTGGTACTGCTGGGAGGGCTCAGCATGCGCCAGGCGGTTGGCACGAGCCTGGTCATCATCGCGCTGAAATCGTTCAGCGGGTTCTACAAATATCAGGACGTGCTGGCAGCTCAGGATCTGACGCTCGACTGGGAGATTATCGCTCTGGTGATCGCGCTGGGCATCGTCGGCAGCCTGGCGGGTAACCTCATCGGCAATCTGATCCCGCAAGAAAAGCTCAAGAAAGGCTTTGGGGTTTTTCTCATCCTCATGGGCGGTTACATACTTTTCAAGTCGGTGCCGGGCGTCCTGTAGCCGTCTCTTGCACACAACAGCGCTGAAAGTGGCAACACCATGGACATAAAGAAAGTCTCTCCGTTTATCTCGGTCTCGGCTCAGATAAGCCCGGGTGACGTGGGCATTCTCGCCAGCCAGGGCTTCCGCACCATCATCAGCAATCGGCCGGATGGTGAAGCCGACGACCAGCCGAGCACAGACGCCCTCCGCCAAGCGGCGGTGAGGCACGGCCTCGATTTTCATGCCCAGCCGGTGAAATCCGGACAGATCACCGACGACGATGTTGCAGCGTTCGCTTCGCTGCTGAACGAGGCGGCAGGGCCGGTGCTCGCATTCTGCCGGACGGGAACGAGATCCATTACGCTCTGGGCGCTGGTGGAATCTCGACATCTCTCCGCCAGTGCCGTGCTGGCCACGGCGTTGAGTCAAGGCTACGACCTGGAAGGGCTGCGGGAGCGACTGGAATCCCGGTTCCTCGGGGTCTCCCCCGGGCCCGGAGAGGATGTTGCTGTCCAGGCAGGGCGTCGGCGAGCGCCCGCCTTCCCGACCCACGACGTAGTTATTGTCGGCGGCGGTGCGGGTGGTCTTGCTGCGGCGGCCAGCCTGCTCAGTCGCAGCCCCGACCTAGACGTGGCCGTCATTGAGCCCAGCGAACACCATTACTATCAACCGGGCTGGACCCTGGTGGGCGCCGGTGTGTTCCCGCGCGCACGCACTGAAAGGGCGATGGCCAAGGTCATGCCTGAAGGCGTCAGATGGCTGAGAACCGTGGTGGCCGCCTTCGAGCCCGAACGTCATGCCGTTGTGCTTGAGGACGGTGAGCGTATCGGCTATCGCACTCTGATCGTCGCGCCCGGCATCAAGCTCGACTGGCACGGCGTGGAGGGCCTGCTGGATACCCTGGGACGCAATGGCGTGACCTCCAACTATCTGTTCGATATGGCGCCTTATACCTGGGAGCTCGTTCAGAGCCTGCGCGCGGGGCGTGCGGTGTTCACGCAGCCGCCCATGCCCATCAAGTGCGCGGGCGCCCCCCAGAAAGCCATGTACCTTTCCTGTGATCACTGGCTGAAGCAGGGGCGGCTGCAGGACATAGACGTCTCCTTTCACAATGCCGGCGGGGTGTTGTTCGGTGTTCCCGAATATGTTCCGGCATTGCAGAAGTACGTGGAGCGCTATAGCGCCGCGCTGAACTTCAACAGCAATCTGAAGGCCGTTGACGGGTCGGCGAAGAAAGCCTGGTTCGACGTGACGGCAGGTGATGAAACCACCAGCGTCGAGGTTGAATTCGACATGATGCACGTCTGTCCGCCGCAGGTGGCGCCGGATTTTGTCCGCGGTAGTCCGCTGGCGGATGCAGCCGGCTGGGTGAAAGTCTCGCCGGAGACCCTGGTGCATCCTGATTTCGGCAACGTATTCGGCCTGGGCGATGCCTGCTCTGCACCCAACGCCAAAACGGCGGCGGCGGTGCGCAAGCAGGCGCCGGTGGTGGCGGAGAACGTGCTTGCGGTTCTGGATGGTCATGCGCCCAGGGCGATCTACGATGGCTACGGCTCCTGCCCGCTGACCGTCGAGCGCGGCAAGGTCGTCCTTGCAGAGTTCGGCTACGGCGGCAAGCTGCTGCCGTCGCTGCCTCGCTGGGTTCTCGACGGCCGCAATCCGACAGCCCTGGCCTGGTTCATGAAAGCGCACATGATGATCCCCATCTACTTCGATCTGATGCTTAAGGGCAGGGAATGGCTTGCGCGGCCGGCCCTGCTGCCGCACGATCCCACCGCGCAGGATTCTCAGCCCGCATGCTCGCCCTGAAGGTGCGGGGTTTAAGGTGCCGCGATCTTGTGATCTGATATCAGCTTCAGCGGGTTGGAAATAAGGTCAGGACCATGGATTGGATAGCTCCGGTTACGGGCGGTGTCCTTATCGGCGCAGCCGTGGTGCTGCTCTGGTTGACGCTGGGCCGCGTGGCGGGGATCAGCGGTATCGCGGCCAATGCCATGAACGCCTTTCGGCCCGGCGCCCTGCGCTGGCCCCTGGCGTTTGTCGCGGGCCTTGGGATCGGTGGATGGCTTGCCTACGGGTTTGTCACCCGACCCGTCGCTCCCGGGTTGTCCGACCTGCAGATTATCGCGCTGATAGCGGCAGGCATGCTGGTGGGCGTCGGCACTCGCCTGGGGTCGGGCTGCACCAGTGGCCACGGCGTCTGCGGGGTAGCCCGCCTTTCGAAGCGCTCCTTTGCGGCCACGGGCGTGTTCCTGGCGGTGGGCATGCTCACGGCCACGCTGTTGCACGGAGCATGAAGGTGCACGGAGCATGAAGGTGCACGGAGCATGAAACAGATGCTCAGCGGGTTGCTGGCGGGCATCCTGTTCGGGATCGGTCTCGCAGTGTCCGGGATGACCGACCCCAACAAGGTGCTCGCGTTTCTCACTCTGGATGCCAACTGGGATCCAGCGCTGCTGCTGGTTCTTGGTAGTGCGCTGATCACGGCTGCGATTGGCTATGCCATCGTCAACCGGCGGGCGGCGCCCCTGTTCGACGCGGGTTTTCACACGCCGGAAAAAACCACGCTGGATGGACGTCTGCTGGGGGGCGCAGCTATCTTTGGCGTTGGCTGGGGCGTGGCCGGCTTCTGCCCCGGGCCTGCCATCGTCGCCGCCCTCACCCTGGATATCCGCGCCTGGCTGTTTCTCCCCGCGTTCGTGGGGGGGATGGTCGTTTATGAGGTTTTTCTGCTGCCGAGGACGGCCCCGCAGAGCTGAACCCACATTCGCAAATTGCTGTCGCTGTGCTTCAATTAGTCTGTTCTGACAGCTGGAAGAAAGTAGATATGATTCATGCGATGCAACGAAGCCTTGTGAGCCTGCTGGTGCTCAGCCTGCTGGTGACCGCGCCGCTGGCGCCGGTTCAGGCAGCCATCATCGGTACGGACGAGGCGCTCAGCCGCACCGTGGAAACGCAGACTCGGGAAGCCCTGGAAGGGCGTATCAATGCCGTTCTGCTGCGCGATGACGTTCACGCTCAGCTCACCGCGATGGGTGTTGACCCGGCCCAGGCGGCTGAGCGGGTGCAGGGCCTGACCCTGGCTGAGCTGCAGCGTCTGGATGGGCAGCTCGGTCAGCTGCCCGCCGGCTCAGGACTTCTAGGACTCATTGGCGCGGTCATGGTGGTGCTGCTGATTCTAGAGCTCGTCGGCGTCACCGATATCTTCAAGAATTTCTGATCCTGCCATCGGCTCGATCAGTAGCCGCGGGCTCTTGTTGAAACGCAGGCGCTTCTTGCCGCTGGTGCTTTTGTGCCTGCTGACGGGCTGCGCCGGCCTCGGCGGCAGATCCTACCCGCCGCTTGCTGACGCTTCCATCGAGCTTGCTGACACCCCTTATTATCCTCAGACTCGCCAGCACTGCGGACCCGCGGCGCTGGCGACGGTTCTTGATGCCAGCGGGGTCGCGGCACCGCCGGACGCGCTGGCCCCTGAGCTGTTCGTTCCCGAACGGGGAGGCACTTTCCAGGTCGAGCTATTGAGTGCGACCCGCCGCCGAGACCGGCTTGCGGTTCTGATCGGTGCGGATTCAGCGTCTCTGGTTCGGCAGCTGCAGGTGGGTCGACCGGTACTTGTGCTGCAGAACCTGGGTCTGAGTTATCTGCCTGCCTGGCACTACGCGGTGGTTGTCGGGTACGACCCCCAGGATGACAGTTTTCTCCTCCGGTCCGGCACGACCAAACGCTTGACCATGTCTCGGCGGCGATTCGAATCTACCTGGCAGGGCGGGGACCGATGGGGGTTCGTGGTCCTCACGCCCCAACAGTTGCCGGAGGGGCTCGAAGAAACCGCCTATCTCGAATCGGCCGCCGGCCTGGAAGCCACGGGCCACTATGAGTCGGCGCTGCGGGCCTTCGACAGCGCGCTGACCGTCTGGCCCGACGCGCGCCTCGCCATGCTGGGTCGCGCCAACAATCTGTATCGTCTGCAGCGCTTTCGCGAAGCGGAAGCCGCGTACCGCACGCTGCTTGAGGTAGATCCGCAACATCAGATCGCCGCCCACAACCTGATTACCCTGCTGCTGGAACAGCAGCGCCCGTGCTCTGCGGCTGCGGTTCTGACGGCCCTGGACGACCCTGACGCGGCGCTGTTCGCCGATCTCGCCGAGGTTTCTGGAAATTCGCGCAAAGCCGCATGTGCCTCTGTGCCTTGATGGTAAAGCCTCACCCTCTCCATACGCTGGGAGGGGTTCCGGTGAGGCGGCATGGGTCGGGCTGCCGTGAAAAATGAACGCTGGCATTGTGCGGCAGGCGCGGACCGACCGTACAATGCGCGCCCGCGCGAACAAGGAGTGGTAAGTGAGCGAAAAAAATCAACAGCCGGGCGCCGAGAGCCTTGCACGACTGGAGCAGGCGACGACCTTCGGCGCCATCGGACATCTTCCTGTCTGGAAAGCGGTAGAGGCCGAGTATGTGGAACCCGGGGTCCGCAGGCTGCTCGAAGAGACCGAGTCGGCTTTCCGGCGGCTCGAAGAGGATCTGAAGCCCGATAATCCTGTGGCGGATGCGATGACCTGGGAGAGGCTGATGGACCCCATGGAGCGTATCAATGTCAGGCTTGGCCGGGTGCTCGGCACCGTCATGCACCTGACCAGCGTCAAGCACACGGACGCGCTGCAGGATGCCTATGACGCGGTCCGGCCGGATTATGTCCGGCTGAGCAATTATATGAGCCAGAGCCGTCCGGTCTACGAAGCCATGATCGCGTTGCGGGACGGTCCCGAATGGCCCCAGCTCAACCCGGCACGGCAGCGCATTCTTGCCGAATACATCCGCGGCATGGAACGCTCGGGCGTACATCTCGAAGGCGAGGCCAAGGCCCGTTATCAGGAAATTCAGGAGCGCCTGTCCAAGCTCAGCAATGACTTTCAGACCAATTTGGTGAAGGAGGAGAAGGATGCCCGGGTGAAAGTGGAGAACCGGGACCAGGTGCGTGGCGTACCTGCGCCGGTTCTGGCCATGGCGGCTCAGCAGGCCCGGGATGACGGCGCGACAGCCGCCGAGACCGCGGGCGATAGCGGGGACGAATCGGGCCCATGGCACTTCGTGGTGAACGGCGTGAACTACATGGCCGTCATCCAGCACGGCGAAGACCGGGCGCTGCGCGAGCAGTTCTATCGCGCGTTCAGATCTCGGGGCACCCAGCCGCCATTCGACAACCGGCCTCTGCTCGAAGAGATTCTGCGTTTGCGGCAGGAACAGTCTTTGCTGGTCGGGTTCAGCTGCTATGCCGAACGCAGCGTAGACGCCAAGATGGCCGAATCGGCGGACGAGATATGGCGGCTGATTGACGAGGTGGAAACCTGGGCGCGGCCGGCTGCCGAACGGGAATACGCCGAGCTCAAGGCCTATATGGCTGAGCAGGAAGCGCCGGAAGCCGCCGATCCGCAGCCTTGGGACCTGGCCTTCTGGACAGATAAGCTGCGCGAGGCGCGTTACGACTACGACGCCGAAGCGCTGCGCAATTACTTCCAGATGCCCCGCGTTCTGGACGGCCTGTTCAGGCTGGTTAACAAGCTCTATGACGTCGAGATACGTGCCGTGATGCAGGCGGCAGTTCCGGTGTGGGACGACAGCGTCGAGTTCTTCGAGGTTCTCCGTAACGGTGAGACGATTGCCGGCTTCTACGTCGACCCTTATGCCCGTCCGGGTGAAAAACGAGGCGGCGCCTGGATGAATACGGTGGTCGGCCGCAGCCGTCTGCTGGCGGGCCCGGGGCAGAGCTCGTCGCTTCCCGTGGCATTGTTTGTCTTGAACGGGCGACCCCCGTCGAAAGACCGGCCCGGGCTTTTGTCGCTGGAGGAGGTCCGGACCCTGTTCCACGAGTTCGGCCATGCTACCCAGCATATGTTCACCCAGGTGGAAGACGGTGGCGCCTCCGGCATGAACCTGGTGGAGTGGGACGCGGTGGAGCTGGCCAGCCAGTTCAACGAGTACTGGATGGCGTACAAGCCGTTTCTGCGCGACCTTAGTGCGCACGTGGATACCGGTGAGCACCTGGATGACGGCACCCTTGATCGCATCATCGGCAGTCGCAACTTCATGATCGGCATGTATACGCTACGCCAGCTGCTGTTTGCGAAGACCGACATGGCGCTGCATCAGACTTACGGACTGCCCGGCGGCGATCGGGACGAAACGCCGTTCGACATCGAGCGGAACCTGGCGCAGAAGACGCTTGTCACGCCCGTGCTGCCGGATGAATCACAGTTGCCGGCCTTCGGCCATCTGTTTGCAGGAGGCTATGCCGCCGGCTACTACTCATACAAATGGGCCGAGGTGCTGGCTGCGGACGCGTTTGCCGCTTTCAAGGAAGTCGGGCTGGACAATGACCAGAAGCTGCGCGAAGTGGCAGCGCGTTTCCGCGACACGGTGCTGGCGCTGGGCGGCAGCCTGCCCGCTGCGGAAGTTTACCGCCGCTTCCGCGGTCGCGATGCAACGCCTGACGCGCTGCTGGAAGATCAGGGACTCAAGCCCGCCAACGCCGCCTGAGGCCGTCTACGACGGCCCAGCGGCCCGGACGCCCGACGACCAGCCGGTTCAGTCGTTATGGCAGGCGTAAAGCCGGTATTCCACCCCGTTGGGTATGATGTGGCCTTCGCCCACGGTAACCAGGTTGTTGAGCCAGGCATAGCGTTCGTCGCCGGTTTCGAAACGCGGCTGGGTCATGAAGTAGTTGTCCCCGTAGTCGGTTCCGGTGCCCTCGGCGAAGGCCTTGCTGATTTTGTCGTTGAATTCGAGCACGCCCGTGTACTGGGCGTAGATGTGCGCTCCGTCGTGGGTTTTGAACGTGGCGCGCACGTCCAGATGGCCGAAACCCTTGTCGTCGATGAGAATCCAGTCGCCACCGCAGGTCAGTACTTCACCTTTGAGCTTCGGGCCTTCAAATCTCCCGCCGGTCACCTCGGCAATCTGCCGGTTACCGTAGGGGCCGTTTCCCACCGGCTGGGAGGGTTTCAGAGTGGCGTGGTAGGTCATCAGCAGTTCCAGTTGCATGTCGTTTCCCCGCGTCGTTGGTTACTATCGGGGCATTGTGAACACAAACGGAGGGGGAGTCATGATTGTCGGTATTCACCATGTGGCCATTGGCGTGCCGGATTTTCAGAAGGGCCTGGCTTTCTACCGGGACGTTCTGGGTTTCGAAGTCGTGCAGAGCGGGTCGTTCAAGGGCGACAACCCGGAAGCGGATGCTGCCATTGGCCTGCCGGGCACCAGCGCGGAGATGGCCATGCTGAAAACTGCGAACGCGTACATCGAGATGTGGCAATACTCCAACCCGCCGCCGGAAGATCATCGCTCCCGGCCCTGCGACTACGGATATCCCCACTTTGCGCTGCAGGTAGATGGCATTCAGGCGGAATATGAACGCCTGCGCGCTGCCGGCATGGAGTTCGTCGGCGAGCCGGTAGATTTCGGCACCACGTCGGCCATCTATGGCAAAGATCCGTTCGGCAACGTCATCGAAATCTACGAGATCCGCGATCAGGAGACGCCCCAACTGCCACGTTGAAGCCGGCTCTGCGACGCAACTCCCGGGGGAAGAATCTGAAGTCTGTCGAAGACAAACGTCGGGTGGTATACCGCTGGTATGTGGTGGCCGTGCTCATGGCGGTTTCGGTGCTGGGCTATATCGATCGTCTGGTACTGGGGTTTCTGGTGGACCCCATCAAGGCGGATCTTGCGCTCTCCGATACCCAGATGGGCGTGCTCACCGGGGTCGCCTTCGCGCTGTTCTACGTCATCATGGGACTGCCGCTGGGCCGCTGGATCGATACCGGCCGGCGTGTCGGCATTCTGTCTTTTTGCGTGGCGCTGTGGTCGTTCATGACCGCCGCGTGTGGCGCGGCGGTTAACTTCCTGGCCCTGTTTATAGGCCGCATGGGCGTCGCCAGCGGCGAGGCGGCGCTGAATCCGGCAGCGGTCTCCATTATTTCCGATCTGTTTCCCCGGGATCGGAGCGCGCTGCCTATCTCATTTTTTTCCCTCGGCATCTACATTGGCGGCGGCCTGGCTCTGATCCTGGGTGGACAGCTCATCGATCTGTTCAACCAGATGGGCACCGTTACGCTTCCCGGCTTCGACGAGGTGAGCGCCTGGCGGCTGGTGTTCTTTGCCGTAGGCCTGCCCGGGATCGTGGCAGCCGTGCTGCTCTTTGTTACGGTTCGCGAGCCCGAGCGGCGCCTGCAGGGCGAAGCTGACCAGGCGGCAGCTGCTTCCATGACCGGGGTTTTCGTTTTCCTAGGAGAGCAGCGCCGCCTCTACTTCTGGCTGTTTGGCGGTACCCTGACGTTCGGTTTTTATCTCTACGCGGTGATCGGCTGGTACCCGGCGATGCTCATGCGCACCTACGGCCTCGAGCCGGGGGACGCCGCGCTGGGCTACGGCCTGGTGTATTTGGTATTCGGCGTTGCCGGCGCGCTTTCCGTCAGCCCGCTGAAGGGTATGCTCAAGCGCCGGGGGGTCGATGAGGCCGCGGTGGTGCTGTGCTTCTCCGCTATGCTGGTGATGGCGCTTCCCGCGGCACTTGGCCCTCTGGCGCCGTCGGCCTGGCTGTGTCTGGCCTGCTTTGCGCTCACCAAGTACTGCTGGGCGCTGACCATAACCACTGCGTTTGTTGCAATTGCCGAAGTCACCCCCAACACGCTGCGCGGCCTGATGACCAGCGTCTTCATGGCGGCAATGAACGTCACCGGCGGGGCGCTCGGCGCGGTGATCGTCGGGGTCCTGTCCGACAATGTTTTCGGCCCGGAAAATATCCGCTACGCACTGAGCCTCAACGCAGCCGTGTTCGTGCCGCTGGCGGCGGTGCTGTTTTTTGTCGCCCGTAAGCCTTACCGTCAGCGAATGGCGGCGCTCCGGGCTCAGAGCGCATAGTCCGGAGAGTTTTGTTAGACGGAGATACAGACCCATGAATGTGGAAACGCTGGCAGGAAAACTGTGCCAGGCCTACACCGCCGGTGAGCTGCTGCCGGTACCCTCCGGTGCCGGGCAGGGATTGGGAGTGGCTGACGCCTACGCGGTGCAGCGCGCCTACGTCCGGCTGCGCCTGGCGGAAGAGAGCGTGGCGGGTTTCAAGGCTGGTGCCACCGCGCCGGCGCCGCAGAAAGCGTTCGGTCTGACCGAGCCCATAACCGGGGTGCTGTTTCAATCCGGCCGCCGGGAACCCGGCGCCACTGTACGGCAGTCCGATTTCCGGGCGCTGATGCTGGAGGTGGAGCTGGGCTTTCGGGTGGGCAAGGCCATCCGCGAGGCGCCCGCAGACGCGGAAACCGTTCGTGAGCATATCGACGCCTGCATGCCCATGGTCGAGCTGGCCGAGATCCCCTACGGCAGCGCGAAGTTCACGGGCCCCGATCTGATCGCAGGCAACTCGGCCTCCCGCGCCTTTATCGCCGGCTCAGAGCCCGACTGGCGAGGCGTCGACATCAATGCCGTCAATGTCGGCTTTTCTCGGGACGGCCAGCTGCTGCACGAGGCGCCGGCCAGCGACGTGATGGGCGATCAATGGCAGGCGCTGAAGTGGCTGGTGGGACGCATCGTCGAGCAGGGCTATGTGCTGGAACCCGGCCATGTCCTCATGACGGGCTCCATCGGCGCGGCGCATCCCGGCAGGCCGGGAAGCTATCTGGCCGATTTTGGCGCTTTCGGCCAGATCGGCTTCGAGGTCGTTTCCTAGTTATCCCGCCTTCGGGTGCATGCGGATGATGACGAAGGGCATCTGGTTGTCCGGGTCCTCGTGGACCTTGCGCCAGAAATCGTACTTCTCCGCCAGCGCGGAAAAGCCCTCGGCAAACTCTTCAGCGTTCGCCGCCGGGCGGGCTTCCATCTCGTAGAGCGTATCGCCGACCTTCACGCGCACGGACGGGTTGTTCGCGATGATGCGGTTCCAGTATTTGGTGCCCGGAAACTCGGCCGGGGCTTCGTAGATGGACGGCACGAACACCTTGCCGTTGCTGCTGGCGATAACGGTGGTCACGGAGTGGGGGATGCCGTACCAGGGGCGGGTCTCCACGAAGACTTCCTGCTGATCGTTGACGAATGACCAGTCGTGTATAGGTGCTTCGGCCACATTTCCAGACAGCCAGGTGCCCGGCCGGCGGTCTTTGGGCTCGCAGCCCGCCGCGACGAGGAGCGGCAGAAGGGCGACCAGCAGCAGCGCCAGCTGACGGTTCAGGTGATTCTGCTGAAAGGGATAGGGCAGCTGCATGTTTCGCTCGCGGTTTGTGAAAACATAGGCGCGGCAGATGGTACTCGACCTCAACCAGGGATTGCAGGCATCATGCCCGCCTGTGCGCCCGTAGCTCAGCTGGATAGAGCACCAGGCTTCGAACCTGGGTGTCGGGAGTTCGAATCTCTCCGGGCGCGCCATTTACGTGTCAATATGCACCCAGCATTTTCAGATTGGCTGAATACGTCGTATTAAGGGGTAATACGCCAACGACATCATCGCGTAGCTGCTATCAAGGCGCTGATCCGACAGCTGACAGAACAGTTGAGCCGCCAATGAGGGCCGTTCTAGCGATAACTTGAATCCCGGCACAGTTTACGACCCGCCTTCTCAGGCAAAGTAGCAGGTCACACCTAAACGGGAGCCGGATTCGCGTGTTGCGGCGGCTTTTTCGAAGAGACAGGCCCACCCTATTTGCTGCCGTCAGCGGCGCGGCCCTGATTGGGTTCCTGCTCGGCCACACGCTTTTCGAGGGTGAGGCTCGCATCGATTCTCAAATGCTCACGAAGGAACCCTGGTACTGCGAGGTTGACGATCCCGGTGGCCTCTCGCTGGTCGCCAGAAGCATAGAAACATTTCATAACGACGGCGCCTCTGAAGGCCTGACCCGGCTTGAAGATCGCGATTCGGGCAGGCTGCTTCTGGCGTTCACGTACCGTGGGCGCTGGCATCTGGAGGAAACGCTGCTCACCGAGGCCATCAGCGACTATCAGTATCTGCACGTTGACGATGGGGCGTTTTCTCAGGGCGCGCTGACGGCGATCGAGGCGGAATTCGCCGAACCCGAAGTGTCCCGGATCCACCGGATCACGCCCAGCCAGCTCGTCTACGGTGTGGAAGACTTCATCTACCAGTGTCACCGTCCTGTCTGAACCCGCTTGGCTGACGTAGACATTCCCTCCAGCAGGTGGATACTCCATAAGGGGTACTGGCAACAGGGGTAGATGTGTTCGACGTCCTGGTCGTGGGCGCTGGCAGCGCAGGCTCGGTCATCGCGGCTCGGGCCAGCGAAAATCCGGACTGCCAGGTACTGCTGGTGGAAGCCGGCCCCGATTATCCCGATCTCTCCAAGACCCCGTTTGATCTGACCAATGGTCACAACAATTCCTATCGAGCGCACGACTGGGGTCTGGACTACGAACCAGTGCCGGGCCGGCAGGTGGCGTTCCCCCGGGGCAGGGTCACCGGCGGTTCCAGCGCCGTCAATACCACCATCGCGCTTCGCGGCATGCCCGAGGACTACGACGAGTGGGCTGAGCAGGGCAACCCGGAATGGCGATGGGAGAATGTTCTGCCCGCTTTCCAGCGGCTGGAGCGGGATCTGGATTTCGGTTCGGAGCCTTACCATGGGGACAGCGGGCCCATATCTATCCGCCGCTATCCCAGGAATCAACTGCTGCCCCAGCACGCGGCTTTTCTGGAATCGGCCCAGGGGCTGGGATATCCCCTGTGCGAGGATGCCAACGAACCCTGGGGCTGGGGCGCCGGCCCGCACCCGCTGAACAAGCTGGGTCGGCTGCGCATATCCTGTGCGGTGGGCTACCTGTCCCCGGCCCGGGTTCGCGATAATCTCGAGATCCGCCCGGACACGTTCGTTCGCCGGCTTGTCATCGAGGTGGGGCGATGCGTGGGTGTGGAGGTGGAAGACGCGCAGGGCAAAGTGGCGGAGATCCGCGCGCGGCTGGTGGTGCTCAGCGCCGGCGCTATCATGTCACCGGCCATTCTCATGCGTTCCGGTATCGGCCCCAGACGACAGCTGGAAAACCTGGGCATTGATGTGCAAGCTGATACGCCGGGGGTGGGTGCCAACCTCAGCGATCATCCTGCCCTGGCCGTGGTCTGTCAGGCGCGCGATGCATCGCTCATCGACTTCGATCAGCCGCTCATGCAGACCATATTGCGCTACACCGCCGAGGGGTCGGACAAACGCAACGATCTGCAGATCGAGCAGCTCAGCTTCGCCGGCCGGCCGGAGCGGCCAGCCGCTTTCGCCATCGCCTCGGTATTGGAATATCAGCATGGTCGCGGCGAGCTGCGGCTTGCCAGCGCGGATCCGCATCGCCCGCCGGTCATCGACAACCGCTTCTGCGAGGACGAGCGGGATGTCGCCAGGCTGGTGCGCTGTCTGAAGGACACCCTTGCCTTTACGGACAGCGGGCCGCTGGCCGATCTTATCGAGGCGGTGACCTTTCCGGATCCCGCCCGCGGCAAAGACGAGGACGCGCTGGCCGGGCTGTGTCGCCGCTTCGCGGGCAGCGGCTATCACCCCTGCGGCACCGCGAAGATGGGGCCGACAGACGATCCTCTGGCGGTGGTGGATCAGTTCGGCTGCGCCCACGGGGTGGATCAGCTGGTGGTGGCGGATGCATCCATCATGCCCGGCGTGCCCCGAGCCAACACCAACCTTACCTGCATCATGGTCGGTGAGATGGTCGGCGAGTGGCTGCGTACCGGCCCCGGACGTTATGGACTTTGACAGGTCGCGGGCGGATGCGGATGAACTCTGAGAGACGCTGACAAACACTCACACACGTACGGGGAGCGGCACATGATTGACCTTGCCATTCGCAACGTTCAGGTACTCGACGGCACCGGCAGCGCTGCGGTCGCTGCCGATGTCGAGGTGTACCAGGGTCGTATCCGCACCGTGGGCAGCGCCGGGCCAGCCCGGCGCGAGATCGACGGTGGAGGCCTCTGTCTCGCCCCCGGGCTCATCGATACCCACGCCCACGACGACGGCGCTTTCTTCCGTCATCCGGACATGTCCTTCAAGCTGGCCCAGGGCGTCACCACGGTGGTCAGCGGCAACTGCGGCTTCTCTGCCATTCCAGCTGACGCGGGTCAGGATTCGGTGGCGGCCAGTGGCGGTATTCTGGCCGGGCTGGAGGGACAGTTCACCGACCTGGCCGGCTACTTCGACGCGGTGCTCGCCAGGCGTCCGGCCATCAACAACCTGATGCTGGTGGGACACAACACGGTTCGCGGCATCACCATGGGCATGGAAGCGCGAGCGCCGACGGCCAGTGAAACCGCCATCATGCGGGATCACATCGACCGGGCGATGGCGCAGGGCGCCTGTGGTTTTTCGACGGGCCTGATTTACCGACCGGGGCGCTGGAGTGAGACTGAGGAAGTCATTGCGCTGGCAAAGGCCGTCAAACCCTATGACGGCCTCTACACCACCCATATGCGCAACGAGGGAGACCGGCTTTTAGAAGCGGTGGAAGAGACGCTGACCATAGCCCGGGAGGCCGAACTGCATGCGCATATATCGCATCACAAGGCTGCGGGTCGTCCCAACTGGGGCAAAGTGCGCGAGTCCCTGGCGCGGGTGGACGCTGCGCTGGCTGCCGGCCAGCGGGTCACCCTGGACGTCTATCCCTATACCGCCGGTAGCGGGCGGATGATTGAGTACTTCGACCTGGACGATCCCAATCGGGCGCTCGCTGAGGTTATCCGCATCGCCAGCTGCCCGGCGTTTCGCCAGTACGAAGGGCACATGCTCACCGAGATCGCCGACGAGCTCGGCATCGACGTGACCGAAGCCGTGAAGCTCGTGCTCACCGCGCCTGGGGGCGATCGGACCATCTGCATCCACTTCATCATCGACGAGGCGGACATCGAGACCAACCTGCGCCACGCCGACATGATGGTAGGGTCGGACGGCATCCCCGACCTGCGGGGACGACCTCACCCGAGGCTGTTCGGTACCTTTCCCCGGGTGCTTGGCCGCTATGTGCGCGAACGCGGCGTGCTATCGCTACCCGAAGCGGTCCGGCGCATGACCAGCGTCGCGGCGGCAACCTTTGGCCTGCAGGAACGGGGCCAGATCCGCGAGGGATACTGGGCAGATCTGGTGCTTTTCGATCCGAACACCGTCCTGGATACCGCGACCTACGATGATCCGAAACAGGCGCCGGAAGGCATCCGGCTGGTCGTGGTCAACGGCGAGATCGCGCTGGAGAACGGGCAACACAGGGGTGCGGGCAGCGGCAAGATGCTTCGCTACCGGCGCCCGGCTCATGGTGAAACCGCCTGACGCTGTCCGCCCCGAGGCTAGTCAGCTGAATAGAAGGCGCGCTCGACATCCTCGTAAAGTTTCAGGAACGCCGGGTCGCAGAAAGGCAGCAGCTGAGTCATCAGCAGGCCTGCGAAACCCGACTGACGGTCTATCCAGTAGTGCGTGTTGTGGACGCCGGCCCAGCCCAGGCTGCCGGCGCGGCGCCGGCCCGGAATGTCCCGATCGTTGATGAGGAAGCCCAGGCCCCAGTGTTTGGGCTCGCCGGGGAAGAAGTCGCAATCGGCGGAGAATCTCGGGCTGGCGGTAATCATGGGGTTGATGGGCAGCGCGCCGGTATGGTTCTGGGCCATCAGATCCACCGTCGCGCTGTCGAGAACGCGCTGCCCGTCCATCTCGCCCCCGCGCAGCAGCGTCTGCAGGAAGCGGGCGTAGTCGGTCGGGGTCGAGGCCAGACCGCCGCCGCCGCTGTAGAAGGTTACGTCAGCGATACCCAGCATTGTCTGAACCAGCCCTTCGGGTCCTCGGGAGAAGGCGGGCAGCACCCGTTGCTGCTTATCTTCCGGCACCTTGAAACAGGTATCAGTCATCCCCAGCGGATCCAGGATGTGCTCGGCGAAGTAGTCGGCCAGCGACTGGCCGCTCACTGACTCGACGATGACGCCGAGCACGTCGGTATTGATTCCGTATTCCCATCGGGTTCCCGGGTCCGACATCAGCGGCAGATCGAGAATGTCCGCGCCGACGTCGCGGGACATGTCCATGCCCATGTGCTTTGCGACGCGCAGGAGGTCGGCGTTCCAGACGACGTAAGCGAAGCCGGCGGTGTGGGTCAGCAGCTGGCGGATGGTCGGTTGTGATGCGGGGTCCCGCAGGCGCGGGGTGCCGTCAGCATCGAACCCGGCGAGAACCTGCTTGTCACGCAGGCGCTCGGTGTAGGTTACCGCCGGCTCGTCCAGTGCGACCTTGCCCTGCTCCACCAACTGCATCACGGCCACGCTGGTCACGGCCTTGGTCATGGAGGCCACGCGGAAGATGGAATCCATGGCGGCGCCGCCGCTGGCGGCTTTCTCGGCGATGCCCTCGCGGGTAATTCGCGCCGCGATGGCGAAGGGCACCACTTCGTTTTCCACGGCCGATTGCAATAGCGTCTGCATGCTGGCTGTCTCTCCCTTTCTACGAATTGAGTTTTCGAATAGAGGTTTCTTCAGAGCCCTCGCTCGATCTGCCCATCAGCCGTTCGGCGTATGGGGCCCTCGTCCGTCAGCTTCACGTGGCTCAGCGTTTTGTCGGCATGCTGCGCTCGCCAGGCCAGCATCTTCTCCGCGTAGGCGAGAACCACCGACTGCATGGCCGGGTCTCTGCTTCGGTCGACTTGTTCGCACGGATCTGCCTGGAGATCGAACAGCAGGCTGGGCAGGCCGGCGAAGTGCACGTACTTGTAATTGTCATCGCGAATGACCGCAAGGTTGCAGGCGCCCATGAGCAATCCCAGCGCCTGTTCGATGGCAGGATCGGCCGGGTCGCGGAAATCGAACTCCCAGTGCGCGGCGTCGCGCCAGCCGATGGGTCCCTGCACCGATTGGAGCCACGGCAGCAGGGAATGTCCATCACAGGCCACCGGCACCTCGATGCCGGCGCGATCGATCAGCGTGGGCATGACGTCCACGTGCTCGGTAAACGCATCCACCTTGTTGCCCCGGGTGCTGGCGGCGCTGGCATCCGGATCGCGGATGATCAGCGGCACGTGATAGGACTGGTCAAAGTAGCCGCTTTTGCCCAGCAGCCAGTGGTCGCCCATCTGCTCGCCGTGGTCCGAGGTGAAGATGATGAAGGTGTTTTCCGTCTCACCCAGGGATTCGAGCGCGCTCATCAGCCGACCGAGGTTGTCATCTACCTCGGTCATGAGCCCGAAGTAGCTGGCCTTAAGGCGCCGCAGCTTGCGTTCGTCCGCTGGCACCCGGGCGCCCCGCTGCCGCATCTGGTAGTCCAGCCAGGGATGCGCGCTTTCCTCGGCAGGCGTTGCCGCGCGGAGGAAATCTGGCAACGCCTCTGGTGGGTACATGGCGTTGTAGGGAGCCGGTGCGATCCAGGGCGGGTGCGGACGCAGCAGCGACAGGTGCACGCACCAGCCGGGACCCGTCGACCCGGACGCCCGGGAGATATAGTCGATCGCCCGATCAGTGAGGAATCGCGTGTCGTGATGCTCGGCCTTTAGGGCCAGCGACGCCGGTGCAGGCCCGCCGGCTTCCCATTCCGGCTGATCTGTCTTGGTCAGAAAGAGGTCGTACAGGCGTTCGGGTACGGGGTGGCCCTGGCTACGAAGCCATTCGGCCCAGGTGGCCAGATCGCCTTCGTTGAGCAACACCTCGGGCTTCAGCCCCGGCAGCAGGCCTTCGAACGTAGTCAGCGCCGGGTCGTCGGGCGGGTAGTCCCTGGGGTCCACGCTGGTGTCGGTGTAGCCGAACAGCACCGGGTCGTAACCGGCGCCGCGCAACACCTGCGCCCAGTTGGCATGCCGTCGGTCCAGGGGCGTGCCGTTGATCACGGAACGGTGATTCATCAGGTACAGGCCGGTGTGCAGTGAAGCCCTCGACGGGCCGCAGGGCACCGCCTGACAGTAGTGCCGGGCGAACAGCACGCCCTCCGCCGCAAGGGCGTCGAGTGCCGGGGTCTGCACGCACGGGTGCTGCAGGGCCGACAGACAGTCGCCCCGCCATTGGTCAGCGGTGATGAACAGAAAGTTCATGAGGGCAGACGTGACCCTGCGCATGATGAATGGACTGGACGCGCCAAGCATAACAATCCCCTCGGCCAGCGCGAAATTGGCAGCCCTTTGTGGTATTCCTTCCGGTAACTATTGTGGTGACAGGCGCACCTACCGTCAGGAGAGGCAAATGGCTGAAGTACGCGACGAACTCATCGAGCTGCGGGGTCTGCGGTTTCACTATCGGGATTGGGCCTGCGACAAACCCGGCGCCCGGGATCTGGTGCTGCTGCACGGCTATACCGGGCATGCCCGCAGCTGGGATGCCTTTGCCGAAGCCATGTCTGCCGATTACCGGGTGCTGGCGCTGGACCAGCGCGGCCACGGCGAGACCCAGTGGGCGCCCGCCAACGCCTACGGCACGGGGGAGATGGTGGAGGATCTGAAGTCCTTCGTCGATGCCATGGGCCTGGACGACTTCGTACTGCTCGGGCTGTCCATGGGCGGCATCGTTTCCTTTGGCTATGCGGGGCAGCGGCCGTCCGAGCTGGGACGGCTGGTGATTGTGGACATCGCCCCGGAGATTGACACTCAGGGTCTGCGGACCATTCAGAGCAACGTGGCCCGCAGCGATGTCTTTGGCTCCCGCGAAGAGGCATTTGCCAGGGCCAGAAAGGATAACCCGGTGCCGCCGGAAGACCACCAGCGCAGCAGGGTCTATCAATCGCTGATGCGCACCGAAGGCGGCGGCTGGACCTACCGCTACGACCGGGCGCTGAGAGACCCCGACAATCCCCGGGAAGGCATTCCAGCGGACGAGGGTTGGCAGCTGGTGGCCAGTATCGACGTGCCGACGCTGCTCATCCGCGGTGAGTTCAGCGACATTCTGTCTCGGCCGGTGGCGGAAAGGTTTGCCCGAGAGGTTGCCGATTGCCGACTGGACGAGATTGCCGGATCAGGTCACCCGGTGCCCCTGGACAAGCCGGACGAGTTTCTGGAGGTGGTCAGAACGTTTCTCTGATCCTCAGTACAACCAGAGTCGGTAGAGGCGTGCTGGAACGGAGATACGGCGGTCAGGCGCGGATCTGTATCTCCTGAGCCAGCAGAATAGCCATCGACATCAGGACCACGCTGGCGAAGAAAGTGGCGAAGTTTGAACTGTGGTCAGCGGGCAGCTCCTCGCGGATGGCGATGACGATGATCCCGCCGGCGATGAAAGCGCTGAAGAAAAGCACGACGGTTGCCGGCAGTGTCGTGAGCGCGCCAATCAGCCATCCTGTGAGGGTTGTGGCTGGGTAGATCCACCGCAGCACCTGCTGATAACGTAGGGGGTTCATGCTTCGCAAGCCGTGGACAATCCCCATCACGTGCAGGCCCAGAACGAGCCCGATCAGCAGGTAAGACAAGGGCTCCGGTCTAGGCATGTCAGCGAGCAGGTAGCCCAGCTGCAGGAAATACAATCCGTAACCGCCGATGAGCAGCCACGGTGCCCAGCTCGCCAGGCCCGGCTTGATGTTCTCGGTTGCCGCTACGCGTTCGGTAGTCCTTTCGAGCCAGTAGACGCACACCAGTCCGGCGAGAGCAACCAGATACATGTGGTTGCGCAGATAGCCGGCAGCTTCCGATACTGGAACCCCGGTAAACTTCTCCTGGCTCGAGGCCAGCTTCGGTAGCAGGTGCGCGAAGACGTAGGCCAGAGCCGTTCCCGCGGAGACATCCAGCCAGCGGCTGGGACCCTTGGATCGGAAGGGCGGCCACCGATAGAAGGTGGCCTGGGTCAGCATGAGCAGGACGATGACGGCGAGGGAGCCATACAGGGCAATCTCTGTGGGCATGATCGGGCGCCAAAGTGAAGGGCCGGATGCTGCCACAGGCGCGGGAGGAATTGAACTTGTGCGATACTGGCGGGCTTTACACACTCAATCGAACTTCTTAACAGCAAAGAGGGGGAAGACATGCAGGACGTAGTGATAGTGGATGCGGCGCGCTCCGCGGTTGGCCGCAAGAAAGGTTCCCTGGGCTGGGTGCATCCCACCGACATGCTGGGACAGGTGATCATGAAGATGCTCGCCCGCAACGGCGTCGAATCCAGCCAGGTGGATCAGGTCATCGGCGGCTGCATCAACAAGCTGGCCGCTCAGGGGATGAACGTCACCCGCACCGCATGGCTGGCTCATGGCGGGGCGGAGGCCACCCCCTGCATCACCATCGATTCGCAGTGCGGTTCCTCTCAGGAAGCGTCAACGCTGGCCACCGGCATTCTGCGCGCAGGCATGGCGGACGTCGTCGTTGCCTGCGGCGTGGAGAACATGACGCGCCTGCCCATTGGCGCTGACGCGGTCGGGCTCAAGCCCGAGCTCGGCAAGCCGGTTTCCCGCAGCTACTTTGCGCACTACGAGTTCACCAGCCAGTTCGAAGGCGCTGAGCGCATGGCGGAGAAGTACCAGATCACCCGTCAGGATACCGATGCGTTCGGCCTGGAATCTCAGCTGCGCGCTCACAAGGCCCAGGCCGAGGGTCGCTTCGAAGCGCAGATCATTCCCCTGGAGGTGCCCGTGTTTGACGAGAACGGCGAGCGCACCGAGGAAACCAAGGTTTTCGAGTCGGACGAGATTCCCCGGGACACCAGTCTCGAGGCTCTGGCTGGTCTCAAACCGGTGGCGCGGGAAGACGGCGTGCATACGGCGGGCAACTCCTCGCAGATCGCGGACGGTGCCGCCGCGGTGCTGATGATGACCGCTGCCAAGGCCGAGGCCCTGGGCCTGACGCCCCTGGCGCGGATCGTCGAAACGGCCCTGGTCGGCTGTGACCCAGTGCTGATGCTGGAAGGCCCCATCCCTGCGACCGAGAAGCTGCTGTCAGCCGCGGGGTTGAGCGTCAACGACATCGACGTCTTCGAGGTCAATGAAGCCTTCGCGTCCGTCGTGCTGGGCTGGGCCAAGACCGTCGGCGCCGACATGGCGAAGGTGAACCCCAATGGCGGCGCCATCTCTCTGGGCCACCCCCTGGGGGCGACCGGCTGCTTCCTGATCACCAAAGCCGTCCACGAGCTCAAGCGCAGCGGCGGTGAGTACGGCCTGATCAGCATGTGTTGCGGCGGCGGCCTCGGTACCGGCACCCTGGTGCAGCGGGTCTAGCGCCCGCAACAGGTCTTCGAGTCTGGATGCAACCCGCGCAGACGCCGCGGGTTGCTCAGCCGCTCTGCAGAAATTCCACCCAGTTGCCGTCCGGGTCTTCAACCATGGCGATGGTCACGCCCGGGCGGACTTCCCTGGGTTCTACGCGAACCTCATAGCCGCCGGATCTGCAATCGGCCACCAGTTGCTGAAGATTGCTGACGGAGATGGTCCAGTAGCGGTAGCCCGTTCCCCCCATGGGCCCGCCGCCTGCCGGTCGGGCCGCAGGGACTTTGTCTGGTACCACGATTTTGATGAGGCTCTCTCCGCACCACAGGCGGTGCATGGTGCCGCCGCCGGGGAATTGGGTGTCCGGCTCCTGCCGGAAACCAAGCGTGTCCCGGTAAAACCTGAGCGCTGCATCGCCGTCGCCGGTGACAATGCCGAGATCGATGCCGGGTTTTGTGAGGGCTATGGCCATGAGTCTGCTCCTTTGCCGAAAGCGGCAGCATAGCTGCGGGGGCTCGCGATGTCTGTTCCACCGGCATGTCTGCTGCGGATGCGGGGCTCCTCAATAAGCCCTTTTGCGTCGCCACGAATACCGGTTTAATCCAACTTGGGGACAGGTTCGATTTCAGGGCCTGCATTAAATACGAGGGGGACTTTCTCGACCATGAGGCCGACACAGTTCGTGCGCCCTGGCATTGCGCTGGCGTTCCTCTTCGCCATCCTTTTCTCCACCAGCACCTTGGCGCTGTCTGTACCCGGCGGCCTTCTGCTCCTCGCTGGGGCGGTTATCGGCGGCTACATGGCCATGAATATCGGTGCCAACGACGTGGCCAACAACGTCGGGCCAGCCGTCGGTTCCCGCGCCCTGACCATGGGCTGGGCAGTTGTCATTGCCGGCGTATTCGAAGCTGCCGGAGCGTTGATCGCCGGCGGCGACGTGGTGGGAACCATCAAGCAGGGAATTATTGACCCCGCGCTCATCGAAGATGCGGAGAGCTTCGTCTGGCTGATGATGGCCGCGCTGCTGGCGGGGGCGCTGTGGCTCAATATTGCGACTGCGCTTGGCTCACCCGTTTCGACCACTCACTCGATTGTGGGGGGCGTTCTCGGCGCTGGCCTGGCAGCAGGTGGTTCAGGCATAGCCAACTGGGGACAGGTTTCCGCCATCGTGGCCAGCTGGGTGATCTCGCCGCTGATGGGAGGCGCCATAGCGGCCGCTTTTCTTTACCTGATCAAGCGCAGCATCACGTACCGCAACGCGGTGATGCCGGCCGCTTTGAAGATGGTCCCCGTGCTGCTGGCGGTCATGTCCTGGTCCTTCGGCACCTATCTGGTTCTGAAAGGCTTGAAGCGTTTGTGGGCGGTGGATTTTCTCACCGCGGCGCTGATCGGGGCCGTTCTGGCGATGCTTACCTTCGGCTTCACACGCCCGCTCATCGCCCGAGCCTCGAGGGCGCTCCCCAGCAGCAAGGAAGGCGTCAACGCGCTGTTTAATGTCCCGCTGATATTCGCCGCCGCGCTGCTTTCCTTTGCCCACGGCGCCAATGACGTCGCCAACGCCATCGGCCCTCTCGCCGCCATCAACGATGCCATCATGAGCGGCGGCGTTGCCAGCAAGGCTGCCATTCCGCTTTGGATAATGATAATTGGCGCCGTCGGCATCGCCATCGGGCTTGCCCTTTACGGACCCAAGCTTATCAAAACGGTGGGCTCCGAGATTACAGAGCTTGACCAGATGCGCGCCTTCTGCATCGCCCTTGCGGCGGCGATTACGGTGATCATCGCAAGCCAGCTGGGGCTGCCTGTAAGTTCCACGCATATTGCTGTGGGCGGGGTTTTCGGCGTCGGTTTTCTTCGCGAATATCTCAAGGCCAATTACTCGCGGATGATCGATGAAATCGAGAGCCACCATCAGGGAGAAAATCGCGCGGTAGTCGAGTCATTCCTGGAAACCTTCGAAAGTGCGGATATCGCCGGGAAAGGTCGGATGCTCAAGCAGTTGCGCAGAAACGCCTCGGGCTTGCCCCTGACCAAGCGGGAGCGCAAAGGGCTGAAGAAGGTCTACAAGCAGGACCTCGTTAAGCGGTCGACCCTGATGAAGATCCTGTCGGCCTGGGTCGTAACCGTGCCGGCGTCCGCTGCGATGGCTGCGCTCATCTACTTCATGCTGCGCGGGTTGCTGCTGCACTGATGTGCTGGTGGGCGGCTGACCTCTGGCGCCGCCCGATTTTTCACGAAGGAGGTGTGTTCAATGGGAATCGAGATAAACGGACTGCTGGGCCTGCTGGTGCTGGTGCTGGACGTCTACGCCGTCGTGAAGACGGTTCAGAGCGGCGCCTCCACCGGGGGCAAGGTTCTGTGGATCGTCATCATTCTGCTGCTGCCAGTGGTCGGCTTCCTTGCGTGGCTGGTGTTCGGCCCCAAAGGCGGGAGCTGATCACGGGAACGAGGCATCACGCCCCTCTCTGTGATTGAATGCCGGCAGGGATTAGGAAGGGGAGAGCTGTGCGATTTTCCGGTTTGCCGGCGGGCCTGCTGGCGGTCTTGTTGATCACGGGCTGCTCAGAGCCCGCCATTGACGCTGGGTCAACGGTTGCGTCCGAGGCGCCCGCCGGGGCTTCGGAGCCCGAAGTCGACGCGCTTTCCTCCACGGATCAGTTTCAGGTGGGCCTGGACGAGCTGGGCGACCGCGACGCGCTGCCCGGCGCGGCACTCTATGCCGACAACTGCGCCAGCTGCCACGGAGGTACGGTGCAGAAGGCGCCGCATTTCTCGTGGCTCGAAATGATGCCCGGCCAGGCGCTCTATGCCGCCATGACGGAAGGCATCATGAAAACCCAGTCTTCAATGCTGTCCGAGCAGCAGCGCATGCAGGTGGTGGAGTACCTGACCCGCAAGCGCTTCAAACCCAGAAGCGGAGACGATCTCGCCGAGGTCCGCTGTCAGGGCGATACGCCCAGCTTTGATCTTGCACGCGTACCCGCGCGGGTCGGCTGGGGTCACGACACCAGCCGTTTCGTGCCCGCCGATGTCGGCGGCCTCACCGTCGATCAGCTGCCTGACCTGGAATTGAAATGGGCTTTTGCTTTTCCTGATGCCATGCGGGCGCGCTCTCAGGCCGCCGCCGGTTTTGGGGCCCTTTATGTGGGCAGTCAGGATGGCCGGGTGTACGCGTTGGATCAGAACAGCGGCTGCGTGCGCTGGGCTTTTCAGGCGTCGGCAGAGGTGCGAACAGCCGTCGTTCTCAAGCCGACCCAGACGCGGCCGCTGGCTTTTTTTGGCGATATTCTCGCCCGTCTTTATGCACTGGACGCGCTCACCGGAGAGCTGGTCTGGTCCATCAAGGCCGATGATCATCCCAGCGCCACGCTTACGGGCACGCCGGCGCTGCATGGTGACACCCTCTATGTTCCCGTTTCCTCCCTGGAGGTTACCCCGGCAGCCGATCCCGCTTACGAGTGCTGTACCTTTCGCGGCAAGGTGATGGCCGTGGATACTGGATCCGGGGAGATCCGCTGGCAGAGCTATGCGATTCCCGAGCCGCCCCGGCCGACGGTGAGAACGGCGGCGGGCACTCAGAACTACGGGCCCTCGGGCGCACCTATATGGGCCAGCCCGGCCATCGACGTCAAACGCAACCGGCTCTATGTGGGTACCGGCGAAAACTATTCCAGCCCGGCGGATGGCAACAGCGATGCGGTGCTGGCGCTGGATCTGGACACCGGCGAGCGAATCTGGACCCGACAGCTAACCCCGGGGGATGCCTGGAACGTTGCCTGCATGATGGTGAACAACCCGAACTGTCCCGACGAGAACGGCCCTGACTTCGACATCAGCGCCAGCCAGCTGATTGTCGATCTGCCGGACGGTGGCCAGCGCATCGTCGGGGGCCACAAGACCGGCTCCGTGTGGGCCGTCGACCCGGACGTCCCGCCAGGCACCGAAGCACCGGAACTCGAATACTGGACCCGAATCGGCCGGGGCAGCATTCAGGGCGGCGTGCATTTCGGCCTCGCCGCGGAAGGCACCCGTGTCTATGTGCCCATCAATGACATGAACGATACCCGCAACGGTCAGTATCTGGATCCTGAGGCGGCGCGGCCGGGCATTCATGCTGTAGATGCTCTGTCTGGAGAAGTCCTCTGGAGCAACGTGCAGAAAAACGTCTGCGGTGCAGGGCGGCCGTTCTGCGATCCCGGCATCTCCGCGGCGGTGACCGCGATCCCCGGCGCCGTCATTGCCGGCCACCTGGATGGCCATCTTCGCGCCTATGAAGGCGGCTCCGGCAAGCTGGTATGGGATTTCGACATGGCGCGGGAGTTCCAGGCGGTGGGCGGGCGCATGGGCCGCGGCGGTAGCGTCAGCGGCGCAGGGCCGCTGGTGGCGGACGGGCTGGTGGTGGTCAATGCCGGATACGGTCTGTACTTTCATGAGCCGGGTAACCTGCTGATGGTATTCGGCCTGCCGGACTGATCTGCGGGCCTTTGATCGAAATCAAATAGGCAGCTCGTTTTCCCGTGCCTTGCTGCCGAGGCGGTTCGTTCCGGGTAGTATCGAAAGGCCGAAAAAGCGCTGAGAATTCAAACGGGAGCCAACTAATGAGCGACGCCGCAGCCATCATCAATCCTCAGGCGGACACCGCAGAGCATTTCGACGTTCTGATCGTCGGAGCGGGTATTTCAGGCATCGATGCCGCCTACCACATACAAACCCAGTATCCGGACCGAAGCATCGTTCTGCTGGAGACCCAGGACAGCTTCGGCGGCACCTGGCACACGCATAAGTATCCGGGCATCCGCTCCGACAGCGATCTGTTCACCTTCGGCTACAAGTGGAAGCCCTGGACCGGCGCACCCATCGCCACCGCCGGCGAGATCATGGGTTACCTCAACGAGGTCCTGGACGAGCAGGACATCCGCCGCCACATCCGTTTCAAGCACCAGGTGAAGAGCGCTTCCTGGTCCAGCGACGAGAAGTTGTGGACCCTGGAGGTGACCTGCAAAGACACGGGCGAGAGCCGGTTTTTCACCTGCAGCTTTCTGTGGATGTGCCAGGGCTACTACCGACACGACCAGGGCTACACGCCGGAGTGGCCAGGCATGGAAGACTACCAGGGGCAGATCGTGCACCCGCAGACCTGGCCGGAAGATCTTAACTATAAAGGCAAGAACGTGCTGGTGATCGGCTCGGGTGCCACCGCGGCCACTCTGGTACCGGCGATGGCCGGCGACTGCGGGCACATCACCATGCTGCAGCGCTCGCCCACTTACTTTGCCCCAGCGCCCAACCGCAATGACGTTGCCGACATGCTGCGCGAGCTGGAGGTTCCCGACGAGTGGACCCATGAAATCGTGCGTCGCAAGATTCTGCACGATCAGCAGGAGGTCACCCGGCGCTCATTCGAAGAGCCCGAGGCGCTTAAAGCCGAGCTGATCGGCGCTGCGCGGCAGTATCTGGGCGACGACTTCGACGTCGAGACCCACTTCACGCCAAAGTATCGCCCGTGGCAGCAGCGCCTTGCGTTCATTCCCGATGGCGATCTGTTTCAGGGCATTCGCTCCGGCAAGGCGTCGGTGGTCACGGACCAGATCGACCGGTTCACCGCCAAAGGCGTGCTGCTGAAATCAGGCAAGAAAATCGAGGCCGACATCATCGTCACGGCCACGGGTTTCAACCTTTGCGTGCTCGGAGACATCGATTTCACCGTGGACGGCGAAAAAGTCGACTTCGCCGATACCGTCACCTACCGCGGCATCATGTTCACTGGGGTTCCCAATCTGGTTTGGGTGTTCGGTTACTTCCGCGCCAGCTGGACCCTGCGTGCCGATCTGATCTCTGAATTCGTCTGCCGCATGTTCAAACACATGGACAAGCTCGGGGCTCAGGTGGTAACGCCGCGGCTGCGGACGGAAGACCACAACATGCCGAAGCTGCCGTGGATCGACCCTGACAACTTCAACCCCGGGTATCTGACACGGAGCATGCACCTGATGCCGAAGCAGGGCGACCGCGAGCCGTGGATCTTCACGCAGGACTACTGGAAGGAGAAGGATGAGTTCCCCGCGGCCGATCTGGAAGACGGCGCTCTCGTCTATGAGTAAGGCATTCGAGACTGGGGAATGATGCACAGGCTGCGTGTTGTTCTGATTTCGGTGGTTGCAGCCCTGACGTTGATCGTCGTTCTGCAGAACATGGAGACGGCAGAAACCGACATTCTGTTCTTTACCGTCTCTATGCCTCGGGCGGTTCTGCTGGCGCTCACCGCGCTCAGTGGCTTCGTTCTCGGGCTGCTGGTGGCCCTGCGGCAACGCAGATAAACGCAGATGGGGGACTGAACAGGGTGAGGGACCCGCGCCCGTCGGCGCGCCTATGTCGATTGCGCGGGGTACGTGTCTCCCAAGCTGCCGCCATTGTCCAGCATCAGCCTGGCGGTTCCCCAGGCGATGGCCCAGCACAGCGCGGCGGACCACAGGTCGTGGGACAGGAAGTGGGCGCCGCGCAGCTGCTGGGTGATTCCGAAAGTCAGCCCCAGTGCGAGAGGTATGGCCAGCGCCTGCCAGCGCCAGGCGGGTGCGTATCTGTCTGCAACGAAGTACAACCCGAACAGGCAATAACCGGCGCCGGCGTGTCCGGACGGGAAGCAGTGCCCCGCAGATCCGGTTGCAGCATGGACAGCGGCTGAGGCGAAATGGCCACCATAGCGCGCCAGGCGCCAGGGGCAGACGTCGGGAGTAAGGGATTTCAGCGCCGCGATCAGTGAGGTGGCCATGGCCATGCTGACCAGCAGACAGCCGAGCGCACGACGCCAATGCGTCAGCGCTCTGATACGCAGGGAAAGCAGCAGGGCTATCAGCAATACCAGGGCTAACAGGATGACCATCCACCGCCCACCCTGGTGCAGTCCCAGTTCGAGAACGGGGTGATTCCGGAAAGTCCAGGCGCTGCCTTCCAGCGTAAACAGGGCGTCGGCCAGGTGTTGATCGAATCTGGTGAGACGCACGGTCAGAAGACCGGCTGTCGGTACGCTGAGAACCGCCACCAGATGTGTGGCTGCCGGCCAGCGGCTGGAGGCCGGAAGAATGCCCATGTGCGCGTCAGCCTCGCGCCCGATCGTGCGAGAGTTGCTGGCCGCGCGCCCAGCCGTTGAGGCGGTGGGTGTAGATCCATGCGGCCCCCTGGTAGTAGCTTTCGGTTCGCCTTGTCAGGTCGTCGTCAGGTACGCCTTTCGTTGGCTGCGACCTCGCATTGCCGTAGTCCAGAACCTCGATTCTCTTGCGCGGTTCCAGCACCGTGAGCCGACCGTTGCGCAGATATCCCAGGTTCTGATAGTTCCCCAGCAGAGCGCGTTCTGGACCATCTTCCTTTAGCAGATCCTGGCCGAAGGCGCTGGAGGCGTAGTCCATGTGGAGCATACCGAGGAGCGTGGGGGCGATGTCGACCTGGCTGGCCAGCGCCGGATATTCGCCGGGGGCGACCAGCCCGGGGGCGTAGATCCACAGCGGTATGTGGTAGCGTTCCAGGGGTAATGATTCCCGGCCGGCGCTGCCGGCGCAGTGATCTGCCACGATCACGAACAGGGTTCGGCTGAACCAACCATGCGCTTTGGCTGCTTGCAGCAGCCGGCCGATGGCGTAGTCGGTGTACATGACCGCGCCATTGCGTCCTGTGCCGGAGGGTATGGGAATGCGAGCCTCCGGGTAGGTATAGGGGCGATGGTTGGAGGTGGTCATGATGTGAAAGAAGAATGATCGGTTTTCCGCGTCGGCAGCGTCCGCGGCTTCCAGCGCAGCGTCGAAAACATATTCATCCGCCATGCCCCACGCGTTGCTGAATCCGATCTTGGCGTCAGGGATCGTCGATTGATCCATGACCTGATAGCCGTTGCCGGCGAAGAAGGCGTTCATGTTGTCGAAGTAGCCGCGTCCCCCGTAGATGAATCGGGTGTCATAGCCATGCGACTTGAGCACGTTGCCCAGCGACCACATGCCGGACTCGCGGCCGATACGTTTGACGATAGAGCGCCCGGGCGTCGGCGGGATAGACAGGGTCACGGCCTCCAGCCCTCGCGTGGTGCGGGTACCGGTCGCATAGAAGTTGGAAAAGAACAGGCTGTCCGGAGTCAGCGCGTCCAGATTCGGTGTAATGTGGTCGGACCTGCCGAACCGGCTCAGATAGTCGGCACTCAGGCTTTCCACCATGATCAGCATGATGTTCAGCCGCTGTTCGGTTCCGGGATTGTCTATAGTCCGATAGATACCCATCGGGTCGGGGTCAATGGGCGTTGCCAGCGGAGATCGCAGCAGGGCCCGAAGTTCTTTGGCCAGCGCGGGGTTGGACATGCTCGCATAGAAAGTATCGAAATCCAGCTCGTTGTTGCGAAAAGCGGCGAAGAACTGGTAGGGACCCGACGATGCAAGCTCGCGGGCGTAGACGTTCTGGAAATTCTCCCGCGGCTTCTGATCCATCAGCCCAATGGCCCCTGCTGTCATCAGAGCGATCAGGGCAAACACCCAGCTGCGTGAGTGGAATTGTTGAACGCTAGACAGAGCTTTGCGGACGGGGGCGCGCAAAGTAAAAGCGACCGAGCCCGCCAGCAGCCCAATGCTGACGAGCAGCCACGCGAGGGGATAGGACTCCCAGAGGTTCTCGGTTACTTCCCGGCGGTAGATCAGATAGTCCACGGAAATGAAGTTGAAGCGCGCGCCGAACTCGTCCCAGAACACCCATTCCGCGACCACGATGAACCCCAGCAGGTAGAGACTGAGTACGACGATACTGCTGACGAGCCAGCGAAAGCCTGGACGGCGCCATAAGATTTGAGGCACCAGCCAGAGTAGGAATGCGGCGGGAAGCGCTGTCAGCATGACAAAGGTGAGGTCGTAGAGCAGCCCCACGGCGAAGATTCCAGGAAGATCGATCGGAGCCACGCCCGCGG
>JAHEEG010000019.1:0-20376 GCA_024640825.1 Gammaproteobacteria bacterium
CAGCCAGCGGGTCTGAGGATGCTTCGTTGCTCTGATGCGTCACTGAGTCCTTCATACCAGGATTATTGACCTTTGAGACGGCGGACGGAAATTGCCCATCGGTATGGACAGCCATATAAAATACGGGTTCTATCAGCGGCGGAAACTTTCTCCATGACCGACCCTGCAACCCTGCTGCGCCCGGGGCAGAGAATATTCGTGGCCGGCAGCGTGAATGAACCCAGCGGCCTGCTGGAACTGCTGCGGCGGGGTACTCTGCCGGAGCGCCTGCACTTCATTCAGTTTCCCATCGCCGGTTACAACCGGCACGATTTCACTGCCTATCACCCCAGCGCCGAGTTCACTACCTTCTTCATGACGCCGCAACTGAAGCAGGCGGACCCTGCCCGGCTGCATTTTCTGCCTATGCAGATGCGCGCCGTTTACGAGTACCTCGCACAGGATGTGGACGTGGTCCTGCTACAGGTGGCGAGAGGCGCGGACCGCCGTCTGCGGTTGGGTCCGAACGTCGATTTCCTCGGCTCGGCAATGGCCGCCGCGGGCACGCTCATCGCCGAGCTCAACGAAAGCGTCACGGCCCCGGCCGGCTGCCCCGTGGTGGACGAAGCGGATTTTGATCTGCTGGTACCGAGCCAGCGGGGCCTGCACGAAATGGCACCCCCGGTCATTGACCCGGCAGCCGATGCCATTGGTGCGCTGGTTGCAGGCTTGATCGAGGATGGTGACTGCCTGCAGACGGGCATCGGCGGCATCCCCGCGGCCATTCTCAGCCGCCTGAAGGACAAAAACGACCTGGGGCTGCACGGCGGGCTCGTTGATGACGGGGGCATGGCGCTCATTAGGAACGGCAATGTCAACGGCAGCCGCAAGCCCATTGATACCGGACAGCACGTGACAGGCATGGCTCTGGGGTCAAAGGCGCTGTTGGACTGGCTCGCGGATACGCCCGCGGTTTCGTTCCGCGGCGCCAACTATACCCATGAGGTAGGCGTCATCCGGCAGCTGCCGGGTTTCGTGTCGGTAAACTCCGCAGTGGAGGTTGACCTTTTCGGGCAGGTCAACGCCGAGATGGCGGGTGGGCGGCAGATATCGGGAACCGGTGGTTCGGTGGATTTCATGCGCGCAGCCAGGGCGTCGACGGGCGGGCGTTCCATCATTGCCATGAACGCCACAGCTCGAGATGGCACAGTCTCGCGCATCGTACCTAAGGTCGAGCTGGTCACTGCCCTGCGAACGGACGTCGATATCGTAGTGACGGAATTCGGGGTGGCGCGGCTGAAGAACTTGCCCGTTCGGGCGCGTGCCGAAGCGCTTGTAGAGATAGCTGCGCCGCGGTTCCAAGACGCGCTGCGAGAGCAGATGCCGAGGTGACATACTAGGGTGGCGCAAAATCCAGGGGGTGGCAAGCTGGCCAGAATGCAGATTCGCACTAAGATAAAGTCTGTGTACGTGCTTTCGCTGAAGGGAGCGAGCGATCATGGAGTATATTGGCATCGATCCGGCTGTAGGCCTGGAATGTTCGCACTGCGAGCATGTGACGCGGCTGCGGTATAGCGAACTCCTGAGGCTGGTATCGGAGGAAGAGCAGGTCCCCTGTGAAGGCTGTGAGCGCCTGATGCTTCATGACTGGACCACCGTCAGCGTGGTGCAAAATATCATCAGACGTCGCATGCGCGAAGCCCACGAAGGTCGCGTCGAGCCCGCCTCCAGCAGCGCCTGAGGCGCCGTTGAATCCGGCTGCGTCTCGCGCTGCGCCCGCGCTGCACCCGCCCATTCTCAAACGGCTTGATCCGCCTCTGCCATTCCCAGGCTGATCAACATGAACCCGTACTCCTCCGCCAGTTCCAGAAGGGCATCGAAACGCCCGGACTGACCGCCATGTCCGGCATCCATGTTTGTCTTCAGCAACAGCCAGTTGTGATCCGTCTTGAGCGTGCGCAGCTTGGCTACGTATTTGGCGGGCTCCCAGTAGGTCACGCGGGGATCGTTGAGCCCGGCGGTCACCAGCATCGGAGGGTATGCACCTGGCCGCAGCTGATCGTAAGGTGAGTAGGCCAGGATGGTCTCGAAGGCGCCCTTGTCCTCGATAGGGTTGCCCCATTCCGGCCACTCGATGGGCGTCAGCGGCAGGCTGGCATCTAGCATGGTGTTCAGAACATCCATGAACGGAACGTGGGCAGCGACAGCCCCCCAGAGCTCGGGCGCCTGGTTGACGACGGCGCCCATCAGCTCGCCGCCGGCGCTGCCGCCGGATATCGCGATGCGCCCGGAACTGGTGTAGCCAGCGTCGATGAGGTGCCGGGCGACGTCGACGAAGTCGTTGAACGTGTTTTCACGCTGATCCAGCTTGCCCGCTTCGTACCAGTGGTAACCCAGATCATCGCCCCCGCGGATGTGGGCTATGGCGAAAGCAAAGCCGCGATCCAGCAGCGAGAGTCGGCTGGATGAAAAGCCCGGCATGATGGCATTGCCGTAGGCGCCGTAGCCGTACAGATACAGCGGCGATCCGGGCGCCTTCGGTCGATCTTTGCGATAGACAATGCTGACAGGGACGTCGACACCATCCCGCGCCTTTGCGGTAAGCCGCTCAGTGGTATACAGGGTCGAATCGTAGCCCGTTGGGATGCTCTGCACTTTGCGCTTGATAAGAGCACGCCGTCTGAGATCGTAGTCGAATACCGTGGCGGGCGTGACCATGGACTGATAGTGCACTCGGAACAGGTTTGACCCGTATTCCTCGTTGGCACCGGGAGCCAGGGTGCAGGTGGTTTCTGGGAAAGCGACATAGTGGCTGTCACCGTCGTCGTCGATGATTTTGAGGCTGTCCAGGCCTTTGACGCGTTCCCCCAGCATCAGACGCCCCTGGCGTCTCAACAGCCACGTCAGATAGTGCTCGTCAGAGCCGCTGATCAGCGTTTGCCAGTTCTCTTCGGTTGGCGTGGCCTCGGCTGTTTGAACCACGCTGAAGTTTTTGTGATCGCGGTTGGTCAGCACAAAGAAGTAGCCATCGCCGTGGTCCACGCTGTACTGATGCCCCTGGCGTCGAGTCGCTATCAGAAGGGGCTCGGCCAGAGGGTCTTCCGCTGGCAGCAGGCGGGTCTCGCTGGTGACATGATCGCCGCTGCTGATGATGAGGAATTGCTCTGAGCTGGTGATGTCGAGTCCCACGAAGAAGGCCTCGTCGGTTTCCTCGAACAGTACCCGGCTCTGCTCCGGCGGCGCTCCCAGCCTGTGCAGTCTGGCCTGATACGGACGCCATTGCTCATTCACGGCGAGATACATCAGCTGTTGGCTGTCTGCGGTCCACTCAGGAGATCCCAGGGTATTGGCTATGGGCTCGCCCAGCGGCTGTCCGGTCTGCAGATCCCGGATGCGCAGCGTGTAGCGCTCCGAGCCGTTGGTGTCGTCGCTCCAGGCTAGATAGCGGCCGTTGGGGCTGACGGAAAGCCCTCCCAGGCGGAAATAGGCGTGGGGTTCTGCCAGCGCGGGCTCGTCTAGAAAGACCTGCCAGCGGGACGACGTCGCATCAGGCGGGGGCTTTTCGGCGTTGTCCGCAGGTACACGCAGCCACACGCGATACTGAGCGTCCGCTGCGTAGCGCCACTGGTACCAGTAGCCGTGCTCGTAATAGGGCACCGACGCGTCCTCTTCCGGTTGCCGATTCTTGATCTCATCGAACAGGTTCTGGACCAGGTTGCGGTAAGGCGCCATCCGGTCTTCGAAGTACGCGTTCTCCTCTTCCAGATAGCGGAGGATTTCGGGATCTCTGACCTCTGGATAGTCGGGGTCCCTGAGCCAGGCATAGGGGTCTTCCACCCGGACTCCATGATGGGTGTGGCTGTGAGGTTGGCGTCCGGCGATCGGAATTTGGGGCATGATTAAGGCGCGAGGGCGAGTTTCCTTTGACACAGGAAAGCGTTAGTACGCGAATGCGTGAGCAAACGCAAACGGCTATGATCAACGGCGGCCGCAACAGGAGCACTGGAGCTTATGGCACATCTCAATCCGCTGGATATGGGCGAGCTTCCTGAACTTCAGGCGATCTTTGAAGGGGCGCGCGAGGCGATGGGCTTTGTTCCCAACAGCATGCTCACCATGGCGCACATGCCCCAGCTGCCCGTCGCGTTTTCCTTCCTCGCCAATGTCATCCTCGGCGGTGATCTGCGGATGCTGGTTCCGACCGCGCCGGAGCCCGGCGACGCGCAGGAAGACCTCGAGCCTGCCCTCGTCCGACTGGTGGCTTTCGCCTGCAGTCTGAGCGCCGGTTGCCGTTACTGCCAGGCGCACACTTCGCACAGCGCTCGCCTCTTGGGAGCCGCTGAGGATAAGCTGAGCCAGCTTCTGAATTACGAGACGTCGGATGTTTTCAGCGAGCCTGAGCGAGCGGCTCTGGCGCTGGCCTTCGCGGCAGCGCGGGTGCCCAACGAGGCGACGCCGGAACACTTTGAGCGCCTTCGCACCCACTACAGTGAGCGGCAGATCGTGCAGCTGGTGGGAGTGATCTCGCTGTTCGGGTTTCTCAATCGCTGGAATGACACCATGGCGACGGAGTTGGAAGGGCCCCCGGTTGCCTTCGCCGAGAGCGCTCTCGGGGCGGTCGGCTGGAATCCTGGCAAGCACGCGCCCTCGTCTGGTCTCAGCTAGCGCGTAACGGAGGTTCTGGCGGCCCATGTGTGGACGTTTCAACGTCACTTCCGACCCCCTTTCCAGGTTGCTCATAGAGCTGTTGGGGATGCCCCATCCCGGCCCCGACAACTTCAACGCTGCACCGACTGAAACTATCGTGGTCGCCCGACTCGGCGAGGATGGGGAGCCCGAGCTGGTTCCCATGCGCTGGTGGTTGACCCCCTTCTGGGCCAAAGAGATGAGCACTCGCTACAGCATGTTCAATGCGAAATCGGAAAAGGTGCATCAGAGCCCGGCGTTCCGCGAGCCGTTCCGCAACCGTCGGTGCGTGGTGCCGATTTCCGGGTTCTACGAATGGGCCCGCACCGCCGGTCAGAAGCTGCCGTACTACATTAGGCCTCATGAGTTGCCTGGGTTGCTCCTGGCCGGCATCTGGGATCGCTGGCGCAACCCCGAGACCGACGAGATTCTCGAGAGTTTTGCGGTCCTCACGGCGCCGGCTGACGAAGCGCTGGCTTTCGTGCACAGTCGCCAGCCGGTGATGCTGTCCTTTGCGGAGGCTCATCGCTGGCTCAACGGGGACACGCCCGAGGACGAACTGCGGGCGCTGATGAATTCCGTGCTGCCGATGACCCTGGACGCCGTGCCGGTGTCTTCCTATGTCAACAATGCCCGGCACAAGGATGCCCGCTGCACCCAGGCCGTCGCTGGCCCTGTGCTGGTTCCCGCCGAGTCCGCGCCCGCGGGCGATGCAAACGGAGGCGCAGCCCCATGAACCTCCAAACCGGCCGCTGGATCGGCAAGGGCAGCCTGCTGGCGGAAGGCCAGAGTCTAGGCCACGCCGTCACCTGCGATGTGCAGGTGCAAAAGGACGAGGACGGTTTCACGCTGACAGGGACCTGGCAGGGCAGCGAAGCGGCCGCCTGGGAGTTTGCATTGAGGATCGTCGCCAATGAGGTAGGCACCTACACCCTGGGCATGCGTCTGGCCGGAGACAGCCTGCAGGGAACGGCGAAGCTGGACAGCCCGCCCAACCTGGGCCTGATCTGGAATGACATCGGCACCGTCCACGCCACCTTTGTCTTATTTCCGTTAACCCGGGGTTATGGCCTGCGGGGGTTCGTCAGGGACGGCAGCCACGTCTACACCTGGGAGATGGCTTTCTCGCTGCACCAGGAAACGGTCAAGGCGGACAACGTTGTGTCGCTGCGCCGTCGACCTCGATGAAGCCCCCGGCGCTGCTTAAGCGCTGCCTCTGATCAGTCTTCCAGGTTGAGCCAGCGCAGCTGGTCGTCCGTAAGCTCAATGGCCAGCGCCGCCGCGCAGCTGCGGATCTCCCCGAGCGTTCTGGGCCCGATAAGGGGAAAACAGGGGAACGGCTGCCGCAGCACGAAGGCCAGCGCCACATTGATCATCTCGACACCCAAGACTTCAGCCAGCTCTCCGGCCCGTTCGCGGCGCAGCAGGTTGTCCGGGGCGAACCATGTGCGCCGCAATTCCGCTACGGTCGGTTGCATCGTGGTGATCACCGGATTCTCCCGGGCCTCTTCGTCTATTACCGCGCCAGCCCAGGGCGTGAAGAAACCGCGGGCCTGGGACGACCAGGGCAACAGCGCCATGCCGGATTCACTCAAGTAGCGGCGGAATTCGGGGGTAGACGCGGCTTCGACCCCGGGCCAGATGGGCGTAACCATGCGGGCCAGGCTGAAATTGTTGGATACGGCGCCGAAGCCCTGCAGGCCGCTGGCGGTCGCGTACTCGTTAGCGGCGCGGATTCGTGCCAGGGTCCAGTTCGAACCCCCGAAGGTCCTGATGCGGCCCGCGTCCACTTCGGCGTTCAGGGCATCGACGAACTCGGATACGGGAACGTCGACGTTGTCGCGATGCAGGAAGTAGACGTCCACGTGATCGGTCTGCAGACGGTCCAGAGATTCGCTGAGCTGAGGGCTGATTCTGTCCGGAAAATTGTCTGGCGTATGCGCCCCTTTGCCGATGATGACCAGATCGTCCCGCAAGTCGCGGCCGCTGTGCCAGCACCCGAGCAGGGTTTCCATGCGCCCGTCGCCGTAAATATACGCGGTGTCGAAAGCGTTACCACCAAGCTCAAAGAACTGATCCCACATGATCGAAGCGTGGCTCATGCCTGGCTGGTTGTCGCAGCCCATGACCAGATGGGAAACGGGTTTATCCAGTCCGGGGATCGTCCCGTAGCTCATTGGGGCATCCTGTCGCCGCCGCGGCGGTATGCCAAGCAGAGGTCCCGGGTGGCTATCCGGTCGTTCCTGCCGGAACTCGAGACCGATGGCGCTACGCCAGGCGTCCAGCGCCAGCGCGTTGTCCCGGCTGTCCTGCCAGCTCATCAAAGGTGACTCCGGAGCCCCCTCGTGAATCTGCGCAGCGACGTGCTGGACCTCCAGCACGTAAAGCGGCGGGGCCTGCCCGCTGATTCTCTCTGGCTCGCGACCGGAGCGAGTGAGTTCGAACGCCCAGTTGCCCGCGCGGTCTGCACACAGCCAGGGATTGGCCAGCCGCATCCGGCCCGCGCTGCCATAGACGTTCAGACTGTTGTCCAGATTCAGCGAAACGGCTGTGGCAATCTGTGCCGACAGGCCGTTGTCGAACCTGAGCAGCGCCGCCGCCCACTCGTCGACGCCGCTGGCCCCGAGATGGCCGTGTGCCTCGATGGAAATGGGTTCCCTCCCCGCCAGGAGCCTAGCCGCGGATAAGGGATAGCAGCCGACGTCAAGGATGCCGCCGCCGGCGAGATCGTTGTTGAACAGGCGGCTTTCTGCCTCGAATGACGCATGAAAGCCGAAGCTGGCTTCGATATGCCGCAGCTCGCCAATGGCACCTTCGTGAACCAGTTCCAGCATTCGGTGGGTCTGGGGGTGGCAGCGGTACATGAACGCTTCCATCAGAAAACGTCCGCTCTGCGCGGCTGCATCCGTCATAGCCATGACTTGCGGATGATTGACACCCAGCGGCTTCTCGCACAGCACGTGCTTGCCCGCTTGCAGCGCCCGGATTGTCCATTCCGCATGCTGTGGGTGTGGCGTGGCAATGTAGACGGCGTCTACGTCGTTGGCTTCCAGCAGCGACAGACAGGTCTGACGGGGGAGGACGTCGGGATATACCCGGGCGAACGCCGTTGCGGTCTCGACGCGCCGACTGGCCACCGCCACGAGACGATTGCCCTGTGCTTGCATCAGCGCGTTGGCGTAGTCCCGGGCAATGCGGCCAGTGCCGATGATGCCCCAGCGGATTTCCTTCACGATACGCGCTCCCCTCAGTAAAACCTTACGCTAAGGTTTGGCGCCCGATGGAACAACCAGATAGGGCGTCAGAACGATTTCGAGCTGGCGGCGGACTTCGTCCGCTACCTCGTCCGCGTCAGCTGCCGGGAGGGCGATGACACGCAGCGCTGCGTGATCGATGAGATAGATCACCACCTGGGTCAGCGTGTCGAGATCGACAGTTCCGGCGATTTCCTCGCGAGCCCGCGCGACCTGAAGGATCCGTGCTAAACCTTCCCTGAATTCCGCGTCCAGCAGCCCTATCAGAGAGCCGAACGTTTCCGGTTGGCGAATCATTTCCGCCGTGATCGTGCGCCAGTAACCCATATCGTGAAGTTCGAGCATTCGCAATACGCTGATCACCAGTTGATTCATGGCCGGTCCCAGGCCCGGCCAGAGGTCACTGTCAGGGGCGAGGGCGGTGAATATCTGCTGTTCCGCGCGTCGCGCGTCGCGGAGCAGAATTTCGTACAGCACTCGGGCTTTGCCGGGGAAGTAGTTGTAGACCGTCTGATAGGAGACGTCCGCTGCAGTTGCGATGTCGCGCATGGTTACCGACTCGTAGCCGTCGCGGTCGAACAACTCGGATGCAGCGGCAACGATATTGTACTTGGCCTGAGCTTTTTTCCGTTCCCGGAGGCTGTTCATCGCGGTTTTGAAGTGCTAATTTAGATTTAGTCTAACTTTAGGCCCGATCAAAAACAATCTCGGGACGCGCATCCCGGGAATGCAGCGTGGGTAGGGCGTGTTGGAGGCTGCCGGTGATGAGCAGGAATTTTCTTATTCTGATGACCGTGTTGCTGCCGCTGTTTGCGGTTTCGGCAGAACCGCTGGCAGCAGGCGCAGACTCGCAGCTGGAAGCTGTCCCGACGGCACCGCCTGTCACCGCCAGAGAGCTTATCGCCGGCGCCATCGATCTTACCCGTGGTCGGACCTCCTACGCCCGCATGAGCATGCTGGTGCATCGTCCGGATTGGGAACGTAAGTCCAGCCTGGTAGCCTGGACCCGTGGCCGGGAAGATGCGTTGATCCGCTTTACTGAGCCGGCTCGGGACGCTGGAAATGCGACCCTGAAGCAGGGCAACCGGATGTGGACATTCACCCCGAAGCTCAACCGGACCATACGCTTGCCCTTCAGCCTCATGTCCCAGAGCTGGGCCGGGTCGGACTTCTCCTACAACGATCTGTCCCGCACCGACAAGCTGCTGAAGTTTTACGACCTCGAACTTATCGGTACCGATGAAGCCGACGGACATTTGATCTACACCATCGAAGCCGTACCCGTGGACGACGCGCCCGTGGTCTGGGGAAAGGAAGAAATCGTTCTGCGTGACGACTACGTCCTGCTTTCTCAAACTTTCTTCGACCAGAGCCTCATCCCGCTCAAGCGCATGGAAACCCTTGATATCGGCGAGCTGGGCGGGCGCGTCTTCGGCGTGCGGATGCGCATGGCCAAGCTGGACGAGGTCGATCACTACACCGAAGTCCACTACCTGCAGGCGGATTTTGATCTGTCACTGGGCGATGACCTGTTTACCCTGTTTGCGCTGAAGAGTGGGGCCACCCCCGAAAGCCTGGGGAGTGCCGGCATTGAGTAAAGCGCCTGCCAGCGCCATGCGCGGCTCCCACTCGGCTGCTCACGCCGCCTCTGGTGCGGTTGCATGTGCGGCTGCAAGTGCGGCTTCCCGATGGCTGACGGTGCGGATCGGCTGGCGCAATCTGGGGCGCAACCGGAGGCGCACCGGGCTCACCTCGGCCGGCGTGGCGTTCGCCGTGCTGCTGGTGGTGACCGCGATGTGCATACAGCTGGGCGGCTATCAGACGATGGAAGAGAACGCCACGTCGCTGGTTGTGGGTCAGATTCAGGTTCACAACGCCGCGTACGTGGACAATGACCGGCTGGAGAACACGATCGCCTATGCGTCGGCCATCTTGCGGGAGGTTGCCAAGGTTGACGGGGTGGTTGCCGTCGCGCCGCGCGTGGAGACCTTTGCCCTGGCGTCAGCCGGCGAGCGCAGTTTCGGCGCCCGGATCATGGGAATTGATCCCTCTGCGGAAGCACAGGTGATCCGGATCGAGGAGCGTATCGTCGAAGGCCGCGGCGTCACGGGCGGGAACGACGGCCTCTTCGGTGAGGGGTTGGCGCGTAATCTCGGAGTCAGAATTGGCGACGAGATCGTCGTCCTGGGGACGGCAAAGGAGGGCGGGGTTGCCGCCATGGCCATCGACGTCGTGGGTCTGTTCCGCTCAGGGCAGAGCGAACTGGATCGCGCGGTGATCTGGACCCCGCTGGCCGCCGTGCAGAACGCGTTCGGACTCGGCGATGAGGTTCATACAGTGGTCGTACGCAGCGAAAATCTGAGCAGCGTGGATGCAACAGCGGCGCGGATCGCGGCAGCGCTGAGAGGCTGGCCGTCCCGGGGTGTGAGCCTGTCGGTACGTCCCTGGCATGAAGTGCTGCCGGACCTGCGGCAGGCCATCGCCGTCGATCGCATCAGCGCAGGGTTCTTCTACTGGATTATCATGATTCTGGTGGCGTTCAGTGTGGTGAACACCTTCATCATGACCGTTTTCGAGCGCACCCGGGAGTTCGGCGTGCTGCTCGCCATCGGCATGCCTCCGCGTCGCATTGTACGCATGCTCCAGTGGGAGGCTTTTTTCGTCTGGCTTCTGGGTACGTCGATCGGTCTGGGCCTGGCGCTGCTCGTGGTCGGTTGGCTGATGCAAGTGGGTATCTATCTCGGTGAGGATATGGAGCGACTGGCTGAACAGATCTACATGCCGACGCGGATGTATCCCGCGTTCGTTCCGGAAGCCCTGCTCACGGCGCCGCTGGTGATGCTTCTGGGTACTCAGCTTGCGGCGCTGATTCCGTCCTGGCGGGTGCGCCGGCTGGTGCCTTCTCAGGCTCTGCGAGGCTGAGGATGAGCGGCAGCACTCTGGCCGACGACCTCCGCCCCGTGGACGCCTTTGCGGCATCGCGCCGTGGTCGCATGTCGACCTGGCGTCTGGCCTGGCGGAATCTGTGGCGTAACCGGCGTCGAACCTGGCTGACTGCCGGTGGGATTGCGTTCGCTGTCTGGATGCTGGTGTTCGCCATGTCCATGCAGGACGGCAGCTTCGGCATCATGGTGGACAACAGCGCGCGCCTGCTCACCGGCCACGTTCAGCTGCAGCACAGCCAGTTCCACGACGACCCGGCGTTGGAGAACACCCTTACCGGCGTCTCTGAGCTGACGGCTTTGGCCAATAGTCAGCGCGGCGTCGATGCGGTGCTGCCTCGCGCTCAGGCCTTCGCGCTGGCCGCGGCCGGAGAGCGCAGCTTTGGCGCGCAGATCGTGGGCGTCGATTTTTCGCGAGAGCAGACGGCTTCAAGCCTCCCGGGCATGGTTGTTGCCGGGCGCTATCTGCAGGGGCCAGGCGAGGCGTTTGTCGGCGCCGCGCTGGCCCGGAATCTGGGTCTCGCCCCGGGCGATGAACTCGTTCTGCTTGGCACCGCGCTCGAAGGCGGCGTGGCGGCGACCGTAGCGCAGGTCGTTGGCCTGTTTGATACCGGCCAGCCGGCCGTCGACCGCGCGTTCCTGCAGATTCCTCTGGCAGACTTTCGCGCTGCCTGGAATCTGCCGGACGATCAGGTTCATGTGCTGGTGCTTATGCTCGACAACGTTTCTCAGAGTCCCCCGGTTGTCCGGGCGCTGGCGGGTCCAGGACGGCGGGCCCTGGAGTGGGCGGATCTCATGCCTGAAGCCCGGCAGACCATTGAAATGAAGAAGATCGGCGCTCAGCTGTTCTTTGCGGTGATTGCCATCATCGTCACCTTCAGCGTCGTGAACACCTTTCTGATGACGGTGTTCGAGCGTACGCCAGAATTCGGCATGCTGATGGCCCTGGGCATGCGCCCAGGGGCAATCATCCGTCAGCTCAGCGGTGAGGCCTTCTGGATGTGCGCGTTGGGCGTGCTGCTGGGGCTGGCGTTGTCGGGTGCGTTGGTTGGATGGCTGAGCGGTGTGGGCTTGCCGCTGCCGGCTGATGCCGGCGAGATGCTGGCCCGCTACAACATGCCGGATCGCATGTTTCCTGAGTTCAGCTGGCCGGCGGCGCTGATAGCGACCCTGGTGATGTTCGTGGGTACCCAGGTGGCGACCTGGATATCAGTTCTGCGCATCCGGCACCTGCAGCCGGTCAAAGCCCTGCGGGCTCTGGAGTAGGCCGATGCCCGTCAGGCTACTGCTGCAACTGTCTCGAAGGAACCTGCTGCGCCATCGGCGCCGCACTTTCATGCTGCTGCTTGCCATCTCCGTGGCTGTCAGCGGCGTAACCTTCATGAACAGCCTGATTCGGGGCTTTCAGCACGACATGCGGGAAGCGGTGGTGGTCAATATGACCGGAGACATCAAGGTGCTCGCCCCCGGCTACCGTGACGATCCCAGCATCGAAAACAGCTTTGTTCTCGCGGACGGCTGGGCACCGGACCTGCCCGTGGATCTGGTGGACGGTTGGGCGGCACGAATTAAGGTGCCCGCAGTAATCCTCAGCGAACGAGAGACGCGAGGCATACAGCTGGTGGGCGTGGACCCGGCCAGCGAGCGCATATCGTTTATTGGCAGTGTGAGTTATGCCGGGGAGCCCCTGGCCTCGCCGGAGGATGCCCGGTTGCTGGTGGGAAAGGCGCTGGCAGAGCAGCTGCAGACCGCGGTGGGAAGGCGGCTGGTAATCATGACTCAGGGCAGCGACGGTCTGAACCGCGAGGCGGGGTTTCGTATTGCCGGTATCTACGACGCTGACGGAACAGGCCTGGAAAAGGCCTTCGTATTCACCGGCGTATCCGCGCTGCAGCGTCTGCTGGACGCCAAGGTCGTGACCGAGGTTTCCATACGCCTGCGGGAAGAGGGATCCAGCGCCGCAGAAGGCTTCTCTGCGCGTGGGAGGCTTATGGATTACTTCACAGGCCTGGACGTGCTGCGCTGGCAGGAGCTCGAACCCCAGGCAGCTGCCATGTTCGCATTCGCCGACAGTGCCATCTTCATCTGGTTTCTCATCATGATGGGGGCTTTGATCTTCGGCCTGGTGAATACCCTCATCACTTCGGTCATGGAGCGGGTGCGCGAGTTCGGCATGCTGCGCGCGTTGGGTATGCGGCCAGGCTCGGTAGTGGTTCAGGTGGTGCTCGAATCCACGCTGGTCATGGCGCTCGGGGTGCTCATCGGCCTTGGTATCGGGTCTCTTCTGGTCGGGTGGCT
Organism: Gammaproteobacteria bacterium; assembly: GCA_024640825.1. Lineage (GTDB taxonomy): Bacteria > Pseudomonadota > Gammaproteobacteria > Pseudomonadales > Azotimanducaceae > UBA7803. The sequence continues at coordinate 13,160 of JAHEEG010000019.1, forward strand.
GGCGGACGGCATTGACCTTTCGGCATGGGCCGAAGGGGTGGAGCTCGCCGGGATGCGTAGCCTTCTGGTACCGCGGCTATTGCCCGGTGATCTGCTCCTGGTGGCCCTTATGAGCCTGGTGTTCGGGGTGCTGGCGAGTCTGTATCCCGCCTGGCGGGCCGTGAAAGTCAAACCTCTTGAGGCGTTACGTCGATGAATGGTCTGGTGGTGAATTGTCGTGGCGTTACCCGGATCTATTCCGATGACGCTGTTCCGGTTCAGGCGCTGCGAGGCGTGGACTTCGGTGTGCGAACCGGGGAATTCGTCAGCCTCTCGGGCCCTTCTGGTTCGGGGAAGTCTACGTTGCTCAATATCATCGGTGGGCTGGATCGCCCGACGGCCGGATCCGTAGAGGTGGACGGGGTGGACCTCGGCACCCTGTCCGAAAGCCAGCTCTCGGACCTGCGGCTGCGCAAGATGGGCTTCGTCTTTCAGGCATATAACCTAATACCTGTGCTTTCAGCTCTGGAGAACGTGGAGTTCATCATGCAGCTGCAGGGCGTTCCGGCTGCGCAGCGTCATGAGCGTGCTCAGCGCATGCTCAGCGAGCTGGGCATCGGAGATCTGCTGGACCGCCGCCCCGGTGAGCTCTCCGGCGGGCAGCAACAGCGGGTCGCTATTGCCAGGGCCATCGTCACCAATCCCGTACTGTTGCTTGCGGACGAGCCCAGCGCCAACCTTGACTCGGCCACCACAGAAGATCTGCTGCAGACTTTGCGTCACCTCAACGAGTTGCACGGGGTCACGATCATCACCGCCACCCACGACCCCATGGTCATGCAGATAGCCAGGCGGCAGGTCAAGCTGCGAGACGGGGCCATCGTCGAAGATTCGGCAGCCCTCGACGCCTCAGCGGCCGGTGCATAGCGGGCACTCAATCTGCATGGGGATTCGCGTGGGATCCAGGCACCGGTTCCGATGCTGCCGTCCGCTGCTGTCGATGCTGCTGTCGCTGCTGGCAACCTTGCCTGCGGCTGCCTGGGAACTGGATGCCCGCGTTAAGTGGTTCGGCAGCCTTACGGCCCTGCCGGAGGAAGATCTGCAGCGCCAGCAGACGGGCACTCCGGAATATGCCGACGACGTCGACCTTCGACTCATGTTTCGGCATCGCCAGGGCCCGGCGCTCCTGATCGTCGACCACAGCACGACGCTTTCCCGATCTGACTCGGCCAGGTTTCCCGGCGCGCCCCTGCGGACGCTGGATCGGACCCCGGAGAGCGACAAACGACGGGTCATGGATCTCACCTGGGAACTCGACGAAGGCAAGCGGCACCGTCTGTTGCACCGCCTTGATAGGCTGGCGGTGCGCTACAGCCCGGGTGCTTGGAGCCTCACTCTGGGTCGTGATGCGGTGAGCTGGGGTAACGGGCTGGTCTTCCAGGCGCTGGACCTGTTCAATCCTTTTGCGCCGACGGCCGTTGATAAGGACTACAAAACGGGCGACGACCTGATGCTGCTGGAACGTCTGTTTCCCAGCGGCGGCGATCTGCAGGTGCTGGCGGTGGGCCGGCGCGACATGCAGGGAAAAGTCTCTCGCGATGCCGCCAGCCTCGCCGGCAAATGGCGGCTGTTTGCTGGCGAAGGAGAGGTGGAGTTACTCGCTGGCAGGCACTACGAGGATCAGGTTTACGGGCTCGCCTTACGCTGGCCGTTGGGGAGCGCGATGGTTCGCAGCGACCTTGCGGCGACCCGCCTGAACTCGGGAACCTGGAAGCTCTCGGGGCTTCTGAACATGGACTACAGCTTTGTCCTGGGTGGGCGCAACGTTTACGTATTCGGCGAGTATTTTCACAACAGCTTCGGCGTGCGCGAGCTGCCGGATTCGGCAAGCGACTATCCGGAGCCCCTGATCCAACGACTGGGTCGCGGTGAGCTGTTCAACCTGATGCGCGATTACCTAGTCGCGGGAACCAGCGTGGCGTGGCATCCGCTGTGGAACCACTCGACGACGCTCATCGGCAATCTGCAGGACGCCAGCCTGCTTCTGCAGACGCAGGTGAGCTATGAACCCGGCGACAATCAGCGCATCGAGCTGGGACTGGTACATCCCATTGGCGGTCGCGGCGACGAGTTTGGCGGCGTGCCCCTGGCGCGCGACGAGGCTGGGTCTGTGCTGACCGTGGGTGGCGGTACTTCCGCGTATTTCCGCTGGGTCTACTATCTTTGACCGGCAGCCCGTGTCGGGCAGCATTTGGCAGCGTCCAGAGCGGGCTTGTGCGCCCGCCGATCCCACTCGTCGGTATCAGTCAATGTTGACTGGAATCGACGACTGCCTCACCGCCTCGTCGTGCGCTTTTTTCGCCGCCATGAGCTGTGGCACGTGGCGGTCCAGCTCTGCCATGGTCCACACTCCGGAGGATTTGTGAAACTGCTTGATGATGGCCGGCTGCTGCATGATGGCAATGCCGCCGCGGCCGGTGTGGAAAATCTGTGACGTGATCCGGGCCGCGGCATCCGTTGTCAGCCATACGCAGATGGGCGCTATATGGTGCGGTCCGCCCTGCTCCAGATCATCGTCGCCTACTTGTTCTCCCCGGTTCTCGCGCAGCGAAATGGTCATCCGGGTCAGCGCCCCTGGAGAGATCGTGTTAACGGTACAGCCGTACTTTGCAAGTTCCAGGGCCAGAACTCTTGAGAATCCGGCGATGCCCGCTTTCGCCGCGCCGTAGTTGGCCTGGCCGAAGTTGCCGATCAGGCCCGAAACGCTGGAAAAATTGATGATGCGACAGCCGGTGCGGTTGTTTTCCCGGATGTAGCGGGCGAAGGGCCGCGAGCAAGCGTAGTGACCTTTAAGGTGCACTGCTTGCACGGCATCCCAGTCTGCCTCCTCCATGTTGAAGATGGTGCGGTCACGAAGGATGCCGGCGTTGTTAACCAGAATGTCCACAGCGCCGAAAGCTTCCAGAGCGGTGGCAATCAGCCGTTCCCCGCCCTGCACCTCTGCGACGGAATCCATATTGGAGACGGCTTCGCCCCCCATGCCGCGAATTTCCGCCACCACGTCGTCAGCGATCATGCCGGTGCCCGTGCCGTCCTGATTGCCTCCCAGGTCGTTGACCACGATGCGGGCGCCCTCCCGGGCCATCAGCAGCGCGATTTCGCGACCAATGCCGCGGCCAGCGCCCGTGATTACGGCAACCTTGTCATCCAGCCTTCCCATGTCGTCTCCCCCCCGGAAAACTCCCGTCAAACGTCTGCCACGCAGCGTCCCCGGTTCTCATCGGTAAGGCCCAGCCCCGATGGTCGTCAGCAGCGCCCCTTTCGTGGGGCTTCTTCTGGGTCGGCCGCCCCGAGAAGCCCCTCTGCAAACGCTTCTGAATGGTCGCGCAGCGTTCAGGTTCCCCAGACTGCCGTTCGCACTTCGTCGATGTCCGGGTACTTGCCCAGCTCCATCCGCGCAACAGTCCGGCGATGCACCTCGTCAGGCCCGTCCGCCAGGCGCAGCGTTCGCTGTCCAGAGTACATCTTGGCAAGCGGGAATACCTGAGATACCCCGGCGCCGCCGTGCATCTGGATGGCGTCGTCGATCACCTGAAGGGCGATGTTCGGTACTGCTACCTTGATCTGTGCGATCTCGCTTCGTGCCACTTTGTTGCCCACCGTGTCCATCATCCAGGCGGCCTTGAGAGTCAGCAGCCGGGCCATTTCGATGTTGATACGGGCATCGGCGATTTTGTCGACGTTTCCGCCCAGGTCGGCGAGTTTTTTGCCGAAGGCCTCCTTGGACATCGCCCGTCGGCACATCAGTTCCAGCGCGCGTTCCGCCACGCCGATGGATCGCATGCAGTGGTGAATCCTGCCCGGCCCCAACCGCCCCTGAGCAATTTCGAAGCCTCGGCCGGAGCCTAGAATGATGCTGTCCTTGGGCACCCGGACATCGGTGAAGCGTACGTGACCGTGGCCGTGGGGCGCATCGTCATAGCCAAACACGTGCATCATCTTGAGAACTTCCACCCCGGGGGTTTCCACGGGTACGAGAATCTGCGACTGTCGGGAGTGACGAGGCGCGTCCGGTTCTGTCACGCACATCACGATCATGACTTTGCAGCGCGGATCACCGATGCCGGAGGTCCACCACTTCTCGCCATTGAGCACCCACTCATCGCCTTCGAGCCGAGCTTCCATGCTGATATTAGTGGCGTCGGACGAGGCAACCTGAGGTTCGGTCATCGCAAAAGCAGACCGGATCTTGCCGTCCAGCAGAGGCTGCAGCCACTGCTCTTTCTGCTGCTCGGATCCGTAGCGCTCGATGACCTCCATGTTGCCCGTGTCCGGCGCAGCGCAGTTCATCGCTTCAGAGGCCATTGGATATTTGCCGAGAATTTCGGCGATATGCGCGTAATCCACGTTGTTGAGACCGGCGCCGCGCTCGCTGTCGGGCAGGAAGAAATTCCACAGGCCGCGTTCCTTGGCCTTGTCTTTGACCTCTTCCATTACCGGGGTTTCGCACCAGCGACCGCCTTCCTCCACCTGCCTGGCGTAGATTGCCTCGCTGGGGACGATGTGATCATCGATATAACTCTGGATGTCCGCGATCAGCGGTTTGACGCGGTCAGAAATACCCAGGTCCATAAGCTCCCCCTTTCGATAATTTCGGTGTTATTTATATCGTTGTTCGCGGACACCTGTGAAAAACATGCGAAAACGCGCAACGAGTCTGATACTAATACAGAAGGTAGCCATGTTCTACGGAATTGACGCTTGAGCGCTTACGGGGAATCCACCATAGATCTGCTGCATCGGGTAGTCGATGGCGGCGTTGAACACGCGGTTTTGCTGATGCGTCACTCTGCCCGCGAGTTCGCGCCAGACCGGCACGATCTGATGAATCCGCTTACCGCAGAAGGGCGACGGCTGGCGCGGGAACTGGGGGGCCGGCTTCCCAAACATCTGACTCTGCGGGGCTACGCCAGCCCGCCGGAACGTTGTATGGAAACTGCTGCGCTCGTTCTCGAAGGACATACTGAAGAGGGCGGGCGGGCGACCAGGCATCGGCCATTGGAGGCGCTGGGTGTCTTCTACGCCCTGGATCAGATGAAAATGTGGAAGGGAATGCAGCAGGCGGGCGGTTTGGTTCCCTACCTGCATGCCTGGATATCTGGAGAGGTCCCTGGCGACGCCATGATGCCTGCCGATATTGCCGCAGGTCTGATTTTGAAGGTTCTTACAGACAAACTCGACGCGCCAGTGGCCGATCGGCAGCTCGATGTCTGTGTTTCTCACGACATGACACTGTATCTGCTGAGGGATTGCCTGCTGCAGGAAGCGGTCGATGGCCCGCAGGTCGCCTTTCTCGACGGCCTGGTGCTGTATCGCCAGGGTGGGGTGGTCTGGATGACCAGTCACCACGGCGAGCCGAAACCAGTGTCAGAAGCTTGATCACGTTAACTAGGAGAAGTGCCCTATGAGCGAATCCCCAAACAGTGAACCCAAAGTCGATTTCTACAGCCCTCGCGTCAATCCTGATGGCAGTTATGAGACCCTGCTGGTCGAAAAGGAGGGCCCCATAGACTGGTTGACCCTCAATCGTCCAGAGGCGCTCAATGCCATGAGTCGCACCATGATGCTGGAGCTGCAGCACTATTTCGGGTCTCTTTATACCGATCACGAGGTGCGGGTCGTCATCCTGCGGGGTGCCGGGCGGGGTTTCTGTGCGGGGCTGGATCTCAAAGAGGAGCGCTCGGAGCCGGCAGGCGCGGTCACCGGGCTGCGGGTACAACGCCGGGTCAGCGAGATTGTCATGCGCATGCGTCGGGCGCCGCAGCCCGTGATCTCCCTCATTCACGGTCCAGCCAGTGGTGGCGGGTTCGCGCTGGCGCTGGCGTCAGACATCCGCATTGCGGGTCCCAAGGCGCGCATGAACGCGGCGTTCATTCGTATCGGCCTTTCCGCCTGCGATGTTGGAGTAAGCTACTTTCTGCCGCGCCTCGTCGGCAGTGCGCTTGCCTCCGAGCTGCTGCTCACCGGCCGTTTCATAGATGCGGAGCGGGCCAGAGCGGTGGGTCTGGTTTCCGACGTGGTCGCGGAAGATGAAGTTGCGAACGCGGGTCGATCCATCGCTCGGGAAATACTCGGTAACTCTCCCGTTGGGGTGCGCCTGACCAAAGAGTGTCTCAACATGAGCGTTGATGCGCCCAGTCTGGAATCCGCCATCGCCATGGAAGATCGCCAGCAGATTCTGGCTTCCACCACCGGCGATATGCGGGAGGGGGTGTCGGCGTTTCTGGAAAAACGCGCGCCCGAATACAAGGACGCGTGATTGGCGGGTCTTGAATCTGGCTGATTGGATATTTCTCAGACGGTGGGGTTGGGCCCCACCGCTTGGGAAGGGTTCCAAGCGGCGGTGGTTCCAATGCCGGGCGCTCACTACTGTGTAGGGGTGTTTTGCCTATACTCAGCTGTTAACGGTCCTGCGAACGCAAAACCCATTGGCTTCAGATCACCGATACCGGGAACAACCTCGAGGGTCACCTGCCCGAAGCGCCTTACGTGGCCATAAAACCGCTTACCCGGGCCGCGTAAGGCGCTTCGGGCAGGCGGCCTTTGAACTATTTCCCCGGTACCCGGCGGATCTGATGCCTCGAGCTAGGGAACCTCTGATTAATGCTCGAAAGCTCAGAGGTTCCCTAGGGTTTGCTGCCCGTCTTCAGCGGCAGAGACTCATCCCGAACCCACTCCGACATGGATCCATCGTAGACGGCAACCTCTTCCTTGCCTGACAGCAGGCAGGCGAAAGCATCGACGGTAGCCGAGATGCCGCCACCGCAGTAAGTGATGACTCTGGGGGCATCGAGCATCCCGCCGTCCTTGAGGGTTCGGGTAAGCGTCTCCGCCGGACGGAACCGATGGCCATCCATCAGCTGATCGTAAAACAGGTTCAGGCTACCCGGAATATGCCCCCGCCGTCCGTAATGGTGGTCTCCGGTGCCCGCATAAACTTCCGGCGATAGTGCGTTCACCGTGCAGGTGCCGCTATCGCTCATGGCGGCTTGAACGCCGGCAGCGTCCACGAACATCTCGTGCCGGGCTTGCGGTTCGAAGCGCGTCGGGTTGTAGCTTTCGTCGCCGCTAGTGACCGGGTGGCCGGCGTCCCGCCAGGCCCTTAGGCCGCCGTTCAGGACGGCAACACGGTCGTGACCGCAATAGCGCAGCAACCAGAACGCGCGAGTAGCCCACAT
>JAHEEG010000019.1:20386-37149 GCA_024640825.1 Gammaproteobacteria bacterium
GGCCTGTCGAGTAGATCACGACGGGGTTGTCGTTGCCGATTCCCAGCGCCCCCAGCGCCGCTGCAAGTAGGTCGGGGCTCGGCAGAGAAAAACCCAGCCCGGTAGTGGTGTCGGAGAACGCGCGAATCAGATCCATGAACGCTGCACCAGGCACGTGGCCGGCCTGGTATTTTTCCAGACCGCTTTCGGCGCGGTACCCGCTGGTGGCAGGAATGAGGAACACGGTCGCGTCCACCACCCGCAGCTTCGGGTCCTTCAACTGGTTGGCGAGATCATCCGCCTCCACGAGGAGTTCTGGGTTCCGGTACGTCATTGGTTTTCTCCCTTCTTCTCAGTCGGTGCGAGTAGCCTATGGATGCCCATCCCCCGGGTTTGCAGCGTCGAGAGCCCTCTGCAGCGACGCTAGAAAACGCTGCGGCTCTGCTCTGTTCAGCTGGAGAGCGTTGCAGCCGTTCAAGCGAGCGAACAGGAGCAGAGCGTCAGCCAGAGCGTCGGCGCAGGGCGCCGGGTCCTTGATGAGCGGGTACTGATCTTCTATGAATAGTGCCCTTATTTCCATCAGGCCCTCCCGCCGGTGCGCTTTGCAGTCCGCTCGACCGATGAATCGGTCGCGATACAGGAGCGGAAGGCAGAAGTAGCCGTAGCGGCGCTTGCTTGCAGGCAGATAGCATTCCAGCTGATAGTTGAACCCGAAAAGCGTCTCGCTGCGTCGACGCTGAATTACCGCGTTGTCGAAAGGTGAAAGCACTCTGGCCGACGACCGGGCGGCTGGAGCTCGAGCTCCGAGGATTTCCGGCTTGGCGTAGAGCAGCATCTCTGTGCCGGAATCCGCGGCTATGGTGAATCGTTCAAGCGTCCCGCTCCTTCTCATTTCTTCTAGTTCGTTGGTGACCGCCTGGCGCAGTTCGCGGCTGCGACGTAGATAGGTCATGTTGCCCGCGTCGGCGCAACCGTGGGCATCCAGCGCCTGGCGTATCAGAAAACGGGCGAATTCCCGGGTGGAAGGCTCGGTGAGGTTCACGTCCGGCGGCAAGACCCGTTCAGCCAGATCGTAAACCTTCTGAAATCCCTCTCGGCGGGAAACCATCAGTCGGCCTTCCATGAACAGCTGCTCCAGCGCCTGCTTGGCGGGCTTCCAGGACCACCAGCCCGAGGCGTCGTGTTTTTTCGGCGCATCGAAGTCTTTCGCCTGCAGCGGACCGTCGATTCTGATCCGGTCAAGAATTCTGGTCATGAGCCGTTGATCCCTGCTGCGTATCCAGCGGTCCTCGCCGCGGGCCATCGCCCGCATTTTCGGCAGGGCGTATCGGTAGTCCCTCATGGGAAGATAGGCAGCGGCGTGCGACCAGTACTCGAAAATTTTGCCCGTTCCCAGTAGCCGATCGAGGTGCGCAGGCTGGTAGTCGGGGACCCTTGTCTGCAGCACGTGATGGTGAGCGCGGGCCACCACGGAGATGGTGTCGATCTGTACATAGCCCAGGCGCTGGATTGTGCGTAGGGTGGCGTTGGGCCCGCGGCCGAAAGGCGAACGTCCGAGTAGTCCCTGGTGGTCCAGAGCGATGCGTCGCAGCTTGCCCAGCGGCGGGCCAGTTGCCCCGGTTCGCGGCATTGGTCAGAATCCCTAAGAAGAGGGGAACTGTAGCACAAGGCATGCAGCGGGAATTCTGGCTCGAGCGTTGGCAGAACAATGACATCGGCTGGCATCAGGTCGAGGTCAACCGCCGGCTCGCACATTACTGGGGCGAACTGGTCGTGCCTGCGGACGGCGCCGTGTTCGTCCCACTTTGCGGAAAATCCCTGGATATGCGCTGGCTTCATCAACAGGGTCATGCCGTGATTGGCGTCGAGTTGTCGGAGGCAGCAATTCGTGCCTACTTCGATGAGGCGGACGAGACCTACCGAACAGAGCTGCATCAGTTTTTCGTTGCTTGGATCGGACCGAGCGCCAGAATCTACTGCGGCGATTTCATGGATCTCAGCGCCTACGAAATGAAAAGCGTGCGCGGTGTGTTCGATCGGGGCGCGCTGGTAGCGCTTCCACCGAGGATGCGTAGCCACTATGCCGATCACCTGCAGAGGATAGTGCCTGAAACCACTCGGATTCTTCTGGTGACCCTGGAATACGATCAGACCCGGGTGAGCGGACCGCCGCATGCGGTTCACCGGGAGGAGGTCGAGGCCCTGTTCGGGGATCGTTGCGGGGTCATCAGGCTTGGCACCCATATGACGGATCAGTTGCCCCCCAAATTTGCCAACGCAGGGATTACGCAGGCGGCAGAAACGGTTTACGCCATCACCAAAGACAAGTAGCAGCCTCAGTTCTGAGCCGCGCTGGGGACTAAAAACCCGATTTCAAGATCTTGGAAATTCTTCCAGCGGACCTATCTAGCCTTTGTCACAACGAACAAACGGTTAGTTCAGGAGTAAAACAATGAGCATCGTGCAGTGGAACCCATGGAAAGAGTTTGATGATCTTTTTGGCCGCGCCGTCCGCACGCCCAGCGAGCATCTCTCAGGGTCGGAGTGGTTGCCGGCCGTAGATATCACGGAGGTCGACAACGGCTATCGAATCGAGCTGGAGATTCCCGGCGTTTCCGCCGAGGAGGTTGCCGTATCGGTAAAAGATGGGGTGCTCACGGTTACCGGAGAGCGCAAGTTCGAGACCGAGACCCAGGGCCGACGGCATCGCATCGAGCGCCGCTATGGCCGTTTCTCGCGCAGCTTCCGGCTGCCCGACGACGTTGACGAGAATGACATCAACGCTCAGGCAAAGGATGGCGTGTTGAGTCTCACCGTTGCCAAGAAAGAGAAGGCTCAGCCTCGGACCATCGAAGTCCAGGTGCATTGAGAAGAGACTGAGAAAAGGGTGCCGTTCGCTAACCTTGAACCTTCGGCGCTCTCGTCTCGGAAGGGTAGAGGTTAGCGGACGGCCCTGACTTCCCCAGACCTTTTCTGGAACAATCGGGCGCGCCGCTGATTGTGCCGATCGGTCTGCTTTCGACGGCCCCCGATCGTGGTAGCCTTCACCCATGACCTGGGATAAGGACACCGTCCGAATCGTTATCTTCGAGGCCCACACGCCGGCGGGAAAAGCCTTCGATGTGGGCCTCATCATCGGCATCCTCGCCAGCGTGTTGGCGGTGATGCTGGACTCTGTGCCCTGGATTCACGCCCGCTATGGCGAGGAGCTCTACGTTGCGGAATGGTTTTTCACCATTCTTTTCACCTTCGAGTACGTGCTGCGGCTTTGGTGTATTCAGAATAAGGCGCTCTATGCGCGCAGCTTCTATGGCATCATTGATCTGCTGGGGATCATTCCCACCTACTTGAGCCTGTTCGTCGTAGGGACCCAGTACCTGCTGGTGATCCGCGTTCTGCGGGTTCTTCGGGTTTTTCGGGTGCTGAGGATGGTGCGCTATGTGGGAGAGGCTGAAATGCTTGCCCAGGCGCTTCGGGCCAGCAGCCGAAAGATCATCGTCTTCATTTCGACCGTCGTTGCCCTGGTGATCATATTCGGATCCCTGATGTATCTAATCGAGGGCGAAGAGCACGGGTTTACGAGCATACCCAAGAGCATTTACTGGGCGATAATCACGCTTACAACGGTCGGATACGGGGACATCGCACCCATGACGGCGCTGGGTCAGGGTCTGGCCAGCCTCATCATGATCATGGGCTACGGTATCATCGCCGTGCCCACCGGCATCGTAACGCTGGAGCTCAGCGAGGCCAGTCGGCGCTCTGCCAACACCCGAACCTGCCCGGCGTGCTCCGCGGAGGGCCATACCCGGGAAGCCACTTACTGCTGGCGCTGCGGGTCGAACCTGTTCCGGTCCGGTGCCAGCGTAGAGGAAATTGGCGAGGGCCTCTGACCGTTTCGCTTTGGCCGCACGGGCGTTTGAGGCACAATATGTGCCCGCTTTTTTCCACATCCAGGTCCGAGACTTCCGTGAGATCTGGGTAGATACCCAAACGATACCCAGATAAGGGAGCACCTAAATGAGCCTCGACAGTTTCAAGACCAGGAAAACGCTCAACGTAGGCGGCAAGTCCTACGATTACTTCAGCCTTCCGGCGGCGCAGACAGCCGGGATTGGTGATGTCGATCGGTTGCCGATGTCGCTCAAGGTGCTGCTGGAAAATCTGCTGCGTTTCGAGGACGACAGCACAGTCAGGCAGGCGGATATCCGTGCGCTGGGTAACTGGGCCAGCAGCGCGGCAACCGATGACGAAATCGCGTTCCGGCCGGCTCGTGTACTCATGCAGGACTTCACCGGTGTGCCGGCGGTCGCCGATCTCGCGGCCATGCGCAGCGCCGTTGTCGCAGCCGGTGGCGACCCGAGCGTCATCAATCCGCTGTCTCCGGTGGATCTTGTCATCGATCATTCGGTAATGGTGGACAAGTTCGGAAGCGATCGCGCCTTTGAGGAGAACGTCGACCTTGAAATGTCGCGCAACAATGAGCGTTACCGTTTTCTGCGCTGGGGTCAGACGGCGTTCGACAACTTCCGAGTGGTGCCGCCAGGCACCGGGATCTGCCATCAGGTCAATCTGGAGTATCTTGCTCAGACCGTCTGGACCAGCCAACAGGACGGGAGCACCATCGCATATCCGGATACGCTGGTCGGCACCGACAGCCACACCACCATGATCAACGGCCTGGGCGTGCTGGGCTGGGGCGTGGGCGGTATCGAGGCCGAGGCAGCCATGCTCGGGCAGCCTGTTTCGATGCTCATTCCCGATGTGGTTGGCTTCAAACTTTCCGGCAAGCTCAACGAGGGCATCACGGCAACCGATCTGGTGCTCACCGTAGTGGAAATGCTGCGCGAGAAGGGCGTAGTAGGCAAATTCGTCGAGTTCTACGGGGATGGGTTGAACGAGCTCCCCCTGGCGGATCGCGCTACCATCGCCAATATGGCGCCCGAGTATGGGGCGACCTGCGGTTTCTTTCCCATCGACCAGGAAACGATCAACTATCTTCGGCTGACCAGTCGTCCTGATGAGACCGTTGCTCTGGTGGAGGCCTATGCCAAGGCCCAGGGGCTATGGCGCGAGCCGGGCGCGCCTGATGCGGCGTACACCGACACGCTCTCGTTGGACCTGACCACCGTCGTTCCCAGCCTCGCTGGACCCAAGCGCCCCCAGGACCGGGTCGCCATGTCCGGTATGGTCAAGGCGTTCGATGAGGCGCTGGAACTGCAGGGTCGTGCCGACAGCAAGAGTGTTCGCGTACCCGTGCCGGGCGCGGACTACGATCTGGGACATGGTGATGTGGTGATCGCGGCCATCACTTCCTGTACGAACACGTCGAACCCCGCAGTGATGCTGGGTGCCGGTCTCGTCGCGCGCAAAGCGCTGGCGCGTGGCCTTGGCGTCAAGCCCTGGGTCAAAACCTCACTTGCCCCGGGATCCAAGGTGGTCACCGATTATCTGGAGAAAGCGGGTTTGCAGGACGCCCTGGACGCGCTTGGCTTCAATCTGGTGGGCTATGGCTGCACCACATGCATTGGTAACTCCGGACCGCTCCCCGAGCCGATCTCGGCAGCAATTAACGACGGCGACCTGGTTGTCTCCTCCGTGCTTTCCGGCAATCGCAACTTCGAGGGCCGGGTGCATCAGGAGGTTCGTGCCAACTGGCTGGCCTCGCCGCCGCTTGTGGTTGCGTACGCCATTGCGGGTACCAGCCGCATCGATCTGTCTGTAGATCCGATCGGTCGTGATGACCGGGGCAACGAGGTTTTCCTGCGGGACATCTGGCCCAGCAATCAGGAAATTGCCGACGTAGTCAGCCAGGTATCGGCCGAGATGTTCGAGCGCCAGTACGCGGATGTTTTCAGCGGGCCCGCGGCATGGCAGGCGATTGACGTCAGCGATGCCAGCACCTACGGCTGGGAGGAATCCACGTACATCAAGCAGCCGCCGTTTTTCTCGGTTGGCGGCGATCTCGACCAGCACATTGAAGTGCAGGGCGCGCGAATTCTCGCGCTGCTTGGCGATTCCGTCACCACGGACCACATTTCGCCTGCTGGCGCCATCCAGCCGGACAGCCCGGCCGGGCACTATCTGCAGCAGCGCGGTGTGGATGTGGCGGATTTTAATTCCTACGGCTCAAGAAGGGGCAATCATGAAGTCATGATGCGGGGGACTTTCGCCAACATCCGCATCCGCAATGAGCTGGTAGCCGGCGTGGAAGGTGGTTACACCAGGCACATTCCCTCGGGTGATCAGCTGTCGATCTACGACGCCAGCATGCGCTATCAGGGCGAGGGCACGCCACTGGTGGTCATCGCGGGGAAAGAGTATGGCACCGGGTCAAGCCGTGACTGGGCGGCCAAGGGCACGCGCCTGCTGGGCGTCAAGGCGGTGGTTGTGGAAAGCTTCGAACGTATTCATCGTTCCAACCTGATCGGGATGGGGGTACTACCCGCTGTATTCAAGGACGGTGACAGCCGCAGCACATTGGGACTGGTCGGTGATGAGATGATTGATATCCGGCTGCCAGAAGGAGTCACCAGCCTCTCACCCCGGCAGGATCTCACCATGATCGTGCATAGTGCCGATGGCACCCGAGAGGTCACGGTAATGAGTCGACTGGATACGGACAACGAGATCGCCTACTTCCAGAGCGGGGGCATTCTTCAGTACGTGCTCAACAATCTGATGCAGCAAAGCGGATGACAACGCCGGTATCCGGCGAATCTAGATGACGAGGCCAGCCGGTGTCGTCTTCGATATGGACGGGCTGTTGCTCGACTCCGAACGGCTGGCACGCGACCTGTTCTTTTCCAGCTGTAAGGAGTTGGGCTGCGAAGTGGAGCTGGCCATGTACCATCGATGTGTCGGTGCAAGCTGGGAAGCGACGCGTGAGATCCTCACCGGCGCTTTGGGTTCCAGGACATATGCGCGTCTTGAAACCAGATGGACGCAACGCTACCAGGACGCTATTCACGCACAGCCCGTGCCACTCAAGCCGGGTGTTGAGGCGTTGCTGGCTCGGCTGGAGGCGCTCTGCATTCCGCGCGCGCTTGCTACCTCGACCCGCAGGAACGTGGCCGAAACCAAGCTTCGCGCCTCCGGCCTGTTGCCGCATTTTTCGGTATTAGTCTGCGGTGGCGAAACCGAGCACGGAAAACCGCACCCCGATCCCTATCTCGCAGCAGTTGCGGGGCTCGCGCTGGCGGCCGAAGAATGCTGGGCTTGCGAGGACTCCGACAATGGCGTCAAAGCCGCTTACGCTGCCGGATTGAAAGTGTACCAAGTGCCGGACCTGGTGCCTCCGGGCGCAGATGTCGTGGCATTTGGTCACCCGGTTCTCGAGAGTCTCGAGGAGCTTGTGGCGGCGCTTGAATAGGCGGTGCTGGGGGTTTTCCAAGCGCGTCCGGCGTCCGTTTGCGGCCGCCAACCGATTTCTGTTAACCAGTCCGCAGCCGCTTTTTTTCTCTTGAGGTGTAATCCCGGCACTCTATAATTCGCCGCCCGTAAGGGCTTTTGAAATTACTCATCCTGCCGAGGGTTAGTCGTGATTAATCGGATTGAATCCGAGCTTATCGCTCGTGAGCGCCGTAATAAGGCGCAACAGCAAGGGACCAGCGTCCCATGCCAGATACCAGAGAAGAAGCCGCTCCCGCCGATGCGCACTGAGCGCCGGACCGTTCAGAAGTAGAGGGTGCTGAGCACCCAGGTCAGGGTCACCCACATCAGCAGGGTGAGCGGTATGCCTACCCGCAGAAAATCCTTGAACCGGTATTTGGCTGCGCTCATGACCAGCAGATTGGTCTGGTAGGCCATGGGCGTCGCATAGCTCATATTCGCGCCGAACAGCACGGCGAGGACGAAAGGCTCCGCGGGCAGTCCGAGCTGAGACGCGATGCTGACCGCGATCGGCGTTCCGATGACCGCGACCGCGTTGTTGGAAACCACGTTGGTGAGAATTGCCAGCAGCAGCATCAGCGCTGACAGCACGACGGTGGGTCCCGCACCTCGGGTAAGATCCAGAAACAGCTGGGTCACGTAGGCGGTTGCGCCGGTGGCGATCAGCGCGGCCCCCAGCGCCAGGCTGGCCACCACCACGAAAAACACCGACGGGCTTATAGCGCGGATAGCCGATGGCAGGCTGAGGGCTCGAGTGGTGACCAGCACCACGGCGCCGGCCACAGCGCTCACCGCGATGGGCATGATCCCGGTGGCGGCCAGCGCGACCGCGACGGCCAGAGTCAGGAGGGCGATGGGTGCTTTGCTGGTGGTGGGAAGAGCCACGCTGGCGTCCAGTACAAGAAATTCTGTACTCTCTTTAATGGCGTCAATCTGATCCCGGGAACCCTGCACCAGCAGCACGTCGCCCCGTCGCAGAATGACGTCGTGTATTTCCTCGCGGGGCTCCCAGATGTTCCGGCCGGCGCGATGCAGCGCGAGGACGGCCAACTGATAGCGGTCGAGAAAGCGTGCGAAGCGCAGGTTGGTGCGATCAACGCTGGAACCCTCCACGACGGCAAGTTCCGCGAGCATCTGATTCTCCGCCCGCAAGGGGTGCTCGTCGTCCACGGGCTGGTCGCCGGAATAGAGCTTTCCCTTCAAGGCTTCTTCGAAACTCTTCAACCGCTGGGGCGTGTCGCGAATTCGCAGTCGGTCCCCGGCTTTGAGTACCACGTCAGGCAGCGGCATGATGTAGTTGTCTCCGCGTCGGATACGCATGACCTGCATGTTCTCACCAACCAGCGATTTCACGTCGGCAAGATTTTTGCCGATGGCTGGAGAGGACTCGTCCAACTGCAGTCGGGCCTCGAAGAGGCGGGGAGACGGGTTTTCCAGCGCTATCTGAACCTTCGGCAGCAGGTGGGGGGCGATCAGCCAGAGATACAGCATCGCGACCCCGCCGGCCACTGAGGCGGGCAGCACGAAGTCGAACATGCCGAATCGCGTTAGGCCCAGATCGTCAGCGACGCTGACTACCAGAAGGTTGGTCGAAGTACCGATGGTCGTCGCCATGCCGCCGACGATGGTCGCAAATGCCATAGGCATCAGAACCCCGGAAGCGGATGTCCCGGTGCGAACACAGACGCTGATCAGGATGGGCAGCAGCAGTACTACGATGGGCGTGTTGTTGACGAAGGCTGAGAGCACCGCCGCTACCAGCAGAGTCGCCAGAAAAGACAGGAACGGGGCCTTGCTCCAATGGTTGCTGAGAAATCGACCTACCGGCTCAAGCGCGCCGGTATGCACCAATCCCTGGCCCAACACCATCAACGCGCAGACTGCGATGAGCGCTTCATGTCCGAAGCCCGATAGCAGGTCGGTCGCCTGCAGACCGGGGTAGGGAAACAGCGCGAAGCCTACCAGCAGCGCTGCCAGAAGCCCCAGACTGGTGAGCTCGAGTGGCAGGCGATCGCGGGCGAACAGCACCAGAGCGATAACGGTCAGCACCATGACCGCGATCGCGTGGGGCCCCGGCGCCCCGGTGGCCGCGGTCATTTCATCCATGGTGTTGCGGGTTAAAAAACAAGCTCAGCCACTTCGTCAAAAACAGAGACGAAGTGTACTTGCAAACCCTTGCGAATGTGATCGGGTACTTCCTCGTAGTCGCGGCGATTGGCCTCCGGCAGTATGACGTGTCGGATCTTCTGGCGCTTTGCGGCCAGCAGCTTTTCGCGGATGCCCCCCACCGGATAGACCTTGCCCGTCAGCGTCAACTCGCCGGTCATGGCCGTGCGCGCTTTGGGTCGGGCTCCGATGCTTGTGGAGATCAGGGCGCAGGCGATGGTTACGCCCGCGCTGGGGCCATCTTTAGGCGTTGCGCCAGCCGGCACGTGGACGTGCAGAAAAGCATCATCGAAATAGCCATCCGGCACGCCGAAGCGGTCGGCGTTCGAGCGCACGAAACTGTAAGCGATGTTGGCAGATTCCTGCATGACGTCACCCAGCTGACCGGTCAGCCGCAGGCCCGATTGCTTTCGGTGCACCAGCGTAGCTTCTACTGGCAGCGTCGCTCCGCCCAGTGGCGTCCAGGCAAGGCCGGTAACGATGCCGACGCCCTGCTCCAGAGCCTCCTGTTCGTACAGGGGTTTGCCCAGATAGTCGGCGACGTCATCTGCTCCGACGATGACGGGACGATTGCCGCTGGTCAGAATTTTTACCACGCCTTTGCGGACGATGGTGGCCAGCGCTTTGTCCAGACGGCGCACACCGGCCTCTCGGGAATAGCCTTCGATGATCCGCCTGAGAGCCGCGGGCTCGACCTTTAGGTCGCCCCTTTGCCGAAGCCCGGCTCTGGCCAGTTGCCTGGGCAGCAGGTGCTTGCGGGAGATGGCCTGCTTTTCCTTGTCCAGGTACCCGTACAGGTGGATCACCTCCATGCGGTCGAGCAGCGGACCCGGAATCGTATCCAGCTGATTGGCCGTGCAGATGAAAAGCACCTTCGATAGATCGAAGTTGAGGTCGAGATAGTGGTCGTGGAAGTCGCTGTTCTGTTCCGGATCAAGCACTTCCAGCAGAGCGGACGCTGGATCTCCCTGATAGGAAGCGCCGATCTTGTCCACCTCATCCAGCATGATCACCGGGTTTGCGACCTCGGTATCCTTCAGGGCTCCGATGAGCTTTCCCGGCATGGCTCCTATGTAGGTGCGCCTGTGGCCTTTGATTTCGGCCTCGTCCCGCATGCCACCGACCGAGAAACGAAAAAACTTGCGATTCAGCGATTCGGCTACCGCGCGTCCCAGCGAGGTCTTGCCCACACCCGGCGGGCCCACCAGGCAGATGATGGAACCGCCCAGCTCGCCTTTCATGATTCCCAGGGCGAGAAACTCGAGGATTCGCTCTTTCACGTCTTCGAGCCCCTCGTGATGGCTGTCCAGGACCCTGGCGGCGGTTTTCAGATCTTTCGCATCTTCGCTGTAGCGTCCCCAGGGCACACTGGTCAGCCAGTCCAGATAGTTACGAGTCACGCCATATTCCGGAGAACCCAGCTCAAGCAGCGACAGTTTCTGCATCTCTTCGTCGATTTTCTTCTGAGCGTGTTCAGGTACGTCGAGGGTTTCCAGACGCCCCCGGAACTCGTCGAGCTCAGCCGTTTTGTCGTCTTTCGAAATGCCCAGTTCTTTCTGGATGAACTTCAGCTGCTGACGCAGGAAAACTTCCCGCTGGTGGCCCTGGATCTCTTCCTCCACGTGAGCGCGGATCTCCATCTGCGCCTTCGCGATCTCCAGCTCCCGGTGCAGCAGTTCCACGACCTTCTCCAGACGCCTTTGCAGGGGGAGGGTTTCAAGCACTTCCTGCAGATCTGCCTTGCTGGCAGACGTCAGGCTGGCGGCGAAATCGGCCAGCAGAGCAGCCTCGTTGGGATTTGAACGGGCCAGGAATACCTTGAGTTCTTCGCCGTAGAGCGGATTCAGGGGAATCAGCTCCTTGATGGTATTGATGATCGCCACGGCGTAGGCCTTGGTGGCCTCCGATTGGGCTTGCGGGCGCTCGGGGAAATATTCAGCTTCTACCGCCAGCGGGGGCTTTTGGTGAAGCCAGCGGCGAACCCGGAAGCGTTGCAGGCCCTCCATCAGTACCTGGATCTGGCTGCCTTCTTTGTGAATCCTGTGGATACGACAGACGGTACCCATATCGTACATTTCGGACGGCTCGGGCAAGCTCTTCATCTCGCCGCGGGTAGCGATCAGCCCGACCACATCGTGTTTGCGGGCCTGGATAGCTTTTAGGGTGGGCATCCAGATTTCCGCGTCCATGAGCAGCGGTATTGCCTGGCCGGGAAAGAAGGGTCGGTACGTCTGCGGCAGAACGTAGATCTGACCCGGCATGACCTCGCTGGGAAGGATGATCTGCCGCCCCTCGCTATCATCGGGGTCTAAGAGCGCGCCGTCCTGATCCAGATCCATCATTCCGATCCCTTATGAGCCTTTAGCGTTATATTGGGCTTCTGCGGGAAAATGAAAGTCCTGGAGGGGAGATTGATTAGATTCCGGGTTCAACCCCAGTCTCTCAATCCCTTTCTAGGGTGGCGATGAATTTTTCCAGAGCCGCGATCTGCTGTTCGCGCCAGGCTATTTCCTGCCCCCCAGCGGAATCCCCGACCCGTTGTCCGAGACTCTTTATTTCTTCCGCCAGCGTGTCGCGCTGCTCTCGGAGCTCGTTGAGTCGGCCTGCGACCTCGGCTTTGTCGAACATGATTCGCTCGGGCTGGTCGGTGTCTTCGTCGGCACCGGTCTTGACGGTTGGCTCTGGCAGCCTGCGATGGGCCGGGTCCGGCCTGCGCTGATTGACAAAGCTCGGCGAGACGATTTCGATGTCCCCGCCGTGCAGGTGGTCCAGCACCATGGCGTACAGCTCCGAACGTTTGGTAACCAGGCTGCTGACGTCCTCCAGCAAGCCGTAGATCCGATAGGCCACCGCGTGATCGTGCAGCGCACGGATCTGCAGGAACGGATCGCTGAGGCCGGCTTCCTCGGCTGCCGCTTTCAGCAGGTCGCGAACCTTTTTGCGCGGGATGTCGTAGCCAAGTGACACCTCGGCAGAGATCAGGGTGCCCGATCGGCGTACGACTTTTACCGGGTGGGTGATCAGGAACAGATTCGGCAGCGTCATCAGGTCGCGGTCTTCGCTCTGGATTTCGGTGTGCAAAAGCCCGCGCTCGGTCACTCGACCAAAATGATCAGCTACAGAGATGAAATCTCCGGGGTGGAAGCCGCCTACGGCTCGAAGCATCACGCCTGCCATGGCGTTGCTGACGAAGGTGGTGGATGACAGAGCGATGATCGCGGTGAGGACCAGGCCCAGCAGGCTCAGCAGCTGACCTCTGGTTTCGCCATCCAGAGGCAGCACAAGGACCACGAGGATGTTGCTGAGGAGCACCGCGCCGACGATGCACAGCTGGCGGAGCATTCGGGTGTCGGGTTCGTCTGGCAGCGCGCGGCGGATTCCCCAGATGATTATTCCCAGGGCAAGCGCTACGACCATAGCGGGCAGAGCCCATCGCGTCAGAGCGGGTAACCAGGCTGCGAAATCCACCGAAAATGCCGGTGTCAGTGGACGGCTACCCCGGGCGCTGCCTCGTGCTCAACCAGAGCAACCTGTCTGGACAGGCCAATCATATCCACCAGAATGTAGCCGCTCTCCCTCAGCATGGCGTCGTTGGCGGGATCTTCCCGCTCTTCTTCTTCTTCCTTGGACAGGGTTTCAAGGTCGTCAAGGCTGGCTACGGGTTCTTTGCCCTTGGCTTTGCGCAACGCGTTCTCGAGATCCAGCCGCCACTGATCTTCTCCCTGTTTTTCCGTTGATCGAACGTTCTCGTTGAGAGAAAGATAGACGCGATTGTTCTCCTGCTTGTTCTTCAGGGCCAATGCCCGCAGGTAGGCGAAATCCGGATCGTTGATTACGCGCTGGTCGTGACGCGTTCTCAGGTCCGTCAGCAAGGGCGCGATTTGTTGCGATTTTGGATACATGGCAGCCCGGATTCTGTCCCAGGGCATAGCGTCTTCGAGGGAACTCTCGCCGATTCGGTCCGTGTCGAAGACTTCTGGAAACTCGATGTCCGGGTGGACGCCTTGGTGCTGGGTACTCTCGCCGGATATCCGGTAGAACTTCGCTGCGGTGACTTTGAGCTGCCCGCGATTGAGGGGTATCAGGGTTTGGACCGTGCCTTTCCCGAACGTTTGGCTGCCGATGATAATGCCACGACCGTAATCCTGAATCGCGCCGGCGAAAATCTCTGACGCGGACGCGGACAGCCTATTGACCAGCACCGCCATGGGCCCCTCCCAGGCTACGGTCTCATCGGTGTCTGCATAGACGCTAGCTTGTCGGTTGGCAGCTTTGACCTGCACCGTAGGACCCGATTTAATGAACAGACCCGTTAAAGCGTCAGCCTCCTGAAGTGATCCGCCGCCGTTGTTTCGCAGATCGATGACCAGGCCATCTATGTTTTCCGTCCGCAACTCGTCAAGCAATTTGCGGACGTCGCGGGTCGTGCTTTTGTAGTTGGGATCGCCCTGTTGAATGGCTTTGAAATCGGCGTAGAAAGTGGGAATCTCAATGATGCCAATACGGTGCTCCTGACCGCCTTGGTGCAGCGTGAGCAGCTTTTTCTGTGCGGCCTGCTCCTCCAGCTTGACCGTGTTTCGGGTGATGGATATCACCCGGGTCGTGCCGTCTTCCAGGTTGTGGGGGATGATTTCCAGCCTTACTTTCGAGGCCTTCGGCCCGCGAATCAGCTCGACCACGTCGTCAAGGCGCCATCCAACGACATCGATAAGCGGGCCGCTGTCACCCTGCCCGACGCTGACGATCCGATCGGCGGGCGCCAGATCGCCGGATTTGTCGGCAGGACCAGCAGGGACCAGTTCCACCACGTGGGTATACTCGTCTTCCGTACGCAGCACGGCGCCGATACCCTCCAGAGACAGTGACATGTTGATGTTGAAGTTCTGAGAAGTCCGTGGCGAAAAGTACTGTGTGTGGGGATCGTATGTGCTGGCAAAGGCGTTGACGTAGAGCTGGAAGGCATCCTCGCTCTTCGTCTGGGTGGACTGCTTGAGTCTGTTTCTGTAACGCTTGGTGAGCAACTCGTCTATTTCACCGAGGTCCTTGCCGTTCAGTTTCATAGCCAGCGCGGCGGCCTTCAGGCGTTTGCGCCACAGATCGTCCAGCGCTTCCTTGTCGGCCGGCCAGGGCGCGTTCTCCCGATCGATCTCGATCGCTTCATCGGCTTCGAAGTCAAGCGCGTCCAGCCCCACTTCCAGCTCGGCAAGCAGGTATTCGAGCCGTTCGGTAAGGCGCCGCTGATAAAGGTTGAAAATCTCGAAAGCGGGCTCGAGGTTGCCGCGAATCAGCGCATCATCAAGCTTATAGCGGTACTTCTCCAAGCCAGCCACGTCCTGCGCGGTGAAGTACGCTCGGGAGCCGTCCAGCATTTCGAGGTATTTTTCGAAGATCTGACTGGAACGCTGATCGTCGAGCGGCTTTTCGAGATAGTGCGCATGTCGCAGCTGCTCGACAATGGTCAGGCTGGTGCGGGGGTGTACATCCAGCGGCTCGAGCGCCATGAAGCTCGGCGCGGTCACCGGCGAGTAGGCGATGCTGCTGGTGTCCAGCGCCGCGGTGTGCTGTCCGCTGTCCTCGGCACTCGCTGCGGTGCTGCACAACAGCAAAGCGCTTGAAATAAATAACAACAAAGTTGTCAATTTGCCGGTCGAGCGTTCGCTGAGTGTTCCCGGCAAAGCCCGGTGGACGGTGTTTATGTCCGTCGCCGTCCTGCTTTTAAATGACTGCATGCCGCGCCTTCTTCGAGTAGCCCTTGCCACCGCTATTGTGTTTAGATGCCCGCTGCTTGTATTCATCGCTTTCGAGGAAGCGTTTGTAGCGGTGCCTGTGTCGAGCCAACTCTGTCTGACAGCTTGTTCTGTCAGACGATGCTGACGTCGTATACCTACGTTTGCCTGCGAGCTGCCGAGTTAGAAGCATGCATCTTAAGAGCACGCATCGCTTGGCAGGTTCCCCAGAAACTTAGCGTTCGAGACTAGCCACATACCCTGATGGGGACTATTACCAGAATGTAACCCGGTGTTCATGTGTTGAGCAACCGGCCCGGAGGACTTGTAAATGGAAAATTCACAGCAACGGCTTGAAAGCGTACCGAGCTTCGCAAGCCGGCGCTCGGGGCCATCATCCCGCCTTACCCTGGCGGTCATGGCAGTCTTCGGCGTGTTTCTGCTGTCCGGCTGTGAGCCCGGTGCGCAGGCGCCGGCCGAGCCGGAAGCGGTTGCTGAACCGTCCCTTACCACTGACAAGGCCAAGGCCAGCTACAGCCTGGGATTTCAGTTTGCCGACAATGTGCGCCGTCAGCTCGAGGACAGCATCGACAACGATGCGTTCCTGCGTGGTGTCGAGGACAGTCTCGAGGGAGCCGAAATGCTTGTCAGCAACGAGGATGCGGAGCAGGCCCTCAGCGGCCTGATGGAGGCGCGTCAGGCGGCGGCCAATGCTCAAGCGTTGGAGAGCCTGGAAGTCGGCCTGGCTTTTCTTGCGGAAAACGGGCAACGGGAAGGGGTCATCACCCTGGATTCCGGTCTCCAGTACGAAATTCTTGAGGAGGGAGACGGCCCCATGCCCGTTGCCACAGATATCGTGACTACCCATTACGAGGGCAAGCTGATCGACGGTACTGTGTTCGACAGCTCCTATCAGCGGGGGGAACCAGCGAGCTTTCCGCTGAATCAGGTCATCGCCGGCTGGACGGAAGGTCTGCAGCTGATGCCCACAGGATCGAAGTGGCGTCTGTTTGTACCCGCCGAGCTTGCTTACGGAGAGCGGGCTGCAGGGCAGATTCCCCCCAATTCAACACTCATATTTGACGTTGAGCTGCTCGGCGTGGGTGCCGAATTGCCGGATTCCGGACAACCGGACTCCGCGGAAACGGACGCCGAAGGGTAAAGTCCGATACCTGAGCGCTGAATGCTAAAAGCTAAGTGCTAAAAGCTAACTGCTAAAAGCGGAGGGGCGGCCGGTCGAAGCGTCGCTCGCGTCAGTCGGGGTGCCCCTGCCTCTCCCACAGATGGTCGATGAGCTGTACAGTTACGTTTCGATTGCCGAGAGATGCGCATGCGAGCGACGCTGATGGAAAAGGGCCGCCTGTGGGTCGCAGAGGTGCCGGACCCGGTGCCTGGCCAGGGCGAGGTGCTGGTGAAGTCCATCGCCTGTGGGATCTGCGGCTCCGATCTTCACGCTGCTCGTCACACCGAGCAATTCGTAGCAACGAGTCGTGAGGCCGG
>JAHEEG010000020.1 GCA_024640825.1 Gammaproteobacteria bacterium
GGCGTCTGTTCATCGAGACCGATGGCCCTCAGCCGGCGGGCCTCAACGACCAGATGCTTGTTGCGGACCCGGCTACCGGCGAGCTGCGCCGGCTGCTTGAAGGTGTCATCTCGTGTGAGGTCACGGGCATAACGGTAACGCCTGATCGCCGCACGTTGTTTTGCAACCTGCAGCATCCGGGTAATGGCAATTCGATTGCCACCAGCTTTCCTGCGCCCTTTGGCAGCGGCAAGATCCCGCGCGATGCGACGCTTGTCATTCGCCGCAAAGACCGTGGGATCGTGGGCTCCTGACTTCGGTTGCTCTTCTCTGCTCAGCCGCGACGATGCTCCTGCGCATCAGAAAATCCGGCCTAGATGGCTCGCATCGGCGGCGTTCCACCAAGTTCCGCGCTGCTGTAAGCCTTCAGGTCGTCTGCTGCGCAGAAGGCGCGGTCGCTACCGGTGAATATCAGTACCCGAACGGTGTTATCCATCTGCGCCTGGGTTGCGGCTTCGATAAGATCCTGCTTGATGCAGGTGGCCATGCCGTTCAGACGTACAGGGGTGTTGAAGCGGAACCAGGCGATTCCCGGGTCCTCTGACTGGATCTCGAAGCCAGTGAGGTATCCCGTGTCCATGCGGATAGCCTCCCCTGTTTCCGCTATCTTATGAGCTTGTCCGCCCGCCATCCAGAATCGCTGGGACAAGACGGAATTCAGAACTCGCAGGAGAGCAGGGCATGAGTAGAAGGCTGTTAGGTAGGTTCCTTAGGTTGTTCTTCGTCCTGTTCGGTGGCTTTTTTGGGGTTCTGGCTGTCATCGGGCCGCCTGTTCCGTCGGCGTGGGCTGAAGATGGCAGAAGCGCCGTCACCGGGTTCTGGGCGGGCGAAGAATCCATACTCGAGGTCACCCTGGTTGATGACGGCCTCAGCGCCACGGTCTTCGCGCTGACAAATCCCGTCTATCGACCCGATGAGCAGGCGGGGCCGGCAGGCAACCTTCGGCTGGATGATAGAAACGACGACGAAGCGCTTCGCGAGCGACCTGTCCTCGGCCTGGAATTGCTGTCTGGATATCGTTTCGAGGATGGCCACTGGCAGGGGAACATTTACGACCCTAAAACGGGGAACACGTACAGGTCGCGGATGTGGGTTGACCGCAATGGGCGGCTCAAGATGCGCGGCTACCTGGGCCTACCCATGCTGGGCCGCACCGTCGAATACGTACCGCTCAGCGATTGCCCACCGCAGGTGCCGGCAATGCTGGCGTTCGTTGACGAGATACCCCCCTCGGCGGCCAGTTGCGGGGAGTGACCGTCAGTCTCCCATGATCATCTTCCAGGTCTTCACGTCCTTGATGTTCAGGTAGGTGTTCTGGGCGCGGGTGTCGCCCAGGGTTGCGTTGGGTACGCTGGAGTAGTTGTGACCTGGCAGCAGCAGGGTGTCGTTCGGCAGCGAGGCGAGTTTCTGCAGGCTGTAGTACATGTCTTCGGAGTTTGATCCGGGGAGGTCGACTCGACCGCAGCCGTTTATGAACAGGGTGTCTCCGGAAACCAGCGTGTTCTTGATGCGGAAACATTGGGAGCCGGGCGTGTGGCCGGGCGTGTGCAGAAACTCCACCTCTATGTCTCCGATGCTCAATCGATCCCCCGAGTCGACCCGGGCCAGGTCGCTGTCTGAAACCCCGGTTACCTTCCTTACCCCGTCCGCCTCACTCTTGTGCGCATAGATCTTCACAGGATTGCGGGCGATGAGCTCGCTGATGCCTTCGATGTTGTGTCCGCCGTACGAACCTCCGCAGTGATCTGGGTGATAGTGCGTCACCAGAGCGGCGGTGAGGCGATACTCCTTCTCTTCGATGTGCCGAAGCAGGCCATCGATATCCCAGGCCGGGTCGACGATCACCACCTCTCGAGAGCTTCGGCAGCCCACTATGTACGTGAAGTTCTGCATCGGGCCGATTTCGATCTGCTCGACGATCAGCTCTTTTTCGTAGTTCATAGGTTTGTCTCCGGCGGGTGCCTGTGCCAGCGTTTTGAGGTTCTCTAAGTCAGGTGAATCATACTGATTTCGCAGCGTGAGCCCAGACGCAGTATCGGCCCCCAGGTACCCGTCCCGGGCGATACGTAAAGATGCATGTCTCCTACCCTGTACAGACCGCAGATTCGGGGGAAAACGCGCCGTACCAGATGATTGAACGGGACGATCTGGCCGTTGTGCGTGTGGCCGCATAGCATCAGATCCGCGCCCCACTCGGCGGCATCGGCAGCGCCGTCGGGCCGATGGTATAGCAGGATCCGGAAGCGGTCGGCGTGCGGCTCGAAAAACGGCAGTATCTTTCCTACCTGGGTTTTTGCTTCGGCATCGTCGATGCCGACCAACTGCATCTCGCCGACTTCCAGACTCTCGTTGCGCAGAACCCTGACGCCCAGATTCTTCAGGCGGGCGCAGATGTCTTCCACGTCTACGTAACGTTCGTGATTGCCGATGATGAAAAAGGCGGGGGCGTTGATCTCGCCCAGCGCGGCCAACTCCTGTTCCTGGATGTTGCGAAAGTCCACCAGGTCGCCGGTGATCAGCACGTGGTCCGGGTTCTGAGTGTTCAAGCGGCGTACGACCCGCGTCAGGAAGCGGCCGCTGCGGGAACCGACGTGAACGTCGCTTATCTGCGCGAGCCGCCGGCCTTTCAGCTCAGCGGGTGCCGGGATGTCTATCTGTCGTACGGTGAGCCGCTGGGCATTCACCAGTCCGTACCCCGCAAGCGCGCCGGTTGCACCGAGCAGGGCCCAGCCGGAGGGCTGTGGATTCAAGGTCAGGAGCAGGTTGGCCACTTCCCAGGGTGCCACCAGCGTGAACGCAATGAAGCATACGCCCAGCCAGGTCAGAGACAGTGCGGACAGCCAGCGGGTGATGCGACCGGGCACCCATTCGTAGCTCAGACGCCCCGCCAGGGGGCCGACCATTATGAGCAGGAGAACGGGCGTCTCCGGCTGCCAGCCGGGGAAACACAGCAGCAGTATCCGCATCAGCGGGTAGACCAGGATGCCGAAATAGACGAGTGCAAAAATGGCTGCCGGAGATACGCGCCGCAGGGCAAGGCGCAGCGTGCCCCACTGACCTGAGCCGGCGGCGACGGGCCGAGGATCGTCAGCCTCGCTCACAGGTCTGCCGCGGCTATGAGCATAATCGCTTGGATGTCTGTCGGGTTGGTTACCGTGGTCGATGCCTGTGCCCGCCGCTCTTGCAGCAGCCATCCGGGCACGAAGGCCGCCTGTTCGGCTTCCAGCAAGAGGGGTCCAAGTTTCAGCCTGCCAGCTGCCACCATGCAGATCGCGTAGCTCGGGTGGTTGGGCAACTGCATGGTTGCTCCGGGCGCCAGGCAAACCCGCCACATACCCAGACCGTTCAGCCCGGTTACCTCGTCGATGCCTTTGGCCACGGGCCGTGTTTCCGTTTCAGCTGGCGGTTCCAGGCGCATTCGCGCGATGGCCTGCTCGCTGTCCCAGTGATCTTGGGTCAGTACCCTCTGAGCAAAGGAAATGATTTTTCGCTCGTACGTCGGCGTCTGGAACTCGATAACCCTGACGCCGTGTTGAAGGGCGTGGGGCAGTCCCGTGGGCACCACGACGACGTCGCCGATCGCCACGCTGCGCAACTCGGTGAAGGCTTCCATGGCGTGCCGAAGCGTGGCCTCGCGAGCCGCCAGTTCCGGCGCTGGTGCTGCGGCCTGTTGGTCGATTTTGCGGCGGACTTTTTCGTAGGCCTTGACCGCGTTCAGATAGGCGGTGCGAAAAGCCAGATCGTCGCCGTGCGCTCGACGTGCAGTCTGGTTCATGCCGAGTCGAATTCGACCCTTACCCTCGGGCCAGGCTGCCTGGTCGATGCGGGTTACCACATAGACCTCCTGCTTCTCGTCGTGCAGCTCGAAATAGAGGTCGCCCAGCACGGGCTGCGGGCTTGGTTCCAGGACTTTCAGCAGTGTTAGCGGCAAATTGCGGCACAGCCGATGCGGCGCCAGCTGCAGATATTGCGAAAGTCCCAGCGGGCCTGATTCGGTCAGGACCTGGCTCTCGCCTCTGGCTTCAATTCCCGTGTACCAGATCTCTCGACCCCAGGGCTTTGCGATGCTTACGGGTGCAAGGCGCACCGCGACATCCAGGCGAACGTGGCTGCCCTTCAGTGTCGCGGTAAAGGCGGGATCAGGAGTATGGGGATTCGGCACAGTGTCCAGTTCTGGCGAGTTTTTTTCTAAGGGTCGGATTATAGTGGTTCGCATCGAAAGTTGAGAACCAGTCCCCGGAGTTCCCCATGTTGCCCGAGCCTGATGTCTGTGAGCGAGCCCGTCTTTCCCGGGATCCTCGTTTTGACGGGCGCTTTTTCGTCGGTGTGATCACCACGGGCATCTACTGTCGACCGGTCTGCCCAGCACGGCTGCCGGCACGCGAGAACGTGCGGCTTTTCCCGTCGGCAGCCGCCGCCCAGGACGCAGGATTTCGGCCCTGCCTGCGCTGCCGTCCCGAGAATGCTGCCCGATTGCCGGAGTGGTGCATCAGCAGTCGGTCGGTGCTGCGGGGTTTGCGGCTCATTGACGGCGGGTTGCTGGATCGAGTCCAGGCGACGCAGTTTGCTCAACGTCTGGGAATGAGCCAGCGTCACATGAACCGGCTTTTCAGTCAGGAGTTGGGTGCCACGCCGAAGAGCCTCGCGCAGACGCGGCGCCGCCAGCTTGCGAAGCGGCTCATCGACGACAGTGATGCGCCATTGGCTCAGATCGCGCTGCAGGCGGGATATGGCAGCGTGCGCCGGTTCAACGACGACATGCTGAAGGTCTACGGCCGCAGCCCGAGGGCACTGCGGGCCGCTGGTCGTGGCAGGCGGCCCGCAGCTTCTGGGTCTTTGCAGTTTCGCTTGCCGGTCCGGCTGCCTTACAACGCCCAATGGATATTTGCTTTTCTGCGCCGCCGGGCGTTGCCCGGTCTTGAAGAGGTCGACGCTGGCAGTTACCGGCGTCGCATCACCGATCGACGCGGCCAGCACCACTGGATTAATGTGACCGCCGAAGACGAGGCACTCGTTCTTTCCGTTCCTGCGGACCCGGCTATAGAGCTGGCGGATGTGATTGCCCGGGTGCGTCGGGTTTTTGACCTGGATGCTGATTCCAGCGTTGTAGATGCTCATCTGGCGAGGGACCCCCGGCTGGCTGAGGTGGTTGTTGCCAGCCCGGGAGTTCGGGTGCCGGGTGCCTGGGACGGTTTCGAGACCGCAGTTCGGGCAGTCCTGGGACAACAGGTAAGCGTAGATAGAGCGACCTCTCTCGGTCGACGCCTGATGGAAACCTATGGCGACGGCCGTTTCCCCTCTGCAGCGGCCCTCAGTTGCGCTACGCCGGCGGAGATCGGCATGCCTGGCCTGCGCGGTCAAGCCATCAGCAGCCTGGCGGCCGTGGTGGCTCAGGGCGATCTCATCTTGGATGACGGGGCCGATGTGGAGGTGCTGCAGGACAGACTCTGCGCCATCCGGGGAATAGGTCCCTGGACCGCCGCCTACGTAGCCATGCGGATCGCCAAGGACCCCGATGCTTTTCCGCACGGCGACTGGGCGGTCCTCAAGGTTTTGGGAACCACAGCTGGCGAGGCCCGCCGCATCTCGTCTGCCTGGCAACCCTGGCGTTCTTACGCGGTAATGTATCTCTGGAAGCTGTCGGAGCGTTGCAGAACGGCAGTCTGACAGGCGTTGAGAAGGGAAGACGTTGCGATGATATACACCTACATGGACAGCCCCATCGGTAGGCTGTTGCTGGCTGCGGAGAACGGCAGTCTGAAGCACATCCGGTTCTCCAGCGGCCGCAAGGCACGTGGGGCCGACCCGGAGTGGGAGCGCCATGACGAGCCTTTCCGGGAAACCAAGCTGCAACTGCGCGCCTACTTTGCCGGCCAGCGGCACCAGTTCAGCCTGGCACTGGCGCCCGATGTGACTCCGTTTCAGCAGCGGGTGCTTGCCGCGTTGCAGGAAATTCCATACGGGCAGACCCGCAGCTACCGGGAGATTGCGACCGCGATTGGAAATCCTAAGGCTGTTCGCGCGGTGGGCGGCGCCAATGCCAGCAATCCGCTGCCCATTGTCATTCCCTGCCACCGCGTCATCGGCAGCGGTGGTGCGTTGACTGGCTTTGGTGGCGGGTTGGAAACCAAACGCTTCCTGCTCGATCTGGAGCGTCGCCATTCCGGTCTGTTTTCGGCATCTGGTGCTGCTTGAGTTCCGCGCTCGACGCTGTCGCAACTTGTCCGCGCGTCGGCGATGCATTTCCAGGATGCCATATGACAGACTGTAACTGTTTGGTTACTATCGATCACGTTCAATTTGCTCCGGCGGACAATCCCAGTAATGTCAGGAAAATCTGAGGGTTGCGAAGAGCGGACCCTTGTTTAATTATAACTAACTATATAGTTACATAGTTCATAACCAAATGGATACTTTGGCTGAACAGGAGGATACGGCGCCAGCGGGCGCTAGGCGTGACCCCGAGGCCGCGCGGCGACGCATTCTTGATGCCGGCGCCGCCGAGTTTGCCACCGTGGGCTTTGCCGGCGCGCGAGTGGACCGGATCGCCGATCGCGCGGGCATCAACAAGCGCATGCTGTATCACTACTTCGGCGACAAGCAGGGGGTTTACGGTGCCGTTCTTGCCGATAGGCTGAAGGGGCTGATCAGCGTGCGGGGGACTGTGGACGAGCAGCTGAATCGCCTCATAAGCCAGCTGGACCAGACTCTGTCTCGTCTGTTGATCTGGCGGCTACTGGAGTCGAGAGCAGAAACCGGAACAGACGAGGAGCTGGGCGGCGAAGCCTTGCGGGCGGCTCTCGAATCCCTGCAGCGGGAAGGCGGGCTGCCGGGCGATCTGGACGTTGCCGCGCTCGCACGGATGTTTATGGCCCACCTCGTCCTGTCCCGGGCGCGCGGTGTTGCCGGAGGGGAAGATGGCTGCCTCATGGCCGTCGTCGGGTTGTTGAGGTCGATGGCCCCCCACGAGCCTCCCGATCACCGGAAGCCGAGAGTCCGGCTCAAGCCTTCTGTTTCCTCCGGACCCGCTGCGGGTTCCGGTCAAGCCGCCAGCGACTGAAAGCGTTCGAAATAGTCGGGGAATGTTTTTCCGACGCAGTCTGGGTCCACAATGGTGACGGGGACCCCGGCTAGCGGCACCAGAGAGAAACACATAGCCATTCGGTGATCGCCGTAGGTTTCGATCTCCGCGCTGGTGAAACGATCCGGCGGGGTGACGCGAAGATAGTCCTTTCCTTCGTCCACTCGGGCGCCGACTTTGCGCAGCTCGGTTGTCATGGCATGGAGCCGGTCGGTTTCCTTGACCCGCCAGTTGCCGATATTGCGGATGCTGGTGGTTCCTTCGGCGAACAGAGCCAGAACGGCCAGCGTCATGGCGGCGTCAGGTATGTGATTGAGATCCACATCCACCGCTTTCAGGGGGTGTTCTCCGGGTGTGATCCTTATGCAGTCGACATGCTTGGTCACGCTTGCGCCCATGGAGGCCAGGACGTCGACAAATGCCACATCGCCCTGGACGCTGCTTTTGCCGATTCCGTAGACGGTCACGCCCGGGCCGCGGATTGCTCCCGCCGCCAGAAAGTAGGAAGCCGAGGACGCGTCTCCTTCCACCAGATAGTTGCCCGGCGTCCGGTAGCCGCCGGGGCTGACGTCAAAGTTCTGGTAGTTCTGGTGACGTACCTGGGCGCCGAACTGACCCATCATGTGGAGGGTGATTTCCAAGTACGGTTTGGATACCTGCTCGCCGATGACTGTGACTCGTACGGGTGCTTTCGCAAGTGGCGCCGAGAGCAGCAGCGAAGTGAGAAACTGGCTGGAAACGTTACCTCGAATGCTGGCCGCGCCCCCTGCCAGCCCCGTGCCTGCCACTGCCAGCGGGGGATATCCCTCGGCGCCCAGGTAACGGATGGACGCGCCCAGTTGGCGCAGCGCGTCTACCAGGTCTCCGACCGGTCGCTCGCGCATGCGCTGGGTGCCGTCGAGCACGAAAGTGCCCCTGCCAAGGGTAAGAGCGGCGGTGAGCGGCCTGAATGCCGTTCCAGCGAGACCCAGAAACAGTTCGTGGTGCGTGTCTTTCCGCACCAGCGGCCCGCCCTGGCCGGCTACGGTCCAGATGTCCCCGTGCCGTACCACCGGAACGCCCAGCTGGTCGAGAGCCGCCAGCATGTAACGGGTGTCCTCGCTGTCCAGCAGGTTTTCGAGGCGCGTAGCGCCTTCTGCCAGCGCCGCCAGCAGTAGCGCGCGGTTGGATATGCTTTTTGATCCCGGTAGCTTGAGATCTCCGGTGATCTGGTGGATAGGTTCCAGGCGCAGCCGTTTCATGGCCGCGTCGTTGAGCGCGACGCCTGAATCTGACTCACCGGCTCACACCGGAATTGGCGTCGTGGGAGATCTCCGGGCTGGCGGGGACCAGGGTCTGCAGAAATTGCGGCAGATTTTCGGCCACGACGCGCAGTGGCCTGCTTCCTGGTTTTTCCAGCAGCACCTCTCCGGTTTCATTGTCGATGCTGAGGAACTCCTCGGCGTCGGGCTCAGTGCATGCAAAGAATACAGTGAACGGGCTACGAGCCTGGCGTTTAGCCAGCGCGTGGCCGATCAGGTTTTCCACCAGCCGAGCGGCGTCTTCCATATTCCACAGCAATATCAGGCTGACGTGGCCTTCTGGCGCCTCGGCCTCGAGGCCGCCGGACCAGTAGCTGCCATAGTAGGTCCGGATATCCGGATGAAGCGAGATTTCCAGTGCCCGTTCCACTCCTGCGAGATCCTGATACTGGGGTTCTGATCGCTTGAACGGCCGCCACAGTATGCTCTGCTCGCCTTGAGCGTTCCTGAACGGTGCTGCGCACTCGCAGGGTGAACGCCACTCCGGGTCGTACCACCTTTCCAGACGTGGATAGGCTTTGAGAGTGTGTTCGATGAAATCATCCAGCGCCGACACGGTTGATGATCCGATTGAAGTTATCGCTGCCAAGAATTCGGGCTCCGCGTGCCGGTGGGGGTGCAGAAATGGGTCATCTTAACACTCAGACTAAATACCCACACTCAACACCCCGAAAGGGATGGCTCCGATTCTCTCCCGCATCGCAAGGTTTTGATCATGGCCCGTGTGGACCTTCGGGTGGCGGTCCTGGTGGATGCGGGTGCCCGGAAGAATTCTGGCGACGGCCCGGGTTCCAGGCCATCGCCGCCATCATCTGCTGCCGCTCGTCCGGCGACATCTCCGACGCCAGACGGATCAGCGCGCGGTGGCTGTGTTCCTGGCTTGCCAGCAGGGCCGTACGGAATTCGCCAAGCGCACGCTCGAGCTCAGCGGGCGCGTAGGGTTCGGAGTCAAGAGCCTCGCGAATCTTCGTCTGCGCCGCGTGCAGCTGCTGCAGTTTCGGGCGGATGCCTCGAAAGTGCTCTCGGATGAGCGGGCGCAGCGCGTCTCTGCGTGCTTCCGGCAGCTGGTGCACCAACCGGAAGGCGCCCAGAGACGGGTCCGGCGCCAGGTGTTTCATGCCGGCAACGCTGGCCCGGCCTGCAACGAACCCGATGAGGGCGAGGTTGAGGGCCAGCGAGAGCCCTAGGGCAATCACCAGCCCCTTACTGCTGCGCATCGTCGATCTCCTGATAGATATCGCTCAAAGCAAGCATGGAAATCTGTTCTGCAAGCTCCTGCTCAGTAAGATCAGGCAGCCCGAACCCCATGGCGAAGCCGAAGATGAGCGGCACCCCGGCGAGCAGCACCGGTCGCCAGACCTTGGCGCTGAGCCACGACCATATCCATTGGCCGTCATAAGCGCCTGCAGCCGGATCTGAGCCCGCGACGGCCGGTAGCCGCGTCAGAATGCGCTGTTCCAGACGGGAAGAGACCGCGTGCTCTCGGAGCGCGGACAACGCGGAATCGATCTGGCGTTCTGCCTCCATAAGCGTTTGGACGTCTTTCGAGCGCACCAGCAGCGCCTCGGCCGCCTGGCGTTCCGTTGCCGGCCAGTCACTGAGGTCCGACCCCCAACGGTCCAGCGCCTGTTCAAAGTTTTTTGCATCCATGGCGTTCATTGCTGCCCGGCTTTTTTGACGGTTGAAGGAACTGACCTGGCGAGGCGTTGGCGTAGTCCGCGTCTGCCGCGCGCCAGCAGCGATTCCAATGCCCGCACGCCGGTATCCATGATTGCCGCCGCCTCCTGGTTGGAAAAACCCTGGACCTGACAGAGCAGCAGCGCTGAACGCTGTGCCTCCGGCAGCTCCGCAAGCGCCTGTTGTAGCAGCCGGCTTTCCTGACCAAGCTGCATCTGCTGCTCGGGACCGGGACTCTCGTCGACCGCCTCTGGATCCAAGGGCAGATTGTCGGGCCGGTTCCTGCGGATTTCGTCGATATACAGGTTGTGGGCGATTCTGTGCAGCCAGGTAATAAAGCGGGCTTTGCCGGGGCGAAATTTGTCGGCCGATTGCCAGACTCGGAGAAACGCCTCCTGAGAAAGTTCGTCTCCATCGGCCGCCGACCCAGCGAGATGAGTCAGATAGCGATGCAGTATCGGCAGGTGGCGCTTTACGAGATGGCTGAACGCCACCTGGTCCCCTGCACTGACAGCCTTCATCAATTCGTCATCGCCGGGCTCGCCCACCTGCTACGGCTACGAATCAGCTGTCGACGGGTCCGCGAGGCCGATGATGCATCGACGCTTCCTCCTTCGTGACGACGCCGTCGCCGTCCGTATCCATAGCGCGCAGCCCGGCGCCCATGTTGGGCAGTTCACCCCGGGTCAGCACGCCGTTGCCGTCGGCATCGAGCGTCGTGAACATCTGCTTGCGCTTCATAGCGCGAGCTGCTGCGCGCAGTTCCCGAGTGCTGAACTCTTCGGGTGACAGCAAGCCGTCGCCGTTTTTGTCCAGAGTGCGGAACAGTTGCTCATCTTTCGTCGCTGTCTGCCCCGGATTTCGAGCCTGTCCGTGATGACCGCGCGAACCGCGGTGGTGGCGTGGTCCCGGCGCAGCCTCGAACTCTTCCGGGCTGATTTCGCCGTTGCCATCTGCATCTACGGTGACGAAACGTTCTTCTTCCCGGGCCTCGGCATCTTCTATGCTGACCGGGAAGCGGGGTCCGTGATGCCCGGCCCAGGCAGCGCCTGCGGCGGACGGAGCGCCTGCGGCGGATGGAGCGCCTGCGGCGGATGGAGCGCCTGCGGCGGATGGAGCGCCTGCGGCGGATGGAGCGCCTGCGGCGGATGGAGCGCCTGCGGCGGATAAAGCACCCGCGGCGCACAAAAGGGCAGCTCCCACCGCGGCGCTGTAGATTGTGGGGTTCTGATATTTCATAACGCTACCTGCTATTCGGTTTGGTTGAATATGCCGTTTGTTATTCAGTTATACGGATTGATCCCTCGAATCCGTCGGTTCGTCGTAAGAAATTTCTACCACCCGGAAGACCCGCTCTCCCTGATCCCTGGAGAAGCGTATCTCATCGCCCGTCTGTTTCTTCAGCAGCGCCCGGGCCATGGGAGAATCGATACTGATGTATTCCGTGGCGTCGTCGAACTCGTCGGGTCCGACGAGCCGGTAGCGCTGGTTTGCTCCGTCGGCGTCCTTGATGGTTACCCAGGCGCCGAAGAATATCCGCGTTCTGTCTTTCGGAGCGCGATCGACCACGGTCAGAGCATCGAGACGTTTTGAAAGGAAGCGGATGCGACCGTCGATTTCCCGCAGCTGGCGCTTGCCGTAGATGTACTCGGCATTTTCGGAACGATCCCCCATGGCCGCCGCCTCGGACACCTTGCGGGTGACTTCAGGGCGGGTAACTTTCCATAGCGCCTTCAGCTCGGCCTGCAGACGGGCGTAGCCGTCCGGGGTGATGTAGGGCGAGGACTTCGCTGCCGGGGGACGGTAGCGGCTCATAAGCTGTCGCGCCCAAGGCCCTCTCGGTTGTAGGAGCGGGCACGGGTGCAAGCGCGGGGGCGCGGGCGGGCGTTCATAGCCATGTTTTGTATCAAAGGGAGCGTTTAGAGGAAATCAGTCTAACGTTGGCAGGGTGGGTGCGTATACTCGGCAATAGAGATCGAATCGTCAGAGAACCGCGAGGAAATTTCGATGAAACGACTGTATTTCGTTGCCGAAGACGTCGAAACCTGTGAGCGTGTATCACAGACCCTGCACAACGAGGGCATTCGGGAGGGGAACTTTCACGTGCTCGCCAAAGACGAAACTGGCCTGTATCAGCACCACGTCCGGTCCGCTACCACCTATCAGCAGTTGGATGTAATCCATACCGGTGAGCGCTGGGCTCTGTGTGGGGCCGCTGTCGGGCTCGCCGTTGGCCTGCTGGCTTGGTTCACCCAGGTACTGCCCTGGGGGATCGATCCGTTTACCGTTGTGCTGATGACCATGGTCGGTGGCCTGTTTGGGGCCTGGCAGGGCGGTATGGTCGGTCTGTCTCGTGAGAACTATAAGATCGCGCCCTATCATGCAGATATCGAAGCAGGGCTATATCTCATCATGATTGACGTCGATGACGGCAATCGATCGAGAGTCAGAGAGATCATGAACATGGGTTTCCCGGAGGTCCGCTATCGCGGCAAGGACAGCACCTTCGTAAACCCTCTGGCCAGAGCCGAACACATTTACCACCAGAGTACTCACTGAGCGCTCCTGGTGCGGGTCAAAAGTGCCGTTTGAGAGCGCCGTTTGCGCTGTTTTGTCGCGGCCTTTCTGGAATCTGATTCTGCCGCTCGGCTGAGTCGGCTGGCGCCGAAGATCGAAGGGTTCACGCCCGTGAACCCAGATAATCTGCACGTGACCCTGCTGTTTCTCGGTGAGCTCACTGAGGATCAGGCTAGAACAACATCGAAGCAGGTGCAGACGCTGGGCGCTGGCCCGTTGCGCTGCGAACTCATGGCTATCACCGGGCTGCCAAGGCCGAGTCGTGCAGCCGTGGCGGTGGCGGAACTCCATCCGCATCGCGTGCTGGCCAGCTGGCATGCCGGGCTGATAGAACGGCTCGGTCCGGCGGATCGACAGTTTCGTCCGCACGTAACGCTGGCCCGCAGCAGGCGTCCTAGAGGTGTAAAAGTGCAGCCGGTGACATCTCGTATCTACATCCGGTTGCGACCTCCGGCCCTTTACCTCAGCGAAACGCTTCCGGCGGGCGCGCGCTATTCGGAAATCTCGTTCAGTTGAAAGGAAGCCCGGGTTTTGACATCAGGTCTGCCAGGGCGTCGGCCAGCGGCGGGCGGGCGATGCCGTGCTCTGTGATTATGGCTGTGACCAGGTCTGCGGGCGTGACGTCGAAAGCCGGGTTGCGCGCGGGTACGCGCGCGGCTGCCGTGCCCAGCACTTCCGCCGGGTCGCGTTCCTCGATCGGGACGTCTTTTCCGCAGGCGGTGTCGGGGTCGAAGGTGGAAGACGGGCACGCCACGTAGAAGGGCACGCCATAGTGGTGGCACAGCACGGCTAGATTGAGGGTGCCGATCTTGTTTACCACGTCGCCGTTTGCGGTGACCCTGTCGGTGCCGACGAGGACCAGGTCTATTTCGTTGCGCGCCATGAACGTGGCCGCCATGTTGTCGCAGATCAGGGTGACATCCACGCCGGCTTCCGCCAGTTCCCAGGCGGTCAACCTCGCGCCCTGCAGCAGCGGACGCGTTTCGTCTGCGAAAACTCTGAAAGGAACCCCGTCTGCGTGGCTGAGGTAAAGGGGCGCGGTTGCCGTGCCCAGTTCGGATACGGCCAGGGCTCCAGCGTTGCAGTGTGTCAGGACGGTGCAGCCCGGAGTGATGAGGCGTTTGCCGTGCGCACCAATAGCCCGGCAGATGCGCCGATCTTCGGCATGAATGGCCTCTGCTTCGTCCCGGATCGCCCCCAGGCAAGGGTCCGCGGCCGCTCGCGCCTGCACACGATTTATCGCCCAGGCGAGATTCACCGCCGTAGGACGGGCGCAGCGCAGACGTTCTGCCAACGCTGCCAGACGATCCTGGAAGCTCACGGCCGTTGTGTGCTCCTCTCGGCTCATTGCCACCACCAGAGCATACGCGGCAGCAATCCCAATAGCGGGTGCCCCGCGGACTGCCAGAGTGCGGATTGCGTCTATGGCTTGTTCCAGGTTGCTGATTTGCAGATAGTGCACTGCCCCAGGCAGCCGTCGCTGATCCAGCAGCTGCAAGCTGTCTCGTTCCCAGATGATGGTTTTGGGTATGTTCATGTCCTCAATTGCTGGTTCTGGCTCTAGCTCTGGAGAGGGTGCTTACGAGCAGGGCGCCGGCCTCTTGAGCCGTGGCGCCGCAGGCGAACAGGCCATCTTCATGTCCCAGGGTTGCGAAGAGTATGGGTCTTGATCTGTGTCGCCGCAGCACCTGGGCGACCGCGGCCGTCATGGACGGCGTACCGTAGCCCACGTTCTCGGCGGTGCATGGCAAGGCCAGATCCGCAGCCCGGTTCCAGATTTCCGGACTGTGACAATGGAAAATCCAATGTATCGCTGAATCCGCCGCATAGATCATGCCGTGGGTCAGAGTTTCGGAAGAGGGGGGGTGAGACCCCTCGGCATCGACCCAGAATCGCCCGAGATTACAGTGCAGTACGCGCACGAGGCTCTTTTCAGTCAGCGCATCGGCCCCGCTGCTCTGGCTGGCCGTAATGGCGAATTCATCTGGCTGCTGCGGGTCCCGCGCGCTCAGATTTCCGAAGCCAAGACCCTCATAACGAAGGGGGTCCTGGCCCAGCAGCTCCAGCTGCCGAAGAATGCTCCGCCAGGCCGCCATCTGAGCGAAATTCTCCGTCGAAGTTGGTGCTTCGTCGGCTGGCTGAAGATCGTAAGCGAACTGAATAACCCCCTCGGCGGGCGGGCTCTGGTCGGTGGCTGGATCCATTGACGGGTCGTTCACTGGTGTAGCATTCTCAAACTTTACGGTCGGTAGAATGCCACGATGGAGCTCGAAAAAGCAGCGGGTGCGCTGGGGGCCTGGGCAGTCGGTGTCTCGCTGGCTGACGTTGTCGTGTCGGACGACCTGTTTGGCAACCTGCACGACGCGCTTCTGGGCCACGAAGTGCTTTTCCTTCGGAACCAGGACATAACCCCCTTGGCGCTTCAAAGCGTTGCTCGTCGCTTCGGACAGGTTGAGGTACACCCGGCCTATCCAATCGTGGAAGCCGCCCCGGACGTGCAGATTCTCGAGAGCACGGCGGAGGTCCCGAGCAAGATCGAAGCCTGGCATAGTGACATGACTTTCAGACCGGCTCCCCCTGCCATCACCCTGCTGCAGGCTCAAATCGCACCTCCTTATGGCGGAGATACCCTGTGGGCCAGCGCGACCGCTGCCTATGACGCGCTTTCGGAGCCAATGCAGAAACTGCTGGAGGGCCTGTACGCGATTCATGATTTTCGCCAGGGCTTCCAGGAAAGCCTGGCTGAGCCTGGCGGCCCGGAAAGGCTCGCCGCGGCGATTGAAAGCAATCCGCCTGTGAGGCACCCGCTCGTCCGCACCCATCCCGAAACCGGGCGCCGGGCCATCTTCGTCAACTCGCTGTTCACTGCCCACATCGAGGGGCTAACGCCCCTTGAGAGCCGGTCCATTCTGAACTTTCTCTATCAGCACGTGACGACCGATGAGTTCACCGTGCGTTTGAACTGGAAGCCGGGGACCGTGGCCATCTGGGATAACCGGTCCACGCAGCACAAGCCCATCAACGATTACTTTCCCATGCACCGCAGGATGTACCGGGTCACAATCGCCGGCGACAGACCGGTCTGACCGATGATCCGGAATGGAAAGTGGATTCCTATGTCCGGTGCTCTGGGGGTTGAGCAGCGCGGAACGCCGGTTGCCGAGCTGGATGTCGGCGAGCTCCTCGACCAGGTTCACGAGCAGGGCCTCGTGGTTTTGCGTGGTCAGGCGCTGACGCCAGGGTCCCTGACGGAGCTGGCCGGCAGGCTTGGAGAGCCCGCTGCGTATCCTTTCGCCGAGCCTCTGGCGGGTTTTCCCTACGTGGTGGCGGTGGTCAAAAACCCCGAGGATCAGAGCAACTTTGGCGGTGCATGGCACACCGATACTTCCTACCTGCCGGAACCACCGGGGCTGACGATGCTTTATGCCGTAGAGATTCCCCCCATCGGTGGTGATACGCTTTTTGCCGATATGCGGACCGCCTATGAGGCTCTGTCACCGGGCCTGCAGCGGGTGCTTGATGGGCTGATTGCCCACAACAGCGCTAACATGGTGCACAGTGGGAGTGGTGATTACGCCGCAGTCGCAGGGCAGGGCGTCGCCTTGAAGGACAGTGACTCACCGACAGAAGCGGATCATCCCGCAGTTCGCGTTCATCCGGTGACCGGCAGGCGCGCGCTTTACCTGAGCCTGATTCACACCGAGTGTTTCGACGGCATGACACGGGAGGAAAGCCTGCCCCTTCTTTCCTACCTGCAGGCATTTGCTGTGCGCGCCGAGCGTTGTACGCGGTTGCGCTGGCGGCCGGGCACTTTGGCCATCTGGGACAATCGTTCGGTGCAGCACTACCCGCTGAATGACTATCCCGGGCAGCGCAGGGAGATGCACCGGATCATTCTGCGGGGCGAAAAGCCTCTAGGGCCCGCCTGATGTGCCCAGCGGCTGCAACGGGTCCGGCCGATGACCGGGAGGGCGAACCTGTCAGACTTCGGGGTCCAGCATGGGTGTCCAGGTATCCAGATAGTAGCCCCCGTCGGCGATCAGGTCGGCGCCGTTGATATAGCGCGCCGCCGGCGAGCACAGAAATGCGCATATGGCCGCCACCTCGTCCACGTTCCCCAACCTGTGTGAGGGGATGTCTTTTATGGACTGAGTCTCGTAGTCCTCGCTGTCCGCCTTGGCGTACTCCTCCTCACGCAGTCCTTCGGTGGCGATGCTGCCGGGCGCCAGAGCGTTGATGGTCACCCCCTTGCGGGCCCAGTAGTAGGCAAGCGTCCGGGTGAGGTTCACGACGCCGGCCCGCGCTGCACCGGAGTGGGCGAATGGCGGTGCGCCGCGGTGAAACGAATAGATGTGCACGATGTTGACGATGCTGCCGAAACCGCGCTCCACCATGTGTCTGCCGACGCGCTGGGTCACGTTCCAGGTACCGTTGAGGTTCAGATCTATGACGGAACGCCAGCCGTTATCGCTGATGTCGAACGGACGCGCAGGAAACTGGCCACCCGCGTTGTTGATGAGAAAGTCGATCTTGCCGAAGCGCTGAAGCGCGGATTCCAGCAGTGCGTCGACCTGGGCCGGGTCGCGAACGTTGGTAGGCTGAGCAAGACACTGCCGACCCCGCGTTTCGATGTCGCCAGCTGTGGGATCCAGATGTTCAGGATTGCGGCTGGCAATAACCAGATCGGCACCGAGGCCAGCGAACGCCAGAGCGATCTCTCGACCAATTCCGCGCCCGCCGCCGGTGACCAGCGCTACGCGTCCTTCGAAGAGATTTGGGGCGAAAGTGGATAGCGCCATGTCCATGGTGGGTTCCCCCGCAGCGAGCAAAGGGCAACCTTACGTAATACCTGGCAGGGTTGCACCTGGGCTGTAGCCGGGTGGCACCCGCATGGCACCGGCGTTGCACCGGCGTTGCACCGGCGTTGCACCGGCGTTGAATCTCGCGTGACGGCCGGCTAATGTGCGCGGCCAGACGCTGGTCTTGCTGCTTGAGCCCGCTTTGCGCCCCCAGGAGAACTCATGAATTGGAACAAGGAC
Organism: Gammaproteobacteria bacterium; assembly: GCA_024640825.1. Taxonomy (GTDB): domain Bacteria; phylum Pseudomonadota; class Gammaproteobacteria; order Pseudomonadales; family Azotimanducaceae; genus UBA7803. Next base: position 17,715 of record JAHEEG010000020.1, read on the forward strand.
CGATTCGGATTCGAGACCCGTGCCATCCATGCCGGACAGGCGCCCGACCCCGTCACCGGCGCGGTAGTGACCCCCCTGTACCTGACGTCTACCTTTGCGCACAGCTCGCCGGGTGTGCATCAGGGCTACGAGTACTCCCGGTCGCATAATCCGACCAGACGGGCCTACGAAGCCTGCGTTGCCAATCTCGAGGGCGCCCGGTTCGGGTTTGCTTTTGCTTCCGGCTGCATCGGCGCGACCACCGTCATGCATCTTCTGCAGCAGGGGGACCATGTCGTGTGCTGCGACGATATGTACGGGGGCACCTATCGGTTGTTCGAGCAGGTGTTTCGTAAGCAGGGCATAGACTTCACTTATCTCGATCTCAGCGACCCGTCCGCGCTGGTGGAGGCCATGCGTCCGAACACCCGCATGGTCTGGATCGAGTCGCCTACCAATCCGCTCATGAAGCTGGTGGATATCGCGGCGCTAGCCGAGATCACCCGGGTCAGGGAGGCGCTGCTGATGGTGGACAACACCTTTCTCAGCCCCTGGTTTCAGCGGCCTCTGGAGCTGGGTGCGGATCTCGTTCTGCACTCCTCCACCAAATACATTAACGGGCACAGCGATCTCATCGGCGGGCTCGTGGTTACCGACGACGAGGCGCTTGCCGATCGGCTGGAATTTCTCAGCAATACCATGGGAGGTATCCAGAGCACGTTCGATGCGTATCTGTGCCTGCGCAGCCTGAAAACGCTGGCTGTGCGCATGCAGGCACACGAGCGCAACGGCCAGGCGGTCGCCCAGATGCTGCAGGACCACGCGCAGGTGGCGTGGGTCGCGTACCCAGGGCTCGAGTCACACCCCCAGCATGAACTTGCGGTTCGGCAAAGCTCCGGCCACGGCGGCATGCTGGCGTTCAACCTGCGGGGTGGCCTGGCGGCTGCTAGATTACTTCTGGAAAGTGTGGAAGTGTTTACGCTGGCTGAAAGTTTGGGAGGCGTGGAGTCTCTCATCGAGCATCCGGCGTTAATGACGCACGCGAGCCTGCCCGCGGAGCACCGGAAAGCGCTGGGAATCGGCGACGGGTTGATCCGGCTCAGCGTGGGGATCGAGACACCGCAGGATCTGCTCGACGATCTCTCGCAGGCGCTGTCCCGACTGCCTGGCTCGGCTTGATGCGCGAAGCTGAAGCTCGAGAAGCGGTCTATGACGAGCTGGACAGGCATCTGCCGCTTGCCGGTTCCATCGACCGTGCGGCTGTGCCCATGGGTATGTACATGGCGTGGTGCGCCAACCATCAGCTGCTCAGCGATGCGCTGCAGGACCAGGCATCGAACCTGGTACTGCGGATTCGCTTTCGGGAAGCTACCGGCAGCGAGCTCGCCGTAGCCGGGTGTGGCGGGGTGCTGCGAGCCGAGCATTTCAACTGCGAGGGTCGATTGTTTACCGAAGCCCGATACGCGGACTATCTAGCCGACTACCGGATGGTCTTCGGCGACGAGCCGTACGCTGTGAAAGACGATTGGGATCACTATGATCTAATAGCGCCTGTTCTTACCCGACGACTGATGTCTTTCAGAGACGGTTTATCAACCGATGGAGGCGGAAGCTGGTGGAAGTTCTGGCGCTGACGGAAGAGATCCGGGTTGCCCGTGAGCAATGGCGCTTTCGCGGCGAGCAGAGACCGGAATTCGCCGAAAGCGTCGGACCCGGGGAGGAGTCGGTATGGGACTTTCCCCGGCCACCCAGGCTGGAGAAGGTGGCACTTAAGCTGCGCGTGCTGACCCCCGGCGACGCGATCCTCGCGGAAACGGCTGACGGCTGCCGCGTTGTGGAGACGGCGGGTGCGCCCACCTACTACTTCCCGCCCGAGGACGTGGATACGCACTCTCTAGTGGCGACGTCGGCACGTTCGCTGTGCGAGTGGAAAGGTCTTGCTCAGAGCTTTGCCTGGCGGGATGTGGATCCCGCGGCCTGGAGCTATCAGGCGACTTTTCCCGAGTTTGTTGCCATCGGCGGCTGGTTCGCCTTCTATCCCGGACGGCTTCGCTGTTTTGTTGGCGAACAGCAAGTGGCGCCGCAGCCCGGCGGATACTATGGCGGCTGGGTGACCATCGGACTGCGTGGGCCCATCAAGGGTGCGCCGGGAACCGGACATTGGTGAGCGGTTTCAGTGCTCGGGATGCGAAGATTTATCGGCCTTACACGGATGAGGTTCCATGGGATCTGCTGGAAGCAGCCGGTGGGGAAGAGAACGCCCTGCGCGAAGTCCTGGCGCTGAACCTGCTGCGGGTTGCCAAATACGATGACCAGGTGGTCGGCGGGTACGGCATCCGGCCGCTGACGCCGACGCGCTTTGAGCTGGTGACGCTGACCGTTGCCGAGGCTTACCGCCGTAAAGGCCTGGGTCGATGGCTGCTGGGCCATGCCATCGGTCTCGCCGAGTCCCGGGGCGCCCGAGAGATCGTCGTGCGGGCGCAGAAGCATCAGCCACACGATCGAGCCCGCAGCTCTTTCCTTGCCGGGGTCGGTTTTTCCACGGACGGATCAGATCTTCTGCTGACGCTGATGCCGGAGTAATCGGTTCAGGCGCTTGCGGCGTTCACCGGTGGGCCAACGTATTTCGCCTGAGGCCGCACGATCCGATTGTCCTCCCGACTTTCGGTGAAGTGCGCCAGATAGCCGAATACCCTTGCCATCGCGAACAGCGCTGTGAAGAAGCGGGGCGGCAGCCCTAGCGTGCGGAAAACGAGGCCTTTGTAAAACTCGACGTTCGCGTAGAGCGCTTTACCCTGTTCTGCCATACGCTCCGTGAAGCGGGCTTCTATGGCCTCGAGGGTCCGGTATGCCGCTTCGTGCTCGGTGCCCAGCGTCAGCTGTTCGGCCAGCCCTTTTAGGTGGCGGGCTCGCGGGTCGACTACCTTGTATTCCCGGTGTCCCATGCCCATGACCTTTTCCCGGTTCGCTAAACAGGCGTCAACGAAGGCGCTGGCTTTTTCCGGGCAGCCTACCCGGTCGGCGGTCTCTAGGGCAGCCTGATCAGCACCTCCGTGGAGCACACCGTGCAGCGCGCCGAAAGCCGCGGATAACGCGTTTTCTACGGGAGCCAGCGTGCTGGCTACCACCCGGGCCGTAAAGGTGCCCGCATTGAAGCCGTGCTCCAACTGAAGAATCTGTGCCGTCTCGAACGCCCTGCGGGCGATGGGGGAGGTCGGCGCGTCGATCTGCAGCAGGAACTGCTCGATGGGATCGGCCGCCGATAGGCCTGCCACGCTGCGCCTCACGAAATGAGTAGCAACGAGGCTTGGCAGCTTTGCCGCCACGACGAAGCCCTGGGCAGCGTCGCCGAATTTGTCGAAAGCGTCGCCGAAGCGACCGGAAGGGTCGCCGAAGCGACCGGAAGGGTCGCCGTGGTCCAGGAGCGGCGTCAGGCCCTGCAGCACGTGCATCGGGTGAGTCTGTTCCGGCAGATCCAGCACCATGGCTTCTTCCCTGGATGAAAGCGCCGAAGCCTGGGTCAACGCCTCGCCGAAGCCGCGGTCGAATCCACCTGTCGCCACCAGCGCAGCGACTTCGGCGAATGGCCTGTCGAGAAGGGCGTCGATGGCGTATCCTCGGTAGGACAGTTGGCCGTTCACGCCGTCCACCAGGCTTACTGCGGTCGTATCCACGACCACCCCGTCCAGTCCTTTGTGAATCTGCATAGTCTTGGTCTCCTGTAGTGTCAGAGCACTCTGTCAGTGTCGGCATCTGATCTGGAGAGCTTAGGCACTTGAGGAGCGGATCGACAGCGCAGCGGGCTTCTGCGCTCAGAAGCAGCACTGATTCATAAGCAGTACTGATAGCTTCATAAGTGGAGTGGCGAAAACCACCCTGTTAGTCTCGAAGCATGCAGATTGAACGCCACGAGATCCGGATATTCAGCGCCGTTGTGGAGGAGGGCGGCTTCAGCCGCGCCGCCGAACGGCTGCACATATCTCAGTCTGCGGTAAGCCAGGCGGTGGCTAATCTGGAACACAAGCTGGATACCCAGCTGCTGCAACGCAAGGGACGGCCCAGGCTCACCGAAGCTGGCAAAAGGTTGTACAGCTTCGCCGAGAACGTGATCCTCGAAGAGCAGCTGGCGCTGGCTGATATCCAAAGTATCCGCAGCGGGGCGCTGTCCACACTGAATCTCGCGATGAACAGCCTGGTAAACAGGTTGTATGGCCGCGAGCTGCTGCTGGAGTTCTGCGAACGCAATCCACTAACGCGGCTGAAGCTGGACGTGGCGCCGAGCCGCGAGATCATCTACGGCGTAGACGAAGGTCGGTGGGAACTGGGATTCGGTCCTTTTCAGGCGCAGATGCCTGGCTACTTCGTTTCCCGACATTTCTTCACGGAGGAAAGAGTTCTCGTAGTGCACGAGTCGCATCCGCTGTTCGAAGCTGTGATTGAAGATCCTGAAACGCACCTCGGCAGCATCACTTTGCTGGCTTCCTACCTGGACGACGCCAGCAAGCGCCGGGGTCAGGAACAGCGGCTGCGCAATCAGTTTGCCAGTGTCTGGGAGATCAGCAATCTGGGCCTGCGCCTGGCTCTGGCTGAAGAAGGCAAAGGGGCGGCTTATCTTTCGAACCGCCTGCTGGAAACGCTGGCCGGATACCATCCCATCCGAGGGCTGGAAATTTCAAGCTTCGAGCGAAAGGTAGGTCTGTACTACAAAGATCAGCGTCCGCTTTCCGAAGGTGCGAAACGCTTCATCGCCATTTGCGAGCGGCATTTTGATTGAAAACCTCAGGTGCAGGCGCTCGATGCTCTGGTGCGGGAAAGAACAAACTACCGGCAGCTGCCCGCGAATATCAGGCGCTTTGTGCGTCTTCCGGGTGAGGCACGTTGTCGATCCGGGCAGCGCGCCCCAGGTAACCGCCGTGGTGCCGAAGCCCGTAATCCTCCCGAGTGACGCCTTTGACCTCCATGAGCGCCAGGGCGATGGCATCGCTGATCGCAAGCATGACCGCCAGGCTTGCGCTGGGGGTGAGTCCCAGAGGACATGGCTCTTCAATCTCTCCCATGTCGAGGACAAGGTCGGAGTATTTCCGGAGCTCGGAGTCGGGGTGGGACGTTACGCCGATGATGGTGGCAACGCCCAGGTGCCGTGCCAACTCCAGGATCTCAAGCACTTCCCGGCTCTTGCCGCTGGTCGAGAAGGCGATGAGCACGTCATTTCGAGCCACCAGGCCCAGGTCGCCGTGAGCGGCTTCGGCAGGATGGATGTAATCCGCCGGGGTGGCGGTTGAACAAAGCGTGGCGGCGAACTTGCGGGCAATATGGCCCGCCTTGCCGATGCCCGTGGTCAATACCTTCCCGTGGCATGCGGCCAGCGCACTCACGGCCCGCTCGAAGTCATCGTCAATTTCGATTCGGGAAATGGCCTCAGCCTCGGCTTTAAGGACGGCCCGCATGCGTTCCTTTATTTCCACTTTGCCCCGCCGGCTGCGGCTAATGTGAGCGGGCATGGTGTCACGTGTCCGACGGCCGCTCAAGCATTCAGGCCGAGCAAGAATTGAGGCGGGAATGGTGTAAACGCTTTGAGGATCCGGCTATGACTTTGCCCAACCCGGCGTTGACAGGGTCTCCGGGCTCTTTCACAGTCGTGTGTGTTTGCCAATGGAACGTCACCGTCGAGTGACCGCCGAACCGTCACCAAACGATATGCTGCCGTCGCCACGGAATCTGCAAACCGGTCCCGGCGCGGGCCTGGCGCCTGCCGCGGGGCTGGTACCCGAGATCAGCGGCTGCTGGTCGCCGCGGCTGGCTGCCGCACTCGAGCGTTTTTTCGTGATGATGCCCGGACGCCGGATGTCCGCAGTGGACAGCGCCCGCGTACCTCTGCACATTGACTGTGCCGCGCTTGGTGGAGCAGTGCCGCAGCTCGGTGCAGACGAAAACTACCGAATCGAGATCAGTGCTGTCGGAGTTCGGCTTTCGGCGGCTGAAGAGTGGGGGGTTCTGCACGGGCTGACGACGCTGTTTCATCTGCTGGTGCGTGGCGGCGTGGTCCCCGCCATGCGGATTGACGATGGTCCGCGGTTTTCGTGGCGCGGTCTCATGATCGACGTTGCCAGACATTTCATGCCCGTCTCGGCGCTGACCCGTACTGTGGACGCCATGGCGTTGTTCAAGCTCAACGTGCTGCATCTCCATCTCACGGACGATCAGGGCTTCCGCTTTCCCAGTTGGTCGTTTCCCAGGCTGGCCCAGGATCCGTGTTACACGAGGGAAGAGCTGGAGATGCTGGTGGCCTATGCGGGGCAACGAGGAATCCGGGTTCTGCCGGAGCTGGACGTTCCTGGACATACCTGCAGCTGGCTGCAGGCCTATCCCGGATGGGGGTCAGCCGACCCTCAACCGACCCGGCGTTTCGGCGTGCATCGTGAGTGTCTGGATCCATCCAACCCCGAGATCCTGCCCGCCATTGAGACTCTATTGGGTGAGCTGGCTGAGGTCTTTCCTGACGAGTTCGTGCACTTCGGCGGTGACGAGGTGCATCCGGAGTGGTGGACGGCCAGCGAACGGGTTCGTGCGTATATGGATGATCACGGGCTGGCAGACGTGGATGAACTGCATGCGGAATTCAACCGTCGCGTAACCGCCATGGCGCTTGATCTCGGCAAGCGGGTCATCGGTTGGGACGAGGTGTTGCATCCGCGGCTGCCGCCCTCGGTCGTGGTGCAGAGCTGGCGCGGCGCCACGGCCCGCAATCGGGCGCTGGATACCGGGCACGACTGCGTGGTTTCCGCCAACTACTATCTCGATCTGTGCTTTCCTGCGGACGTGCACTATCGCTTCGATCCCGAAGCCCCCGAGTCTGAGCTTGTTCATCTGGAAGACACCCTGGGCCAGGACCCGCGCCTGGCCCACGTAGCGGCGGGGATGGCCTGGACCCGCCAGTGGCGGGACGTAACCGTTGCGCAGAAATCTGCCGAACCTGAGACTGCCCGCGGGTCCGTGATCGGCGCGGAGGCCTGCCTCTGGTCGGAGCTGGTGGATGCCGAGACGCTGGATGTGCGCTTGTGGACGCGTCTTCCGGCGCTTGCGGAACGTTTCTGGTCACCGTCGGCGCGACGGAACGAGGATGACCTCTATCGGCGCCTCAACGTCAGTCTGGAAGCGCTCAAGGTTGGTGCCGACATGGATCTGTTCGCGATCAGTCGGCGGCTGCTGCGCCGAGCGGGTCTGCAAGTGGCCTGGGACCCTCTCGCTGCGGTTCTGGAGCCGGTGAAGTGGTACGGGCGGCTGCTGGGTGAAGAAGCCATGGCTGCCCGGATTGCGGGTCGGGAGATGCCCCAGTCCAGGCCCTACGATGCCGATACGCCCCTGAATCGGGTGGTGGATGGCCTTTTTCCGGAAAGTCTGGCGGCGCGTCAGATAGCCAGGCTCTGCGAGCGGACCGCCGCCGCGGACCCCACGGCCGCCGCCCGTCTGCGGGCGCAGGCCGAGACCTGGCGTGGTCTGCCTGGTAACGGCGCGGGCCCCGCAGAGCTCGATGAGCTTGCCCGCCGGCTGAAACTGCTGGGTACGTTGGTGATCGACGTGTTGGATGGTCGGGTGGCGCCGGAATCGGCAGTACCGGCGGTGCTGGCCGCCGGGCAACCCCATGGTGAGTATCTGCTGGCCGTTGCTGATCCTGTGAGCCGATGGCTGGCTTCCCGGCAAGGCCCAGCCGGGGCAAGGGGCGACGTTTGAACATCGCCGACGAAAGCCCTGAGGCCGTGATGTGTGAGGGTTGGTTTGACGCCCGGCGGTTAGCGCCCCTCGGCGACGGTCATATCAATGAAACCCTGCTGGTGGAAACCGACCGGGGACGTTTTGTCCTGCAGCGGATCAATGAGCGGGTGTTCCCGGACCCGCAGGCGGTTGCGGAAAAAGTCCACCGGGTGGTGGCACATCTGCAATCGGTTGCGCCGGGGCGAGTGCCGGCGCTGGTGCCTACCCGCCGCGGGGATTACGTCTGGCGGGATGATCGAGGCGGCTTCTGGCGGCTCTGGCACTACCTGGAGAACACACGAACTCTGCAGGAACTGGATAGCAGCCGTCAGGCGCAGTCCGCAGGTCGGGCCTTCGGGGAGCTGCAGAATCTCCTGAGGGGCTTCCCGTCGACTGTGGATGACCCCGTGCCCGGCTTCATGCAGCTCAACCATTACCTCGGCGCTCTCGAGACCGCCCTGAACATGGCTTCCGCACCCCCCACGGATGCGGAGAATCTGCTCGGCTTCATCGAACCCAGGCGCGGACTGGCGGAGCTGTTTGCGGTCCGCGACCGACTCGTCCACGCTGACTGCAAGGTCGACAATCTGCTTTTTAGCGTGGAAAGCGACGAGGTCGTCGGCATTCTCGATCTGGACACCGTAATGTTTGGACATTGGGCCTGGGATTTCGGTGACCTTGCCCGGTCAGCAGCTGTGGAGGCGGGCGGTTTCTCTATCGATCGGCTGGTTGCCCTGGTGAAGGGTTTTGTTCCTGCAGCAGGTGTCGATCCCACCCCTGATGAACTGCTGATGGCGCCGCGCTACGTTGCGCTGATGCTTGGGGTTCGCTTTCTCACCGACCATCTGCGCGGCGACCGCTACTTCAGGGTCACTGCGCCGGGTGACAACCTTCGCCGGGCCCGTGAACAGTTCGCGTTGCTCCAGGGCATGGAGCGGGAGGAATCGCAACTGCGTGAATTTTTGCGGCGGGTTTAGCCTGCGAGGCCACCGATGACCAGGTTCACCAGCAGAATCATGATGAGCACGAATGCGGCGGTGAACACCACGCCGGCCGCGATGAAGTGAGAAATCTTACCGCGGGAAAAATCGCGCTCGCGATTTCTGCTGGATTGAACACCAAATGCCGCTGCCACTGCGCTCCCCGCTATCTGCAGGAATGACAACGATTGCTCTTGCCCGTCGTCCTGGCTCTTCGTCTCCCGCGCAGCCTCCTGTCGGGCCTCCTGCCGGGCCTCCTGCCGGGCCTCCTGCCGGAAAGAACGCTGCTGGTCTTGAGCGTCTGTCTGAATGTCTTTCATGGCCTCAGTATCTTAGCAGGCAGGCGCTTTTTCCATACGCGAAAGCCGGTAGTCAGAGTCCAAACGGTCGTCAGCGAGGCGCCCGCTAGTGCCGTCAGGTCTGATCGTAGACCTTATCACAGGCGACAGTGCGTGACTTTGCGGTGGAGGTTGAGTCGAGCTGCTGGCAAACTGCCGCCGGTAAAGGAGGGCCATGCCTATGAAAAAGCTTTTGATGCTGGGTTTTCTGGTGCTTGCCGGGTGCCTGTCCGATGGCGATCGACCGCTGCAGCTCATCTCGGCATCCGGTGCTCCCTATCCGGCGACCGCTCGTTCTGCTGGGATCGAAGGTTACGTCGTGGTCCAGTATGACGTCGACGAGACCGGACGGGTGACCAACCTCAGCGTTGCAAGTTCTAAACCCCCTGGCGTTTTTGATGAAGCGGCGCTGAAGGCGGTAGCAGCCTGGCGTTACAACCCTCCGATATCTGATGGTCAGCCAAGGCCGGTACGCGGGGTCAGCAGCCGCGTAGATTTCAAGCTGGGGGACGAGGGCAACTATCGCAACTATTGAGCGGCGCAGCGGGCGGGTGAATTTCAGCGGGACAAGTCTGGGGCGCGAATGACGGCGGTCAGTTTCTATCCCGGCCTGTCGTCCAAACATAATCAGGCTCTGTCTCTGGTGGCGCAAATGTCGCTGGAAGAAAAGGCGTCGCTGTGCTCCGGCCGGGATTTCTGGCACCTCCAGGGTTGTGAGCGACTGGATCTGGCGGCGGTCATGGTAACCGATGGGCCTCACGGCTTGCGCAAGCAGGACCGCGCCGCGGACCATGTAGGCCTCAACCTCAGCGTTCCCGCCACCTGCTTTCCGACAGCGAGCGCGATGGCCTGCTCCTGGGACCGGGAGTTGCTGCGGCTGGTCGGTGCCGCGATGGGCGAGCAGTGCGTCGCGGAAGACGTGGCGGTGCTGCTCGGCCCCGGTATGAATATCAAGCGGCATCCACTGTGCGGGCGTAATTTCGAGTATTTTTCCGAAGACCCGCTGCTCAGCGGAGAGCTGGCGGCCGCTCTCATCGAGGGCGTGCAGTCCCAGGGTGTGGGCACCAGCGTCAAACACTACGCGGTCAACAACCAGGAAAAGGGCCGCATGTACATCGATGCGATCGTCGATGAGCGCGCGCTGCGGGAGATTTACCTACGCGGCTTCGAGATTGCGGTCAAGCAGGCTCAGCCCTGGACTGTAATGTGTGCCTACAACCGGGTGAACGGCACCTACTGCTCGGAACATCCCTGGCTGCTCGATGCGGTGCTGCGCGATGAGTGGGGGTTCGAAGGTCTGGTGGTTTCCGACTGGGGTGCGGCAAACGATCGAGTGTGCGGTATTGCCTCCGGCCTCGATCTTGAGATGCCTTCCAGTGGTGGTATGAACGATCGCAGAATTATCGAGTCTGTTCGCGATGGAACTCTCGCGGAATCAGATCTCGACCGCAGCGTTGCGCGCATTGTCAGCCTTTCCCTGCTTGGTATGGACAGCGCTGCTCGGAAGACGTCTCTCGATCAGGGCGCGCACCACGCGCTTGCCCGCCGGGCAGCGGCGGAAAGCGCCGTGCTGCTGAAGCATCAGCAGGGTCTTCTGCCGCTGAACCGGGAATGCCGCATCGCGGTAATCGGCGCCTTCGCGAAAACGCCCAGATATCAGGGCGCGGGCAGCTCTCAGGTGCGACCGGTGCAGCTCGACAGTGCTTTCGACGCCGTCCAGGCTCTGGTTGGAGCGACGGGTTCCGTCACCTATGCACCCGGCTACGACCCCCGGCACAGCCCGACCGATAGCGCGCTCGTCCAAGAGGCCGCGCACACGGCGGGCGGCGCCGACGTCGCCGTGGTGGTCGTCGGGTTGCCTGGCATATACGAGTCCGAAGGTTATGACCGCGCCCACATGCATCTGCCGGAACAGCACGATGCGCTGATCAGGGCCGTGTGTGCGGCGAACCGTAGAACCGTGGTGGTGCTTGCGAACGGTTCCCCGGTGGAGATGCCCTGGATTGACCTGCCCTGTGCCGTGCTGGAAACCTACCTAGCCGGTGAGGCGGGCGGCCGTGCGATCGCGGATCTGCTGTTCGGCCTGGCAAACCCCTGTGGCAAGCTGGCGGAAACCTTTCCGCTCAGGCGGTCGGATGTGGCGGCGGATCGCTGGTTTCCCGGGACCGGGCGGCAGGTGCAGTACCGCGAAGGCTTGTACGTGGGCTATCGGTACTTCGATGCCGCAGAGGTGCCCGTGCTTTTCCCGTTCGGCCATGGGCTTAGCTACACACGGTTTCATTACGCCAACCTCACGTTATCCAGCGCGCTCGTTCAAGCAGACGAGACGCTGGTTGTGTCTCTGGAGCTGTCCAACGTCGGTGACCTAGCCGGTGCGGAGGTGGTTCAACTCTATGTCGCGGATATTGAGTGCAGCGTCTATCGGCCCGAGCAGGAACTCAGGGCCTTTGCCAAGGTGTGGCTCGCACCTGGCGAGACGCAGACGGTGCGGCTGGTGATGGACGCGGCAGCTTTCTCGTTCTGGGATACTGTCAACGGCGACTGGTGCGTGGAATCCGGAGAGTTTGAGATCCGCCTCGGCAGTTCGAGTCGGGATTTACGGCTGCGGGATCGGGTCTTTGTCGAAGGCAGCACCGCGGTCGACGGAGCCCCTGCCGGTAGCCCGGGCCCGGTGTTGGAAAAAGGCCAGCTCCAGGTGTCCGACGACACCTTTGCCACCATGCTGGGACGCCGAGTACCGGCGGCGGAGTCATCCCGCCCTTTTCACCTCAACTCGACGCTGCGGGAGATCGGTCAGACCTGGTTAGGTGCTCGGTTCAGAGCCAGGTTCGTCGTGGATTTTCAACGTCGGATGGGGGCGGGTGCCCAGGACGAGACGCTGCAGAAGATGTTCCAGGAAATGGCCGACGAGATGCCGCTGCGCTCGCTAGCGCTGTTCAGCGGCGGCCGGCTCAGCTTCGGCAAACTCGCAGCCATCGTTGCGCTACTGAACCGACGTTACCTGCGAGCGATGCGGCTCTGGTTGAAGCGTGAAGATGGCTGAGTACGCTGCTTATATTCTCAGGCCGTAGTTTCCGGTGAACGCCGCAGACAGTTGTCCGCCGCTTTCGATGCGGGTGTTCAGCTGGCATCTGCCCCGCCCAACCTTCGCCAACCCGTCCAGCGCAGCGGTGGCCTCCTCAGTCAGGCGACAGCGGGCAGTCATGTCGGCTCTGACCGGTTTCAGACACTCGATCCTGCCGTCCACGAAGATGATTGACGCGTCCAGGCCGCGTCGGGCCAGCTGCATGTGCAGCTGGCCCCAACCGCACAGCGAGGCCAGGGAAAATTGGCTGCCCGCGAATGCCGAGCCGTGAACGTTGACGTTTGGCGTCAGGGCAGCGCGCACGGTCAGTTCCTCATCTACGAAACTTTCCACCTCGATACCCATGGCGCTGGATATCGGTATTTCAAGATGCCACCGACGTTCCAGCTGGCGGCAGAGGTTTTCCAACATACCGCCGTTTACCGCTCTACCACTGATTCCAGTGGATGATGTCCTCCACCGGGGGACGCTCGGCGCGCTTGAAGTCGGTACCCCGGGTGTAGGCCACGGGTAACAGAGCCACCTGCAGGACATCGTCCGGGATTCCCAGCAGATCGGCCGCCTCCTTTTCGTGCACCAGATGCAGGGTGGTGAGCGCAGAACCCAGGCCACGCGCTCGCAGCGCCAGCTGGAAGCTCCATACCGCGGGAAAAATGGACCCGTAAAAACCCGCCATCATCGCGGGCGGCGTATCTGCCGGCGGGCGGCCTGCGATGCAGGGGATCAGATGTACGGGCACGTCCTGCAGGTGTTCGGCCAGGTACAGGGCGGACCCCATGACCCGTTTGGTCTGAACATCGCCGCGTTCTGCGGCCGCTTCACCTGCCGCGGCGAGGTAGTCGCTGGCCGCTCTTCGGTAGAGGTCGGCCAATGCCTGCTTCTTGTCAGCCTCTTCCACTACCAGCCAGCGCCATGTCTGGGAATTGGAGCCGGTGGGTGCCTGCACCGCCAGTTCCAGACAGTCCTTGATCACAGATCTGGGCACCGGGCGGTCCAGATCCAGCCGCTTGCGGACGGCTCGGGTGGTGGCCAGCAGCTCGTCGGTCATCGCGATATTGAATTCCATGATTTCCCCCTCACAAGGCGCCTTGGGGCGGCCTTTTTGTCGTTCACCTGTAAACCAGGCCAGCGCTCAGGCGGGCCGTGAATGGCTAGTTTAGCCCAATTGGACCCCGGCCCATCAGTCCCTCTCGTCGGGCTGCAACGGGAGCCCTACGGTAGTAGCGTCCGGGCCAAGCTTCTTGGCGCCGCCTGAACGGCACCGTTGGCACACCCGTATCCCGGTGGTTAAGCTAGGCGATCGCAAACAGTGGGGGTTTCGTGGCGGAGCGTCTGTTTCGGGTCTTAATCGGTGTCGGCCTTCTGACCGGGCTTCCGCTCCTGCATCCGTTAGCTTGGGGGGATCTCACCGCCGAGATCCACGCTGCTGCGATGGCGGTAGAACCTCAGGTGATCGGCTGGCGCCGGGAAATTCATGAGCATCCGGAACTCTCCAATCGCGAGTTCCGCACCAGCGGGCTGGTTGCCGGGCATCTGCGTGACCTGGGCATCGAGGTGGAGACGGGCGTGGCGCACACTGGGGTGGTTGGTATTTTGAAAGGTGGGATGCCTGGCCCCGTGGTGGCGCTTCGCGCCGATATGGACGGTCTGCCGGTGGTGGAACGCACCGGTCTGTCGTTTGCCTCGACGCAGCGCACGACCTATAACGGCCTCGACGTTGGCGTGATGCATGCGTGCGGCCACGACAACCACGTTGCCATCCTCATGGGGACGGCGTCCGTGCTCAGCGCCCTTCGCGAGCAGATTCCGGGCACAATCAAGTTTCTGTTTCAGCCGGCCGAGGAAGGGGCGCCAAAAGGCGAAGAGGGCGGCGCCGCGGTGATGATGCGCGAGGGGGTCCTGAAGAACCCCGATGTCGATGCCATATTCGGTCTGCACATCTCCCAGACCGATGCGGTGGGCGAAGCCAGTTACCGCCCCCTGGGCGCCATGGCCAGCGCTCAGCGTTTCGATATTCTGGTACGGGGCAGACAAACCCACGGCGCCGCGCCCTGGGCCGGCGTCGATCCCATCGTGGTGGGTGCGCACATCGTTACGGCTTTGCAGACCATCGTGAGCCGCAACATGGATATCACGCGGGCACCAGCGGTGGTAACCGTAGGTACCTTCGAATCCGGCGTGCGGTACAACATCGTGCCGGACGAAGCCCGCATGAGCGGCACCATCCGCAGCTTCGATCCTGCCATGCGCCGGCTCATGCATACCCGGATAGAGGATATTGCGAAATCGGTAGCGACTTCGATGGGTGCGGCGGCGGAGGTGGAAATCGATCAGGGCGTGCCAATCACATTCAATGACGAGGCGCTCACCGAAGAAATGTTGCCGACCCTGATAGACGTGTACGGTAGTGGCAACGTGGGTGTTCAGCCCCCGCGAACCGGCGCGGAAGACTTTTCTTTCTATCAGGAGCAGGTGCCCGGACTGTTTTTCTTCATCGGCGGGCGGCCGGCGGATGTCCCGCCCGAGCAGGCCATTCCCAATCACTCGCCGTACTTTGATGCGGATGAGGGGGCTCTGGTACTGGGCGTGGAGGCCATGAGCCGTCTGGCCGTCGACTATCTACAGCAGAACTCGAGGTAAGGTCGGCTATGGCCGCTATGAAAGTCACCGTGGTTCCGGTCACCCCCTTCCAGCAGAACTGCTCTGTCGTGTGGTGCGAGGCGACCGGCAAAGGTGCGGTGGTGGATCCGGGTGGCGACGTGGCGCGTATCTACGAGGCAGCGAAGCAGACGGGCGCCGTAATCGAAATGGTGCTCATCACCCACGGACATCTGGATCATGCCTCTGCCACCCGGGCGGTGGCCGAGCACTACGGCGTGCCCATCGTCGGTCCCCACCGGGACGATGCGTTTCTCATCTCGCAGCTCGGGGAGCAGGGGCGGCAATTTGGTCTTCCTGAAGCCGACACGTTCGAGCCTGATCGCTGGCTGGAAGATGGCGACACCGTAACCCTGGGACGACTGGAGCTGCAGGTGATCCACTGTCCCGGACACACGCCGGGTCATGTGGTCTTCTACGAACCCGAGTCTCATTTTGCGCTGGTCGGTGATGTGATCTTCAACGGCAGCGTAGGCCGAACTGATCTGCCAGGGGGCAGCTTCGAACAGCTGGCCCACGCCATCCGTCAAAAGCTATTCCCGCTGGGGGACGAGGTGACGTTCCTGCCTGGCCACGGCAGCACCTCCACCTTTGGCTGGGAGCGTAAGTGCAACCCCTTCGTAGCCGACCTGGCCTTCGAGGACTGACAGGACGAGTGAATTGTGCGGCAGCACATCTATAGACGGGTGGAAGATCGGCGGGTGGGTCGGATGCCGCCCTAGACCTGCCCGGAGCCAGAGGCATCTTCGAGGTACGTCAGCTCGGCTGGCGACGACCTGCGACCCAGCACGGCGTTTCGGTGTGGGAAGCGGCCGAATCTAAGGACAATATCCCGGTGCTGGTGGGCGTGCTGCAGATAGCTGCCGGTCAGGTGTCGGTAGCCTTGCGGCGTCGCGTCGCGCAGCTGCGTGAACAGTCCTACCGCCGTGTGCTGGTCCACGACGGATTCAGAGTGTTCGAACGGGAGATACAGGAATGCTCGATGATCCCAGGCCATTCCCGGATCCAGCCTGGCTTCGATGGCGGACCTCGCGACCTCGAGCGCCAGGGGGTCGGTGGCAAATGCCAGAGGTGACCCACGGTAAGCCTGACGGGAGAACTGATCGCAAACGAGGATGAAGGCGAGCGTTGCTTCGGCGCTGTCGAGCCAGCGATCCAGCTGGCCGGTCGTTGCCAGCTCGATGAGGAAGCCGAACCGCTCGGTGATTTCCTGATCTGCAGCTGCGCCGCCCTGGAACCAGCGGTGGCGGTGTTCCTCGTCCGAGAAGCCGTTGTTCATGGTGCCGAACCAGTAGTCTAGAATGTCGGTCGCGCTCAGCGCTTCGGTCACGGGTTAGAGCCCCCAGCACTCCAGGTCATTGGCAAATACCAGCGGCCCGGTAAAGTTTTTCTCTATAGCCTCTCGAGACTGAGTCTCGCGACCCCGGGTGCGTTGCATGCGGTGGCCAAGAATCACCATTCGAACCCCCGCCTGGGCCGCGATCTGGCCGATCTGGGTAGGAGTGACGTGCAGGTCTCTGGCTTCTCCGCGTGCCGTGTCGGGGATCGCGTGATGAATCACAAGCGCGTCCGCGCCCTCGGCGAATTTCGGCATTACGTTTTTCAGGTTGCTGAAGTCTCCGGTAAAGACGACGGATTGACCGCCGACTTCCACCCGCCATGCCAGTGCGGGCACCGGACCGTGATGGACGGGTATGGCCGCCAGACGGATGCGTTCCGTGCCGAACCGAGCCCAGCGACGTTGCCCCGTCGCCGGTACGTTGCGGACGTCCACTTTGTATCCGCCGGTGGAGCGGAATGTGAGAAAGTCGGCAAGGTAGGCAAAGGCGCCTTGCGGTCCGATTAGCCGTTCTACAAATAGTTTGGTGTCCGGGTAGGGACCATTTCCATCCGGGCCGATGACAGGCAGCGGCCGATCGCGACCGACGAAATAGGATCCTTTGATGAAGGCCGGGAACTCTGCGGCGTGGTCAGCGTGCAGATGGGTGAAGACGATGGCGTCCAGGTCCCGGAAGTCGGCCCCCGCCTCATCAAACCGCAGCGAGGACCCCGGCGCCGTGTCGACCAGCAGCCGGGCGTGATTGTCCAACCACACCAGATAGCTGGCACCCGCCTGTGCGTCGGTGATTTCGGGTCCCCCCGCACCCAGGATCTGCACCCATACGCCCTCGTTGCCGCATTGGGGTGACGTGTCCCGCGGTGCTGCCCAGACGCCGCCCGGGTGCAACGCGAACAGCAGGCACAGGGTTGCAGCGATTCGCCTTGGCGCGAGGCCGCAGTGCCCCCGTCGACCCTGCACTTGCGGTTGGGAATTCAACATGTTGGTGACTGCCGATGGTGTGTGGTTCGTTTTACAGATCTTTTGTGCATCTTCTATGCATCTTCTATGAATGGAGGCTGATACGCATCAGGGCTGAGTCTGAATCTGGATGGCGTCGATCGACTCGAGGATCCTTGCCGCGCCGGCTTCGTCCGGCATGCGCCAGTCTCCTCGTGGGGAAAGGCTGACGGTGCCTACCTTTGGTCCTGGCGGCAGCGTCGTTCGCTTGAACTGCTGCGTGAAGAAGCGTTGAAAGAATACTTTCAGCCATTTGCGCAGGGTTGCGTCGTCGTAGCGCTCTGCGAAAGCCAGCCGCGCCAGATGGAAAATTTTCTCTGCCCCGGTTCCGTGGCGCGCGAAGTGGAAAAGGAAGAAGTCGTGCAGTTCATAAGGCCCGATAATGGCTTCGGTTTCCTGGCTGATGGCGCCGGATTCCGGGGCGATTAGCTCGGGCGAGATGGGCGTCGAAAGAATCCGTTCCAGAACTGCAGCCAGGGCTTTGTCTGCTCGATGGCGGCCGTACCAGCGCACGAGGTACCCAATCATGGTTTTCGGAACGGATGCATTGACGTTGTAGCTGGCCATGTGGTCGGCGTTGAACGTGCACCATCCCAACGCCAGCTCGGAGAGGTCCCCCGTACCCACGACGATGCCGTCCACCTGGTTGGCGGTGTTGAACAATATCTGTGTTCGTTCCCGGGCCTGTGCGTTCTCGAACACCACATCGGATTTGCTGTCGTGCTCCAGATCCGCGAGGTGCTGGCGAACCGCAGCTACGATGGACACTTCACGCAGGGAGACCCTCGCGGTGCGGCACAGTTCCCGGGCCGACTCGAGGGTATGGGCGCTGGTGCCAGGGCCAGGCAGGGTCAGAGCATGGACCTGCTCACGGCCGTGCCCGAGCTTCTCCAGCGCGTCCAGGCACACCAGCAAGGCCAGGGTGCTGTCGAGACCGCCGGATATGCCGATTACCAGGGTGCTGCTGCGAGCTGCCATCATCCGGCGCGCCAGCCCCGTCGTTTGAATGTTGAGGATTTCCCTGGCCCGGGCGTCGAACTGGCTTTCGTCCTCGGGTACGAAGGGGTGAGCGTCGTAGGTGCGAGCTAGGCCGCCGATCGCCGTTATCTTGCCCAATGCTTCCACCCGGTGATAGCCGGCGGGCCGTGGCGCGTTGCTGAAGGTCGTATTCTGCATGCGCTCGTGGCGCAATGTTCCGAGGTCCATCTCGGCCATGATGGTTGCGCCGTCGAGCGCAAACCTCGGGCCCTCGGCCAGGGGCTGACCATTTTCGCATGCGAGCAGGTGCCCGCCGAAAACCAGATCCTTGGTGGATTCGGTAGGACCGCTGGAAGCATAGAGATAGCCGCAGATGCCGCGTGCGCTGGCCATATGCACCAGGTCCCGCCGGTAGTCGGCTTTGCCGATCAGTTCGTTGCTGGCGGAGAGATTCAGGACAAGCTCGGCCCCCGCCAGGCTGTGGTTGATTCCCGGAGGGTGGGGTGCCCAGAGATCTTCGCATATCTCGATGGCGAACCGGGTGTCGCCAACGGTGAAGAGCTGATCGCGACAGATGCGGAAGGCACCGAAGGTGCTGTCGTTGATGACCTCATCCACGCCTTCCCCGCTGACGAACCAGCGTCGGTCGTAGAACTCGCCATAGTTGGGCTGGGCCGTCTTCGGTACGATGCCTTTAACGGTGCCCTCTGCTAGAACTACCGCGCAGTTCAGCAGCCGCCCGTCGGGCAGCCTCCAGGGCGCGCCAACGACGCTAACCAGCTCTTTGCTGGCGCCGGCCACCAGAATGAGGGCCTGTCGGGTCTGCTGATGCAGATCCGCGCTGAAGAACAGGTCTTCGCAGGAATAGCCGGAAATGCTCATTTCCGGGAACAGGGCGATGCTGACATTTTCGTCACGCCAGATTCGCAGCTGCTCGGCAATACGGCTGGCATTCGTCAGAGGATCGGCCAGAGACAGCGCGGGAGCGGCCGCCGCCACCCGGATAAAGCCCAGTTCTGCCCAGTTCAGCGGTGAATTCATAGCTGCATTCTAACTGGGCTCGCCTTTTTAGCCCAAAGTGTAGAAAATCGGCGTCTGGCTATATTGGCACACTGACCGGCTCTGTTGGGGGATCTCTATGAACTTTGAATTCTCGGAAGATCAGAAACTGCTCAAAGAACAGGCGAATGGTTTTCTGCGCGATAATTGCCCGCCCTCGTTGGTGCGGAAAATCCTCGAAAGCGGCGAAACCCATGACGTTGAGCTGTGG
>JAHEEG010000123.1 GCA_024640825.1 Gammaproteobacteria bacterium
ACTGCTTTGCAACTTCCTCTGCAGACTGCTCTGCTGCCTGCGGGGCACCCACGCCCATCAGGAGCGCCGCTATCAACACCGCGACCGCGAAAATCGATGCAAAGCCCTGGTAGGGCGAGTCAACATTATCGTTCTCCTTGCTGCGAAGTTCTGTCGTCTGGTCTTGCAGCATTCCTGCAATCCACGACGGCGAGAACGCTAAATCCGGCATATTTCAAATGTTACGACCTCAAATTACCGAGCTTTTACCATTTAGCGACTTTTCTATATCCTTAAATGACAACTCTGGAAATTCCATGCATCTCAGGCCCGCCGCCGAGCGCAGCGTGCCAAATTGCAGGTGAAGGTTTGGGGCAAGTAGAGAACACAATCAGTAGCAACCGCAAGATCGCGCTGATCCGTAGCGAAATCCTGCTCGGTTGCGCCGAAGCCGCGTCAGAGCTTGGGATCGATCTTACGCCCATCATCTCCGAGCACGGGATGGACCCCAAAGTTCTGGTCTCTCCCGAGGGTTTCCTGCCGGATGTTCAGGTCGTCCGCTTTCTGCAGGCGATCGCCGACCGATTCGATTGCCAGCATTTCGGCTTCCTGGTGGGCAAACACCAACCACCCCTGCAGTTCGGCGTCGGGGCGATGCTGCTCAAGCTCGCGCCCACGTTACGGGCAGCCCTTGAAAATGCGGTCTACTACCACCGTGTATACGCACAGAATTCAACTTACCGGCTGGTGCTGGACGCCGACAGTGCCAGCTTCAGGCGGCATGACAATCGGTCATACGATACGAGCGCACGTCAGTTGAGTACGCTGGGCATCGTTCAGGCCTTCAAGATGCTGAAGACACTCGGCGGCGCCACGTGGCGGCCGATACAGGTAGCATTCACGCATTCCCCACCACGTGAAGCTCGCACCTATTCAAGGGAACTGGGTTGTCCCGTCCTGTTCGACCAGGCCTTCGACGAGATCATTTTTCCGGCAGAAGACCTGGAGCGCACAATCCCGACCGCCGATCCTGAGATGCTGGCCATAATAAAGGCGCACTTCAACGCTCTGCTTTCTGAAGACCGGTCTGAAAGCAACCTTGTCGATAGGACCAGAGAGTATATTCAACAGCGAATCGGAACCAGCGTCTGCAACCTGGAAGGATGTGCGCAACGGTTTCTGCTGCACCCCCGAGCGCTGCAACGCGATCTGGCGGCGAACAACACCTCTTTCAAGAAACTGCTGCGAGAGGTGCGCATGAAGCTGGCCAGACAATGCCTGCAGGAATCCCGCCTGCCGTTATCTTCGCTGGCGCAAGTGTTGGGCTATCGGAATCTCAGCGCCTTTTCCCGCGCCTTTCGTGAGGAGCACGGCGTACCTCCGACACGCTGGAGATTGACTGCGCACCGCGCAGGTGGCTCAGAGTCGGGGGTCAGAGCCGCGGCTCTGACCCCCGACTCTGACCCCATGACTCACGAGTATTGCTTGGCCTGATCTTAGGCGCGGTCGTTATCTAAACCGCCGCGGTGGTCGCAACCCACGGACTGCGCTTGCCGAGTCTGCCTGAACATTCATCGTCGTGCTGTTGCGATAGAATCAAGGTCTGGGCCAGCGTCGCAGAGGTCTATCAGAAGCGCTCGAAATTCGGGGGAAATATGAATCCGTTCGACCTTACCAATAAGCATATAGCCGTGACCGGTGCATCATCCGGCTTGGGCCACTACTTTGCGGGTCTGCTTGCAGCCAATGGCGCCAAGGTGACGCTCGGCGCACGCCGCGTGGAGAAACTCAAGGAAAAGGTTTCCGAAATTCGCGCTGCTGGTGGCGCGGCAACAGCGCTTCGGCTCGATGTGCGCGATTCCGACAGTATTGAAGCGTTCATTGGTGCCGCGGCGGATGCGCAAGGGCCCATCGATGTACTTATCAACAACGCAGGTGTGGAGGCCGGATCGAAAACCTACACGATGATAGACGAGGACGATTGGGACTTCGTAATGGACACCAATCTGAAAGGTGCGTGGGTGGCCTCAAAGGCTTACACCAAGCATGTTGCGTCGAGCAATGCTGCCGGTGGCAATATTGTGATGGTGTCTTCCATCAGCGACCGACGGGCGAACAGGGGCCAGTTTCCGTACGCCATATCCAAAGGCGCAATGACACGCATGACCGAAGTCATGGCTCTGGAGGCCGCCCGCTACCGGATTCGGGTGAATGCGTTGGCTCCGGGCTACATCGTTACTGACATGAACCGAGCGGTGCTTGAAAGCCAGCAATTCGAATCTTTCAGGATGGGAATACCAATGCGCCGGTACGGCGAGCTGGAAGACCTGGTCGGACCGTTGCTGCTTCTCGCGTCGGATGCATCTCGTTACATGACCGGTTCAGTGCTCACAGTGGATGGTGGCCACGTCTGCGCGTCGCTCTGACTCTTCGGTCAACATTGGGCAGCATGAGCGCCGGCCAGCCGTGCCATCGGGCGCAGCGGACCCTCAGGAATCCTCTGCGATCCTGACCAACTGTTTCCCCAGATTCTTGCCCGAAAATTGACCGAGCGCTGCCTCCGGCACGGCATCGAAACCCTGGGCCACATCCAGGACTTCCTGAACGGCTCCGGAGCGCAGCCAGCTGGCCAGACGGGCGTTGGCCTCTCCCAGTCGGTGAACATGATCGAAGTAGAAAAAACCGGCCATAGAGGCGCCCTGAATAGCTAGCATCAGGTGATTCTGCAGGCCGGTTGCTTCGCTGTTGTAACCTGCGATGCCGCCGCAGATCACTACACGGGCCCCGCGCGCCAGCCTTGCCAGAGCGGCATCGAGAATCGGGCCGCCCACGTTGTCGAAAAAAACATCCATGCCCTGGGGGCAGAGGTCCGTTAACCGGTCGGAGACCGATTCGGCCTTATAGTCGATTGTGGCATCTGCCCCCAAGGCTTCCTGAAGATACCGGCACTTTGCCTCGCCGCCTGCGATACCAATGGTTCTGCAGCCGCTCAGCCGCGCCAGCTGCAGGGCCACCGTGCCGATCGCACCGGCTGCGCCGGACACACACACGGTATCGCCAGGCTTGGGCCGGCCGATGTCGAAGAGACCGAAATACGCGCAATGGCCGGTCATGCCCAATGTCGCCAGACCGCTGGCTAAGGGCAGATCTCGCGGTACCCGCTGCAGCGGTGTTCCAGTGTAGTCGCTGCCGTTGCTGGTGGTGTAGTCAGCCCAATCGAGGAAACCGGTGACCGCATCGCCGATCGCGAAATCCGGGTGGTGGGAGGCAACCACCCTGCCGGCGACCCCGCCGCGCATGACCCCGCCTACGGGAATGGGCTCGAAACGGGCCTCGAGGCCCTTCACCCAGGCATGATTCATGGGATCGCAGGCAAAGTAGTAGTTTCGGATCAGGATCTCGCCAGGACCCGGCTCGGGTCTTGCGCCGATGCGTTGGCCGAAGCAGGCCCTTTCCAGGCGGATGCCCTGTGAGGTCGAAGCCTGGGCTACGAACCATTGGCGGTTGTCGTCGCTCAAACGCTGCCCTCCTCTAAGGGTTGCGGACGATCATGGACTGACTCGCGGTCGCCAGCAGCGTGCCGGACTCGCTCCAGAGGTGCACGGTGCCATGGCCGAACCCGTTGCCGGCGTACTCCATGCGGTTGTCGCAGAGCACCCAGCCGGTCGGTTCCAGTCGACCGAAGCGGATCGTATTGTCCAGGCTCGTGCAGTGCATGATGCGGCCGATGGCGTTGCCGACGACGGACGGCATGTAGTCGGCAATGATGGCCAGCGCGCCGGCGTCGTGCTCTACCTCGGGCATGCGTACCCAGAGCAGCGATCGACCATCATCGCTGGGCGTGCCGAAGCCGGAGAAGCCGAAACTGCCGCGGGCCAGACGCAGCTCGATGTGCTCGTGCAGGCTCTCGTTGCCGTGACCATGGGGGACAGGCGGGCAATCCTCCGCTGGCGCTGGGGCCGGGAACGTCTCCCAGCACCCTTCCGCCGCCGACGACCGGGAGCCGGCGGCGCCGATAATGGTGATGACCTCGCGGTCGCCGACGTGGCCGACCACGCGGCCCTGCACCACGTTGCGGCCGATGGCCGGTAGGATAACCTCGAGATCGAGCTGCTCGTCGAGTTGCGTGAGCGACAGGTACTGGCCCGTCGCCCAGATAACCGGCTTGTTGGTCGCGTGCTCGAGCGCCACGATCCCTGCCGCAAGCCCGACGCCGCCGAACAACGAACCACGACCGCCGCTGACCCTGCAGGTCAGCGCGAGCTGCCAGCGCTGAGTGTCTATGGGGTGGTTCAGCGCCAGGAATTCTGCGCAGGACGCCTTCACCGAACCGATGCTGCTCATACCCTAGCGGTCACAATCCAACAACTGGCGCCCAACTGCACTCCCTGATCGCCCGCATACGGTTGTAGTGCAGTCTCGGTGGCCGCCAGGGCCTGTTCTTGCACGGGTTCTTCCAATTCGGAGACGACGCGGGACAGAGGGCCGATACGCGTGAGAAAGGATAGAGCCGATGCCACATCTGGACCGAGGGTCAAAGTCGCTTCGCACAACGAAAACTCCGGAGCCCGGAAGCCAGCATCCGTGAGTACGCCACTGACGAAGTCTCGATCAGCAAATGCAAACGGATTCGGGCCACCGCTTTCAGGCGGCGGCGGGAGGTAGGGCTGCGTTGCGGCGCCAGGTATTGCCAACCAGGGATTATCCTGTGGCAAGCGCCAACAGATGAAGCACAGCCGCCCGGAAACCTTCAAGTTGGCGTGAATATTGGCGAATGCCGCAACCGGATCGGTAAAAAACATCACGCCGAATCGTGAAAATGCGAGATCGTATGGCTCACTGCCACGCCAAAGGCTGGCGTCAGCTTGTATAAATTCGAGATTCGATATTCCTCTCCCTCGCTGTCCGGCGTGGTCGACCATCGGTGCGGAAACGTCCACGCCGGTGACCCATTGCCCCTGTTCCGCCAGGCGCAAGCTGGTAGCACCGCAACCGCAGCCGACATCGAGCACGCGTTCAGAACTTTGCAAAGACGCTTTTTTTAAAGCCTGCTGCGACAGCGGCGACAACATCGAGTCCAGATGCGCTTGTGCCCGCACCCACTGGCTTCCGGCATCGCCGTTCCAGTAGTCGATCTGCTGTTGATTGGCCGCGTTCATCATTTCCCCAGGCAAAACAGATATTGTTTCCGACAGAATACTACCGACCGGGGCTTGTGGACATGGCTTGTTGCACCGAGCACGCTCTCTTGGTTCACTCATAGGGAATAGCTAACGGGGAGTAGCAACCATGGAGAGAGACTACGACGTCATTGTTATCGGGTCCGGTGCTGCGGGGCTTTCCGCCGCCGTAGCCGCGGCTGACGCGGGGGCGTCGGTGCTGGTGGTGGAAGGCGACACCCGGGTTGGGGGTTCATCCCGGCTGAGCGGTGGTCACTTCTATGCGGCCGGAACTTCAGCTCAGGAGGAAGCCGGAATCACAGGCGACACTGCCGACGCGATGTTCGAGCACTACATGACGCTGAATCAGTGGTTGGTGGATCCAGCGGTCGTGCGCCGGTACTGCGATCTCAGCGCGCCGACCTTCGAGTGGCTCAGAAACCTCGGAGTGGTGTTCCGCAAGGAAAACGTCTATCCCTCGGGGGTAGGGTCGACACCACGCGGACATCCTCCGGAGGGTGGCGGTGAGGAAGTTGTGAACGTGCTCGACGGGCTCCGCAGTCACAAAGGGGTAGATCTGGTTCTCGACTCGCGGGTAACGGGGTTGCTCCAGGATGCCGATGGGCGGGTCCGGGGCATCAGCATCGGCCAGGACACGGCATCCTGTGCTTCGGTCATACTGGCAACGGGCGGGTTCGGGGCCAATCCGGAAATGATCGAGAAGTACTATCCTCAGGCCGCCGCTTCCGGGGACTGGGGCTGGTACATCGGCACCGATGGTGCGCAGGGCGACGGCATCAACCTCGGCGAATCGGTTGGCGCGACCATCGCAGGTCACGATCGCGGGCTCTTGCTGGTAACGCCGGGATTCAGCCGCGACCTCGAAGTCCTGCTTCCCGGCTGGTTGATACTGGTGAACAAGCAAGGCCGCAGGTTCGCAAACGAAGCAGCGCCCTACACCGTGCTTGGCGGGCTGATTCAGCGGGAGGGGGGCAGCGCCTGGGCGGTATTCGACGAGGACGCGCGCCGGCTCGCAAAGCCAAACCCCTCCTCCCAAGCGTATTGGGTCGACGATGTCCTGAAACGCAAGGCCGACGAAGGCCGTATCTGCAGGGCCGACGCGCTCGACTCGCTGGCTGAGATGATGGATGTCGATGCGGTCGGGCTTGCCGGCACCGTTCATCGATACAATGCAGACGTCCAGGCGGGAACAGATACCGCATTCCTCAAGACCCAGGGAATGCGGACCATCACCAAACCGCCGTTTTACGGTGTGGAGGTGAAGCCGGCGATTGTCTGCTGGACGGGGACCGGTTTGCGGATCGACGCCGAGTGCAGGGTTCTGGGCAGAGACGAGAAACCGATTCCCGGTCTGTTCGCCGCCGGAGAAACCGTCGGTAACCTCCATGGCGACCGCTACATCGGCGGCGGCGGATCATTCGGCCCCTGCATCGTGTTCGGTAAGCTGGCCGGTGAAAATGCCGCCACGCACTCGGCGGGATTGAACGATTGAGGCTGCGCATCAAACTGTTGCGTCTTTTCCTGAATCAGTTAGGACTACGAATTGATGAATGAATCCTCCGCAGAAGTACTTCGCATAGAACACAGCGACGATGGCGTCACCTTTTTGACCAAGGTCAACGCAGAGTCGAATTTCGGAATGACTGTGGCGATGCTTTCGGCCATGACGGAAGCTATCGAGGCCGCGCGAGAGGACAATGCCGTGCGGGCGATCGTCGTCGACGCGGCCGGCAACGGATTCCATGCGGGCGCCGTGGCCATCACGGAGCTCAAACCGTCTCTCGCCGATCTGTCGAGAGCAGACTTCGAGCATCTGGTGGAGAAGGGGCAGGCCCTGGGCCGCCGCATTGCCGACCTGCCCGTACCGGTCATCGGGATCGCGCGGGGCGGGGCACTGGGCGGCGGCCTGGAACTGCTGCTGCGCTCAGACCTTCTGTATTGTCTCGACTCGGCTCGGTTCAGTTTACCGGAGGTGACGCTAGGGTTTGTCGCCGCCTGGGGCGGCACGCAACTGACGCCCCGCCTCATGCCCTTTCGCAAGGCACAGGAATTCCTGCTGCTAGGCGAGGCGATCGACGGCCAGGCCGCAGAAGCGTATGGGCTGGTGACGCGGTCCTTCGCCGACGAGGCGGCTCTCCGGTCCCATGTCGAAAAAGTGCTCGACCGGTTGCGTCTATGCTCGCCCCATTCCCTGCGCTGGACCAAGCAGTGCCTGAAGTCCGTATGGGAAGGACCGCTCGCACACGGCGAACGGGTAGAAATTCTGGCAGAGGCCGAGACAATGGTGGCCGGCGACTTCCAGAAAGGGCTCGCCGCGCTCCTGGATGGGGCCAAACACGACTACGTCGCCGATACGCAGCGCAGAAACCCACGCGCCTGATTGGCCAGTTCACAAAGCGAACATAGTCACCTGCAACAATGGGAAGTTACAACGAAATCGTTGGGACCCGCATGACACGGAGTAAATAATCCGGCCAGGGAGCGCCCTGTTTGGACTCTGTCAGGGCGCGCGCTTACGGGGTGTTTGGTCTCCGGACTGGCGATGACGCCACCGGCCCAGCAGGCCCGCTGCTCGAGATGCCGACGCAACTTGCTTGTTGGCATCGGCGATGATCAGCTTGGTCAATTCAGAGGGTCGCAGCGGCTTGCCGAGGAGATATCCCTGAACCTCATGACAACCAAGCTCACGTACCACAGCGAGCTCCGCCTCGGTCTCTATACCTTCCGCAACAACCCGGAGGCCAGCAGTGTTCGCCATGGCGATTATCGCCTGAACAATGGCCTGGTTGTTCTCATTGACCTCCAGATCTCGCATGAAGCACCCATCTATTTTAATGACGTTGAGCGGCAACGAGGTCAGATGGCTCAGCGAGGAATAACCAGTTCCAAAATCGTCGATCGCCAACGCTACCCCGTTGTCTCGGAGCAACTGAAGCGTTTTTACGGCGGTATCCATATTTTCGATCACCGCCGTTTCGGTAATCTCGATCTCAAGCAAGCTGGGCGAGATTTCCTCATCTTCTAAAACCTGAAGGATCTGGAATGCCAGACGGGGGTCGCGAAGCTCCACCGGCGAAATGTTCAGAGCGACCCTAATTCCGTCTATGTTCAGAGGTTGCCATGCCCTCAGCTGATTGCAGATAGTTTTCAGTACCCACATGGAGATCTTCGGCATGAGCCCCGATCGCTCCGCCACCGGAATGAATTCCATCGGAGAGACGTTACCGATAGTTGAATTTTGCCACCGCAGCAACGCCTCCACCCCGGATAGCCGGCCGCTATTAACATCCATCTTCGGCTGGTAAACGAGAGAGAACTCGTCTTCGTCGATCGCCTTGTGAAGGAAAGCCTCCAGCTGCAGCTGCTTGGTAGAAGTCTTCTGTATTTCCTCTGAGAAGAAAGCCACGTTCAGCCTGCGGCCCTGTGCTCTTGCATGTCCTCGTGCCGTGGCCGCATTCTTCAGGAGCGAATTCGCGTCCATCGCGTCGTCGGGGAAGATGCTGATACCGATGTTTCCGGAAAACAGTATCTCTCCACCCCTCAGATCGAACGGCGTCGACAGTACTTCCCGAGTGCGGCTGACGATCTGCATTACCACGTCACTGTTCGACAGTTCACTTAGCAGGATCACAAACTCGTTGCTGCCGATTCTTGAAAGCGTCGATCCGTTGGGCGGAGCCATCAGGCTCAGCGTATCGGTATTTCGCACAACGGTACTCAGCCGGGCTGTCACCTCTTGAATCAGTTCGTCCGCCGCGTCGTGGCCCAGCGTGTCGTTGATGCGCTGGAAGGTTTCTATCTCAATGGACAAAGCGGCAACGACATCGCCATAACGGGAGAAGCGTTTGATATCCTGAGTCGCGCGATCGAGCAACAACACGCGGTTTGGCAGGCCGGTGAGGCTGTCGTGCAGCGAGCGATGCCAGATCTCGTCGGCGCGCTTGACAGCGAGATCTTCCAGCGCCCTGACCTTCTGGGTCAGCTCCGCGACATGAGCATCATCGTCCAGGACCTGATCTTTCGGGAGCTGTTGCGACGCCGGCTTGGCAGTAGTCAGGTAGGTGACGTTGTCGTCTTCTGCGTAGGGCGATGGCAACGCTTCGGCCGCGTTGGTATCCGAATCGTATCGGGAAATTCGATTCCTGCCGCTTTCCTTGGCTAGGTAGAGCGCGCTGTCGGCCTGGTTTACCAGTTCCAGGCTAGAGGACACTGATGGTGTAAGAGTCGCGAATCCTATGCTTGCGGTGATGTGCATGATTGGAAACGCCGCATCAGGACTGTTTCCAATCACGGAAATTGCACGGCGCAGCCGTTCCCCGAACTCTCTTTCCACGTCCGGTGTCAGATTCGGGCTCACCACGCAGAACTCCTCGCCTCCGTAGCGGCCGACGATATCCTCGCTGCGCGAGTTTCTCATCAGAACCTCACCGACAGACCTGATGACCTGATCACCAACTGCATGACCGTATCGGTCGTTTATCCTCTTAAAGTGATCGATATCGACCATGAAGCAGGTAAGTTGGGCACCATTTTTCAAGGTCTCATCGAACACGGTGTCGAATTTCTCGAAGAGAGACCGGCGATTACGACAGCCGGTCAACGGATCGATGCGGGCGAGTGTTTCTAATTCCTTATTTTTTCGACTGATCTTCTCGCGGGACTTCTGCAGCGCGCCGAGGGTCCTGTTCAGTTCCCGGTTCTTGCGCTCTACGTCGGACATATCATCGAAAGTGGCTAGGGCGCCGCGTACGGAGCCGTCGCTGTCCAGGATCGGGCCGCAGTTGATCATGAAGGTGTGTGTTTGGCCGGATTTGTCTTTGAGCTCCAGGCGCGCCCCGACGATTCGCTGGTTCCGATTCTGCGCTTGCTCCCATGGAAACTCTATCTCCTGCTCCGTCTTCCTGAGCCAGGGAAGGTTGGAGGCCCGCTTGCCTACAAGGTCGGAAGCCGTGATGTCGAGACTCGCCGCGATCGATTCATTCGCGAGAACGATCCGCTGCTCAGCGTCCAGGATGATGACGCCTTCTGCCAGCACGTCGAAAGCCGCGCGAACCCGGTCGGGCACGGCTCGGGATGGATTCAACTCGGTTAGGGCCCGGCGGAGAAGAAATCCGAACAGCAGGAAGCAGGCGCTGCTTGCAAACAAAAACAGGCCGACCGAGGTATCAGTAAAAATTCCCGTCAGCCCGGATGCCCATATCGAACGGAAACGAACCTCCACCTGGCCCCATGGGCCCCCGTTGCGATAGATTGGCACAGCCACATGGGTCGGCGTGGCGGCCGCCGGATTTTCGGGGCTCCACAGTTCGTCGTGGTCCCCGGCACTTGCGATTATGGTCCCGGTTGCTTTTCGGTATGCCGCGGACAGGACTCGGTCGTTGCGCTCGACGAACTCGTTCAGCACATGTCTGACCAAAGGAATTTCGCTACGACTGGCGATCGCCGAAACCTGTACGGCGAGGGACTCCGCGACGAACACCTGTGCGCGGTTGAGATCGTCACTGCGGCTCGGCACCAGGCCCAGGAACTCAGATGTAAACATCACGCTGAGAACCAGGAGGGTAAGCGACAGGCTCAGGCGGTGTATGGGAGATAGTTTTTTCATCGGCAGTGCCTGGGTTTTCGCTCGTTAGCGATCAAAACGTTCTCCTAGGAGATCGGTGTCGGGTAGTCGGGAAGCCTGGCCAGCGCTGTCTGGTTTCTCGTCTTCGTCGTTGCGGCGTAGCACTGGCAAAGGGTCGAAGCCTTGCCAGATCGGTCTCGCCGCGAAGACCCCGGATAGCAGGGCACCGGTCCGCATCGCCCAGGCAACGACTCCCACAGACAGCGACAAACCTGTCGCTGTGGCCGCACTCACGATGGAATCCTTCGGATTGTTGGCGACGTCACCGGAT
>JAHEEG010000124.1 GCA_024640825.1 Gammaproteobacteria bacterium
GCGAATTGACCCGCTATTTTAGCGGGGCAACTTTGCCGACCACGGGGAGCGCGGAGCGCCGACGCCAGGTCAGCGAATTTGCATTCAGCTGACGAGGCAGTCCAGAGATCAAACGTATGTCTGGCGAGGCGGCGAATCTACATATTCGGATAGTTCGGACCACCCGTTCCCTCGGGAACTACCCAGGTGATGTTCTGAGCGGGATCCTTGATGTCGCAGGTCTTGCAGTGAACGCAGTTCTGCGCGTTGATCTGAAAACGCTGCTTACCGTCCTCTTCCACGACTTCGTATACGCCCGCGGGACAGTATCGCTGGGCTGGCTCGTCATAAAGCGGCAGGTTGTCGCGGATCGGGATAGCGGGATCGGCCAGCGTCAGATGGCAGGGCTGATCCTCCTCGTGATAGGTATTGGACAGGAAGACCGAAGACAATTTGTCGAACGAAAGCACCCCGTCCGGCTTGGGGTACGTGATGGGCTTGCTTTTAGCTGCCGGCTTTAGGGTGGCGTAATCCGGCTTCGAATCCGTGAGCGTGTACGGGGCATTGCCGCGCAGCAGGAACTGGTCGGCAAACGCGTAGGCGGAGCCTCCCAACACGCCCAGCTTGTGCAGGGCCGGGCCGACGTTGCGTGATCGCACCAGCTCGTCATGCAGCCATGAATCCTCGAAGGCCTTTTGAAAAGCGTCCAGCTCCACGCCGCTTTCATCAGGTGCCTGCAATGCGGCAAATAGAGTTTCCGCGGCAAGCATTCCCGACTTCATGGCCGTGTGACTGCCCTTGATCTTCAGCACATTCAGAAAGCCGGCGTCGTCACCGACCAGGAGCGCGCCGGGTACCGCCAGCTTTGGCAGGGCCTGTATACCACCTTTTACGATGGCTCTGGCTCCGTATGAAACACGCTTGCCGCCCGCCAGGGTGTTTGCGACAAGAGGATGGTGTTTCCAGCGCTGGAACTCGTCGAAAGGGCTGAGGTGGGGATTGCTGTAGCTGAGATCGACGATCAGGCCCAAGGCCACCTGGTTGTTCTCCAGGTGATATAAAAACGAGCCACCGGTAGATGCGCTGGGCAGGTGCCCCAGGGGCCAGCCGACCGTGTGGACGACTTTGCCGGGGACGTGTTTTTCTGGATCTACGTCCCAAAGTTCCTTCAAGCCGATGGCGTAATGCTGGGTTCCGGCTTCCTCATTGAGATTGAACTTTGCAATCAGCTGCTTGCCGAGGTGGCCGCGGCAGCCTTCGGCAAACACCGTATATCTGGCGTGAAGCTCGTAGCCGGGAGTGTAGGTACCCTTCTGCTCGCCGGTGGCCCCCACGCCCATATCGCCGGTCGCTACGCCTTTCACGCTGCCGTCTTCGTTGTAGAGTACTTCAGACGCTGCGAAGCCAGGGAAGATGTTCACGCCCATGGCCTCTGCCTGCTCGCCGAGCCAACGGCACAGGTTGCCCAGAGACAAAGCATAGTTGCCCAGATTGTGGGTCTCCTTGGGCACGAAAAAGTTGGGAACCTTTATGCGATTGGTGTCATTCACCAGGTAGTAGACTTCGTCCTGGGTTACCGGGTTTTTCAGCGGTGCGCCACGCTCGCGCCAATCGGGGAATAGCTCGTTCAGCGCGGTAGGCTCAAACACGGCGCCGGAAAGAATGTGAGCGCCAATTTCCGAGCCTTTTTCGACCAGGCAAACCGAAATTTCCTTACCCTGCCTCTCTGCCAGCTGCATAAGCCGACAGGCCGTGGCTAGACCGCTCGGACCACCGCCGACGATGACCACATCAAACTCCATGGATTCCCGCTCCACGCGCAATCTCCAAACATCAAGGGAAGGTGGGCAAGTATACCAAAGCAGTAAAGTCCTCGAAGCAGTTTTTCCAGCTTCCGAAAGGCCCGCAGACTCGGGTATTTGATCACCAGGTGAAAATCGTTGGTCTTTGTAAGGGATTTCCGAGAGCCGTATGCTGAGAGGTTGACCTCTTCAAGGGTGCAAGAGAGAATACGCGCCCCCACAAATGGGGCAACGGGCGGCCGTTCCGCGTGACGGGGCCCGTTTGTTTTGCGCGTCGGGATCGTCGTCGTTACCGGCGCCGCTCAGACAGGGTAATACCGCATTCTGCGACGACAAGAGTTACTTCCGATAATCCGATTCGTTCGAGGCACTCATGAAGGTACTGGTTCCCGTCAAACGAGTAGTGGACTACAACGTGAAAGTTCGTGTTAGACCGGACAACAGCGGCGTAGATCTGAACAACGTCAAAATGTCCGTAAATCCATTCTGCGAGATCGGCATCGAGGAAGCTGTCCGCCTGAAAGAGGCCGGTTCGGCAACCGAGGTTGTGGCGGTTTCCGTGGGCGGGAAATCTTGCCAGGAACAACTGCGTACCTGCCTCGCTCTGGGGGCAGACCGGGCAGTGCTGATTGAGACCGATCTTGACGTGCAGCCTCTGGGAATCGCCAAGGCGCTGAAAGCGTTACAGGATAAGGAACAGGCGGATATCGTTATCTTTGGCAAGCAGAGCATCGACGGCGACAACTGCCAGACCGGGCAGATGTTTGCAGCGCTCAGCGGCATGCCCCAGGCAACCTTTGCCTCGGAAGTGCAGGTTCAGGATGGCAAGCTGGAGGTCGTCAGGGAGATCGATGGCGGTCTGCAGACGATCTCAGTGACCCTTCCGGCGGTCATCACCACCGACCTGCGCCTCAACGAGCCGCGTTACGCCTCATTGCCCAATATTATGAAGGCGAAGAAGAAACCGATGGACACTGTTACCCCAGAGGAACTGGGCGTGGACGTCACCCCGCGCCTTGAAGTGCTTTCCGTAGAACCACCTGCTGAACGCCAGGCGGGTATCAAGGTCGAGAGCGTAGAAGAGCTGGTAGACAAACTGAAGAACGAAGCGAAGGTGATCTCATGAGCATTCTGGTCGTAGCTGAACACGATAACGCCGAACTGAAACCGGCGACGCGAGTCGCGGTCGCTGCAGCGGTTGCCGTAGGTGGGGATGTGGACATTCTGGTTGCCGGTGACAACTGCGGGAGTGTCGGGGACGCCGCTGCCAAGGTTGCCGGGATAAGCCGGGTGCTGGTGGCAGACAACGCCGCCTATGGCCACGGGCTGCCCGAGAACCTCGCAATGCTCGTTACGGAGTTGGCGGCCAATTACACCCACATTGTCACCCCGCACACGGCAGTCGGCAAAAATTTCCTCCCCCGCGTCGCTGCCGCGTTGGACGTGGCGCAGATTTCCGACATCATGGAAGTGGTGAGCGAGGATACCTTCAAACGCCCGATCTATGCCGGCAATGCTATCGCCACCGTCCGCTCCAACGATCCCAAGAAGGTCATCTCCGTCCGGGGAACCGCTTACGATCCAGTTCCTGCGGAAGGTGGGTCGGCCAGCGTTGAGGCAGTTGACAGCGTCCACGACGCTGGCATGTCCAGCTTTATCAAGGAAGAGATCGCCAAGAGCGAGCGTCCCGAGCTGACCGCCGCCAGCATCATCATCTCCGGTGGGCGCGGCATGCAGAATGGTGACAACTTCAAACTTCTGGAAGGCATCGCGGACAAGCTGGGCGCGGCCATTGGTGCCTCGCGGGCAGCTGTAGACGCAGGCTTCGTGCCCAATGATATGCAGGTCGGTCAGACCGGAAAAATCGTTGCGCCCGATCTCTACATCGCGGTTGGGATTTCCGGTGCCATACAGCATCTTGCCGGAATGAAAGACAGCAAGATAATAGTCGCTATTAACAAGGACGAAGACGCTCCCATATTTCAGGTGGCTGACTACGGTCTGGTAGCTGACCTGTTCCAGGCGTTGCCGGAACTGGAAGCGCAGATTTAGCGGCCTACCTGTTCTGGCAGCCAAGCTGTTTCAGCAGCCAACTTGCGGTTTGAACGTTTTGACCCTGGCGCGGCGAGCCGCGTCAGGCTGAATCCCCACCACAGGAGTGTTTTGTGGCAGTTTACGAACTGAATGGCGGCCAGTTGTTGCGCGTGGCTCGCAGCATCGATGGCGAGCTACATCAGCACTATTACAGCCTTATCGGTCTGAACAAAACCCAGCAACGCCAGGCGCGAAAAGAAGCCAGGGCGCTGGACGAGGATTGGAAAGCACAGCAGGCACGCGCGCGCTCTAAGCGTATTCGCAGCGCCGAGACCGATGCCGGGCATAGCACCGGCGTCCGTGGGATAAACGTGGTGCGCCGCCCGTCAGCCGCCTTCCGCGTTCAGGTGCAAATCGAAGGCAAGTCCCACGTACGGGAATTTTCCGTGAAGCGCCTGGGTGCTGACAAAGCCTGGAATCAGGCGACGCGATTCCTGGCGCAATGCCGCGGCTTCAAGACCGTCCCCAAGGCCTGGGGTTCCCGGATGCCGGACATCGACTGAGCGATGCGTAAGCGCTCGGCGCTATAGGGTTGGTCGAGCAGCTCCGAGGCCTAGTCGCGCCTGGCAAATCGCCTAGCTGTGTACCAGGTCACCGGCTTTGCGTGGTTGTGTACCTGGTCAGCCACGTCCAGCACCAGCGCGAACAATGCCATTCTCACCAGTACGCCGTTGTCTGTCTGGCGAAAAATGGCGAGATTCGGATTCTCGATGAGGTCATCGTCAAGCTCCTGAGCCATGGCCCGAGAATCCCTCGGCAGCGGATGCATGATTACCGTATTCGGTTCGCAATGCTGGGTGTAGATCGCCTGATTCAGTCGAAACAATCCGCGATACTTGTCCGCTTCAGCCTGGTTGGGAAATCTTTCCTCCTGTGTTCGGGTGACGTAGACGATATCGACATGGTCGATACCGGATTCCATCTGGTGGTGGAGACTCACCTGATGGCCAGCTTCGCGCAGATCTTCGATGGTCTCTTCCTGCAGGCCGAGCTCGGGCGGAGCTATCAGCTTGTAGTGCACGCGCTCGTACAAGGCCAGCAGCTTGCACAGTGAGTGCACCGCCCGGCCGTATTTGAGGTCTCCTATAAGCGCTATCCTGAGGTAGTCCATTCCGCGGCCGCGGCTCTCCATTTCCTTGCGGATGGTATAAAGATCCAGCAGCGCCTGGGTGGGATGTTCATTGGGCCCGTCACCGGCATTGAGAACCGGTACCCGGCTGGTGCTGGCGAACTCTCCGACCGAACCTGCTTCTGGATGCCGCATCACGATCACGTCGCTGTAGCCAGAAAGCACCCGTGCGGTGTCAGTCAGTGATTCACCCTTGGCCAGAGCTGACGCCTTTACCTCGGTGGTCTCCCGCACCTCTCCGCCAAGCATGTTGAACGCGCAGCCGAAAGATATGCGGGTACGCGTGCTGGGCTCGAAAAACATGTTGGACAGGATAGCCCCTTCCAGGACCCGGGTTATGCGCTCCCGATGGGCATAGGGGGCCATATCATCAGCGACGTCAAAAATACGCTGTATTGACCCTCGATCGAACTGATCAACGGACAGAATGTGACTGCCGACGAATTCCAAAGGCGCTTCCCCATGCATAATGGCCGCATTATGGTAATCAAATTGTCCCTTCTGCGCCCGACAGAAATCTGCACATCCAGCCCTTGCCGTAGGTCTTTTGAGAATTCGGCTGCTATCATTTAATAGATGCAAGGCGCACAATCAAAGGTCTTCATGAGTGAACTCGCCCAGGATCCGCCCCCCGAAGAACTGATGGAAGAGCAGGCCGCTGCAGGTCTACTGCCCTTTGCCTTCGCACGCCGTTTCGGCGTGGTGTTATTGAACGAGTCAACAGACGACGGCAAGGCGATGGTGGCGTGCAAGGTCCAGCCAGAGCTGAGTACGCTTGCAGAGATCAAGCGTTTCGCGCAGCGTCCCTTGCAGGTGCGGCTCGTCTCCGGCGAAGAGTTCGAGAACCTGGTCTCGGGAACCTACGCTCGTGACAGCTCTGCAGCGCGGCAAATGGTCGAGGACATGGGTGACGAGCTAGATCTCGCCAGCCTCGCCGAATCGGTGCCGGAAACAGAAGACCTTCTGGAACAGGAGGACGATGCGCCTATTATCCGCCTGATAAACGCGCTGCTGGCCGAGGCCATCCGCGAAAACGCTTCCGATATCCATATTGAGACCTTTGAGAAGGATCTGGTGGTTCGTTTTCGGGTCGATGGCGTCATGCGGGAAGTGGTCCGGCCGAAAAGGCAGCTTGCGGCGCTGCTTGTCTCGCGGATCAAAGTCATGGCCAGGCTGGACATTGCCGAGAAGCGGATCCCGCAGGACGGGCGCATTTCTCTTCGCATCGGCGGGAGGGAAGTCGACGTTCGAGTATCGACCATGCCGTCAAGCAACGGCGAGCGGGTGGTATTGCGACTGCTGGACAAGCAGGCGGGACGCCTCAATCTGGAAAATCTCGGTATGGACCCCGCGACTCTGGACAGGCTCAGAGAGATGGTCAATCGGCCACACGGCATATTTCTGGTTACCGGACCGACTGGTTCCGGTAAGACCACCACGCTTTATGCGTCTCTGGCGGAACTCAGCACCGCCACCATCAACATTCTGACTGTGGAAGACCCCATCGAATACAACCTGCCCGGTATTGGCCAGACCCAGGTCAATACCAAAGCAGACATGACCTTTGCCCGGGGGCTGCGGGCCATCCTGCGGCAAGACCCGGATGTGGTGATGGTCGGGGAGATTCGCGACCTTGAAACGGCCGAGATTGCTGTGCAGGCGAGTCTCACGGGACATCTGGTGATGTCCACTCTGCACACGAATACGGCAGTGGGGGCGGTAACCCGACTCATCGATATGGGCGTAGAACCCTTTCTGCTGTCGTCCAGCCTCGTAGGCGTACTGGCGCAGCGGCTGGTTCGAGTGCTGTGCCCGGAATGCAAGACGCCAAGGCCCGCGAACAGCACCGAGCTGCAGTTCCTGCGGGCCCCTTCCGCAACCATCTACGAGCCGAGCGGCTGCGAGCAGTGCCAGCAGTCGGGCTATCGGGGTCGGACCGGCATCTACGAGCTGATCAACATCGACGACACCATGCGTCAGTTGATTCATGATCGGGCATCCGAACACGAGATCAGTGGCTATGCCCGCCGCAAATCGCCGGGTATACGAGACGATGGCCGCGAGAAAGTACTCACCGGCGTAAGCACGGTGCAGGAAGTCTTCCGGGTTACTCTGGAGGAATAGCGCGCAGTGGCCGCATTTGAATACGCCGCGCTAGACCAGCGGGGCCGCCACAAAAAGGGCGTTCTGGAAGCGGACAGTGTGCGCCATACTCGGCAGCTGCTGCGCGATCAGGGTCTGGTGCCCCTCAGCGTGGACACTGCGTCGGAGCGCAGGACGAACGCGACGGGTTCGTCAGGTTTCTCGGGGTTCAAATTCGGGCGTCGACTTGGTCCGCTCGATCGCGTCCTTTTCACCCGTCAGCTCGCTACTCTCATCGCCGCCAGCCTGCCTGTGGAGGAGGCCTTGCAGGCAGTGGCTCAGCAATCCGAAAAGCAACACGTTCGGTCGCTGATCATGGGCATCCGCAGCAAGGTCCTGGAAGGCCATTCTCTAGCCAGCAGCTTCACCGACTACCCTTCCAGCTTCAATGGCATGTACCGCTCAACAGTTGCTGCCGGCGAGCAATCGGGACATTTAGACAAAGTTCTAGACAATCTTGCCGACTACCAGGAACGACAGTTCGAGTCTCGCCGAGACGTTGAGATGGCCATGCTCTACCCGCTGGTGCTCACGCTGCTGGCGTTCGGCATCGTTGGTGCGCTGATGGTTTACGTAGTTCCCGATATGGTTGGGGTGCTGGAGAACATGGGTCAGACCTTGCCCTGGTCCACCCGTTTTCTCATTGGCGCTTCCGAAATAACCCGCGATTACTGGTGGCTAATGGGCCTGACGCTCGTAGCGGCGGTTACAGGCGTCCGCTGGCTGCTGGCGCAGCCAGGTATCCGGCTGAGCTGGGATCGGCAAAAACTGTCGCTGCCGCTGTTGAGCCGTATCGGTCGGTCGAGCAATGCGGCCCGGTACGCCAATACGCTGAGCATCCTCACCAGCAGCGGCGTGCCCCTGGTGGAAGGCATGAGCATTGCGGCGGAGGTGGTTTCTAACCGCTGGTTGCAGCGGCGACTGTCGGATGCCACACAGCGGGTCAGCGAAGGCTCTAGCCTGCGGGCCGCACTGGAGGGCGTAGGCTATTTCCCGCCAATGCTGCTGCACATGGTTGCCAGTGGCGAGGCCAGTGGCGAGCTCGATGCCATGCTGGACAAAGTCGCCGTCTATCAGCAGGGCGAAGTAGAGCGGGTAGTCACGACTCTGGTACGCCTTTTCGAACCGCTCATGCTTGTCGTCATGGGCGGTCTTGTGATGTTCATCGTGATTGCCGTGCTGTTGCCCATTCTGAACATGAATCAGCTGGTTTGACGCCCCCGGGATTGCGAGTAGACGCCGCCCCGCAAAGCCCCAGCGGGCCGATTTTGCGAGAAATAGGCTAGCATTAAACATGACACCGGAAATTCACCGTCAGGCGCCCGAATCAGCTTTCCCGTTTATGGACAGACCATGAAGTACAGTATTAGAACCCCGAATCAGGAGGGATTTACCCTCATCGAGATCCTAGTAGTGGTGGTGATTATCGGCATCCTGGGTGCCGTTATCGTCCCCAACCTGCTTGGCCGTCCAGATCAGGCCCGAATCACAGCAGCCGAGAGCGATCTGCGCAGCCTGGCTAACGCCCTCGATATCTACCGACTCGACAACTATCAATATCCATCCACGGATCAGGGATTGGAAGCCCTGGTTAGCCAACCTACGGGTTTTCCGGAACCCAAGAACTACAATCCCGACGGCTACATCAAGAAGTTGCCAACCGACCCCTGGGGTTCTCCCTACGTCTACGAACGCGGCGCAGAAGGCTTCACGCTGTTTTCGCTGGGCGCTGACGGGTCGGAAGGGGGCGAAGGTCTGAATGCCGACATTCGCTTCGAGGATCTCTGAACGCGGAGTATCTGGCGGCTTCACATTGCTGGAGCTGCTGGTGGTCGTCGCTATGGTGGCTATCCTTACCGGCACAGTGATTCTGGGCTTTACTGGCGCTGATCAGGAACAGAGGCTGCGCGGTGCGGCGGAGCAGCTCGCCTACCAGATTGAACTGGCGCGACAGTATGCGCTGCAGCGCAATCGAGAATGGGGCGTCTACGTGGAACCGGACGCCATCCGCTTTGCCGAGTTCGACCCGGAGCAGGCGCTCTGGGTAGAGAAGGTCGGACGCCCTTTTTCAGGTGTCGAGCTGCCCGAAAACCTTGAGCTTAGCGTGGAATCTGAAGGGCTTGATCAGCTTTCGGAGGCGGAACGGGAGGGGCTGCCAAGAATCATCCTCTTTTCCAGCGGAGAGGTGACTCCCTTCACGGTTACCATGGAACCTGGCTGGGAGTCAGTGCCCTGGACGCTTTCCTCCGACGGGCTGTCCCGGGTAGACGCACAAAGAGAAGAAGGCTGATGAACGTCGCTGGTTTCACCCTGGTAGAAGTACTGGTCGCCCTGGTGGTCTTCGCTGTGCTTGGCTTTGCGGTGACATCCCGGGTAGGCGACATCGTCAACCAGACCTACGGCATTGAGCGGCGCACGGTCGCGCATTGGGTTGCCGAAAACCACGTAAACCGCATGCGAATTACCCAACGCGGGGTCGATCAGGTACTGCCCACCGGTCGCGAGAAAGAGCGAGTGCTCATGGGAGACCGGGAATGGCTGCTGGAAATTTCGATTGAAGAAACCAGCCACCCCTGGCTCAGACGGGTCGAGGTGGCGGTCGCTGAGGTAACGGAACAAGAAGACGAACGCTTCGTCGATCAGGTCATCGCATTCATAGGGCGTTACTGATGCAACCGGATTCCAAACGACATACGGCTGGCGTGCGCAGCGAAGGGTTCACGCTGATAGAAATGCTGGTGGTGTTTGGCGTCTTCGCGCTATTGGGCGTCATTGCCAGCCAGATTGTCAGCCGGGTTATTGATAACCAGGCGGTGCTGAGTGAGCGAGGTAATCGGCTGGTGGAAGTACAGCGGGCTATGCAGATTATCCAGCGGGACATGCTGCAGCTGTCGAATCGTCGGGTTCGCGATCAGCTCGGTGACGTCGCGGAACCTATGCTGATAGGGGCGGATGGCTTGATGGAGTTCACCCGACTCGGTTGGCGCAATCCCTTTGCTGCACGCCGAGCTGAAGTCCAGAGAGTAAGATATCTTACCGAGGACGGCGATCTGTACCGTGCCTACTGGACAGTTCTGGATCGGGCCCCGGATTCCGAACCCAAGTTGCAGTCTCTGCTGACTGAAGTGACCCAGATCGAATTTTTCGCTGTGGACGCATCCGGCAATGAATACAGCTTCTGGCCTCAGGCCGGGGCGGACCCCAACGACCCTGATCGCCGTCTCGCGGGGATTCTAATGCGTATCGATGTGTCACCGTTCGGCACGGTGGAACGGCTGTGGCCGGTGCCAGCCTGATGCGCGGCAATACTGCACAGCCGCAACAAGGCGTCGTGTTGCTCAGTGTTCTGCTGATCGTTGCCCTGCTGGGCGCCATCGCCTGGCAGCTGGTGGGGCGGCACACCCTTGTGATCGCCCAGGCACGGTTCTTTTTCACCTCCGACCAGGCGCTCTCGTACGCGCTTGGCGCAGAAGCGCTCGCCAGGCAGCTTCTGTATCAGGAGTGGCTCGAGGGGGACAACAGCCGTGACACGCTGCTGGAGCAATGGGCTCAGCCGATAGCCCCCCTGGTGATCGAGAATGGGCTCATGGAGATTCAGGTACGGGATCTGAACGGCTGTTTCAATCTCAACAGCCTTGCAGGTGAAGAGTCTGAGCGGAATCTGGCGCGCTTCAAGGTTTTGCTGCGCAACAGTAGCCAGCCGGAGTCCATCGCCGACGCCTGGAAAGACTGGGTGGACGCGGATCAGGAAATAACTGGATTCGGCGCGGAGGACGGCGAATATCTGTTGCTGGACGATCCGTATCGGACGGCCGACGCTCCAGCGGTTCATCTTTCTGAATTCAAGCTGATTCGCGGTCTCGAAGAGGAAACGCTTGACGCGTTGCTGCCGAGTCTCTGT
>JAHEEG010000021.1 GCA_024640825.1 Gammaproteobacteria bacterium
CATCGTCGCGCTGCCGGACTTCACCGAAGCCGACACCACACGCTCGGCAGAAGCTCTGGTGACCACCCTGCGCAGCCCACTGCGTTTCCGCGGTGGCGAGCTGCACATCACGGTGAGCATCGGCAGCAACTTCGAAGCCCTGTTCATCGAACCCCAACGACTCTGGTCGGATGCCTGGCGCGCCATGCGCCGAGCCGTGGACAGCGGCGGCAATCGGGCCCAGGGGCCGGCCGACGCCATCCTGTCCAGACGGCTTCCAGGCGCGCTGGCGAGGGACGAGTTCTCGCTGGTGCTGCAGCCCCAGGCAACCATCGATGGCGAACGCTTGACCGGCGCCGAAGCGCTGTTGCGGTGGCAGGGCATGGAAATAGGCGAGCTGGCGCCAGACCAGTTCATACCCGTAGCCGAGCAGCGGGGCCACATGGCGCGCATCGGCGACTGGGTGCTGGACAACGCCTGTCGCGAAGCCGCCACCTGGTTCGAGCACCTGCTGGAGCCCTTTTGGTTGGGAATCAACATCTCACCCCAGCAGTTTCACAATGGCGCAATCGTGGAGCGCATCGGCCGCTACCGGACGGAGCGCTGGTTCGATCCGGCAATGCTGGAACTGGAGCTGCCCCACGACGCCATGCTCGCGCTGGTGGACGACCATCGAGAACAGCTCTATCAGCTGCGCGACTGGGGCGTCCAATTCGCCTTGGATAATCTGGGCGGCTCGCTGATCGATGCTAGCAAACTACTGCGCTGCCCGGTCGACACCTTGAAAATCGATCGGTCGGTAATCCGCCGGATGGAGACCGATCCGCAGGCCGCCGAGCTGGTATCACAGATCTGCCAGCTGGGGCAGCGTTTTGAGCTGCGCGTGGTCGCCGTCGGTGTCGAGCGCGACTCACAGCAGCGCACGCTGGCGAAAGCCGGCTGCACAGACATTCAGGGGTACCTGTTTTCTCCGCCGGTGTCGTTGGACCAGTTCAAAACCCTCCTCACCCAGGCACCCAGCCTGGCCCAGTCCCAGCGCTAGACCGGTCTTCTGGCGATCCGGTAAAACCGCAGGCAGATCATCGGCTACGCAGCGCGGGCAGAACCTCGGCCGCCAGCAGGCGCTCATTTTCGACCATGTAATCGCCGGGACAGGCGGAGTTCAGCATGATGGTGCCCGCTCCCGCATCCATGTATTCCTGAAGCCGGCCTATGCAATCCTGGGGGTTTCCAGCCAGTGCGTAACGCCCAACGAGCTTCGAGAAGTCCTGGTTGTACTGCACGGACAAGCGGTCAGAGGCCATCCGAATGGCCTGCGCCCGGTCCTCGTGAACCGCAAAGAAGATGAACAGACCAGGTTTGACGGGTTCTTCCCGCCCGAGCTCGCTGGCGTAGCCGCGAATCGCAACGAGGCTGTCCGCTAGCTTTTCCGGCGTATACATGTAGGGTAGCCAGCCCGTTCCATAATGGGCGCAGCGACGCATGGCCGCCTCGCTTCGCCCCGATATCCATATCGGAGGACAGGGCCTCTGCGTTGGCTTCGGACTTAGCGTTACCGCGTTCAGCGTGTTAAATCGCCCTTGAAACGAGACCTCGTCTTCCGCCCAGAGGCGTCGCATCACTTCCAGCGACTCGTTGGTCCGCGCGCCCCGCTCGCCGACGGGAACCCCGCAGGCTTCGAACTCCTTCGGGTACTCTCCGCCGACTCCGACCCCGAGGTTGAAGCGTCCGTTGGAAACGATGTCCAGCGCGGCGACCTGCTTGGCAAGCAACGCAGCGGGATACAGGGGCACCAGCGTAATGGTGCTCATCAGCTTTATCCGGCTGGTGGCGCCGGCTGCGGCGGCCAGAGAGATCAGCCCGTTGCCAATTGGCCCGTAGAAAAACACGTGCTCGCCGGTGGAGACGAATTCGTAACCCAGCGCTTCCGCGTCGCGGGCATCTGCCGCTACGCTGTCCAGTCGGCGCAGCCCTATACCGAATTCCACGTCACTCATTTATGCTCCTGCAATTTATGTGGTCGCTGCCGAATCCGGTCGTCGCACCATGGCGGTTGAACGCCGGTACCGGGCGGTCCTCGGATATACTAACCCCCAACCGTCAGGGATGCGGAATCGCAGGCGCACGTCGACCAGATCATCAATGCTGCTGTTTACCCATGCAAAATGCCTCGAGCATGAGATGACACCCGGCCATCCGGAACGACCGGACCGGTTGCTGGCGGTGCTCGAGCACCTTGAGGCAACCGGCTTGATGTCCGAACTCGAAGTCCGTGAACCCACCGCGGCGGATACGACGACGCTGGCTCAGATTCATCGGATCGACTACCTGCAGACCCTGACTCAGCTGGCCCCGGAGCGCGGTCTGGTGGCCCTGGATCCGGATACCGCCATAGGTCCCCCGAGCCTTCACGCGGCCGCTCTGGCAGCCGGCGCTGTAGCCGACGCGGTACAGGCCGTGCTGAAAGGCGAGGCCAGGCGCGCCTTCTGCGCCGTTCGTCCGCCGGGACATCACGCCGAAGCCGGCGGGGCCATGGGATTCTGCATATACAACAATGTGGCACTTGGCGCCGTCACCGCGTTAGCGGATCCGGGGGTGACGCATGTCGCCATCCTCGATTTCGACGTGCATCACGGTAACGGTACCGTAGACATCTTCAAAGATCGGCCCGAAGTGCTGGTGTGCTCCAGCTTCCAGCACCCGTTCTATCCCCACCGCTACACGGACATCGATCGGGGCAACATCGTCAACACGCCGCTTCCGGCGGGAACCAGCGGCGCGGCCTTTCGCGCAGCCATAGAGCGTGACTGGCTATCAGCGCTGGAGAGGCACCGGCCTCAGTTAATTCTGGTATCGGCAGGATTCGACGCTCACCGCCTGGATCCCTTGGCTCAGCTGGAGTTGGAAGAAGCGGATTTCCGATGGATTACCGAACTCATCGTCGACCAGGCCGAAGCGTATGCCGCGGGGCGGGTGGTATCTACCCTGGAGGGTGGCTACGACCTCGTAGCTCTAGCGCAGTCTGCAACTGCGCACACGGCTGCGCTGATGGGCAATTGATCTGCCAGCTTACCGCCAGCATGCTGCTATACCCAAGTAAGCGAATTGCCTCAAACCGGCTTGGCTCGTGCCATCGACGACACTCAAAAAACGTACAGCTCAGTGCCTGAGTACCGGAACCAGGCCGGGCACGCTGAGCCATACCGTGGATCTGTTGCTGATCGCGCTCATTTCCCTGCACGTGCTCGCGACAATTCTCGAGTCCGTGTAACCGCTGATAGCCGGCACGCGCTGGCATCCCAGCTGGCCACCGCCATGGAAG
Source organism: Gammaproteobacteria bacterium (assembly GCA_024640825.1). GTDB lineage: Bacteria > Pseudomonadota > Gammaproteobacteria > Pseudomonadales > Azotimanducaceae > UBA7803. The sequence continues at coordinate 3,302 of JAHEEG010000021.1, forward strand.
ACGGGCTGGTGAACGGCAAGGAGCACCAGGCGCTGAAAGACCTCAGACAGCGTCTAGGGATCTCAGCCGAGTACGTAGAGCGGCTGCACCAAGCTTATCTGCGGGATCACCCGACGCCGGGCGAACGCTGGCCGCATTGTCAGGGGCAGATCGAAACGCTTTCCGCGGCACAGATTCACTGACGGCAGATTGCGGACGCGCTAACATCCCCGCTTTTCAACATCCCTACGAGCCCGCTATGAAAGTCTGTTTTGCGAAATCCGGCGCTGCCAGGGTAGGCGCAGCTATAGCCGCTATCACGGCCGCATCCGCTGCGGCGGCAGTCGACCAGCCGAATCCGGGGCTTTACGAAGTAACGACGCAGATGGTCTACGGAGATCTACCAATTCCACCCACTTCGATAACCACCAACCAGTGCCTAACCGAGGAGGCGCTGCAGGAGAGCTTGTCCAACGCTCTGGCAACCGTCCCGGTGGCGCAGAACTGCGAGTCCGTCAAATTCGACGTGGGTGGAGGTACCATCGCGATGCAGCTCAGCTGCGCCGCACCGGAAGGCGCCATCGTGGTGGAGACGACGGGCAACTACACGGACAACGGCTACGCCATGAAAAGCAATATCACCATCACCGGCGGCGGCAAGGCGATGGATATCTCCGGCGACATCTCAGGGAAACGCATCGGGGACTGTTGAACCGTGCACGGCAGCTGCAGGCTCAACAGCGTCTTCAACCTTCCTATTGCCCCTTGAATTGGGCATCACGTTTCTCCAGAAATGCCTTCACCCCCTCAGCGAAATCGCTGCTGGCGCCCGCCTCGTTCTGCAGCTGGGCTTCCAGATCCAGCTGCTGCTCGAACGAATTCTGCCAGGTGTTCCAATAGGCTTTACGGATCAATGCTATCGAGCGCGGACCGTCCGCCAGACGCCTGGCTATTTCGAGAGCGCCCGCCATGAGGGCATCATTGTCCTCATAAAGCCTGTTCACCAATCCCCACTGATACGCTGTCTCAGCAGGCAGCCGCTCGGCCAGCATGGAAAGCTCCATCGCACGCCCCCAGCCTATCAGCCGGGGCAGCATGAACGTGGATCCGCCGTCAGGAATCAATCCGATTCGCGCAAACGCCTGTAGAAAGAATGCCTGTTTGGAGGCACAGACGATGTCGCCCATCACGGCAAAGCTCATGCCGACCCCGGCCGCCGCGCCGTTTACCGCCGTGACCATGGGCATCTGAAGCTCACGCAGCGCGAACAGCAGAGGGTGGTAGCCGCTGCGCAGGCCATCGCCAGCACCACCTTTGCGCTCGGCCCGGGATTCGTCCTGAAGGTTGGCGCCTGCGCAGAAGCCGCGGCCTTCACCCGTGAGCAGCAAACACCGGGCACCTTTTGCCGGGTCCTTGACCTCTCGCACCGCATCCGCGAAATCCGCCAGCATCTGCGAGCCAACCGCATTCATGACTTCCGGATGATTGAACTTGAGAATCGCGACCTTGCCGTCAAAGTCCAGCGACATACGTTGCATAGCGTCCCCCACTGTGATTGTTGTGCTAGTTTGGAGCCCGAACCATACCCCAACTGGGAAAAAAGAGGGAATAACGGAAAAGCGATGAGGCAGATGGATCAAGCGGCTGTCGAGGCCATACGACGCGAATGTGAGAGCCTGGTCATCGCTTACGCCAGGGCCATAGATTTCCGCGACTATGACGCTTTCGTAGAACTGTTCACCGAAGATGCGACGCTGCACGCGGGAAGCAAACTCGAGGGCAAGGCGGACATCCGCGAATCCATCAGGCACAGGCCGGACGAGCTGCGTTCCAGACACGTGATCAGCAACCTGTACATCGACGTGCAGGACGCCGACAACGCCCGGGGTATTTGCTACTTAACGCTATACCGCCACCACGGAGTTGAGAGCCTGAAATTCGAACCCGTACCGCTGACCGGGCCGGCAGCCATAGGCCACTATGAAGATCGCTACCTGCGCACCGGGGGCGCCTGGCTGTTCACCTCCAGGCGCCTGCAAATGGCCTTCCAGGACCCGGCGAGTTTTTGAGCACATCGTGCCGCTTGCGTCGCCAGCAACGGAGCGGACGGTTTCCCGACTGACGTCCATCGGACTCATGCTGGCTGGCCTGCTCGCGCAAGCGACGAGCGCTGTGCACGCCGGAACTGACTGGCAGACACTGCATGACAGACTGGTGGCAGTACAGTCTAGCCAGGCTGTTCCGGCGATGGGGCTCGTCATCATCGACCGGGGACAGCCGGCGCTCGTCGCCGCAACCGGCAGCGGGGCGACCACACTAACCCCCTTCCGCTGGGGGTCCATCACAAAAACCGTCACCGCTCTGACGATGCTCCAGCTGCTGGCAGAGCAAGGCGTTCCGCTCACAGATTCCGTTACCCGCCATTTGCCAGAGTCATTGCCAGAACCGTTGTATGAAAATCGCTGGGCCGCTGAGCAACCAATGCGCCTGGTTCATCTGCTGGAACTGACCGCGGGGCTGCCTGACCTGAGCGCCGCAGAGTTCAAAGACAACACCGCACTGCCCCTGTACGCGGCGCTTGCACGGAGTGCGGAGCAGCGACAGCTGCTCTGGCCGCCTGGGCTGCAGCACAGCTACAGCAACGCGCCGCCGGGGATTGCCGCGGCAGCGATCGAAGGAATCTCCGGCGTCAGCTACGAGGATGCCGTCAGGCAGTTCGTGCTGGCACCCCTGGATATGCGCGGCGCCGGCTTCGAGGAAACGCAAGCCCTGCCAGGCGGATTCCGAGTCGACGGCAAGACCGAAATTCCCTACTGGAATATGACCTTTCGCGCCTTTGGCGGGTTCAATGCTTCATTGGGTGCCATGGCCAGGCTGCTGGAGGCCCTGCTCAACGAGGGGCGGCTGGACGACCGACAGGTGCTCAACCCGGGGGCTGTAGGCCGCCTGTACCGGGCAGAATCGAGTCTGGGAGCGCAGGCCGGCCTGGAGGTCACCTACGGGGCAGGCCTTTACGGCTGGGTTAGCAAAGGTCACCTGTTCTTCGGGCACGGCGGCGACGCCGATGGCTACCGCTCGCGCTTAGGGTTGCTGCCGAGTGCAGGCCGCGGCTATCTGCTGGTCATAAATTCCGATAATCCTGCGGCGCTGCGTCAGCTTCAGCAATACGTCGAAGCCGCACTCACCGCGGGCCTGTCGCGCCCTGTAGCGCCAACGCCCGTCGCGGTCTCCGCACAGGCGCTGAGCCTCCTGACAGGCGTCTACTACCCGTCCTCGACCCGTTTTCAGATCAGCCGCTGGCAGTCGGGCGAACTGCCAGCAGCCGAAATCAGATTCGACCAGGGGCAACTGATCTTCGTCAAAGGAAACCGACAACAGCGCCTCATCCCCGTGGGCCAGAACCGATTCCGACGACCCGGCGATCCGGTGGTTTCAGTGGTGTTCGTCTCCCATGGAGGCAGGCTTTACCTGCAGGGAGAGCTGGGCAACTTTGTGCGCATAGATACCGAAGGCTGTCCTGGTTTTATCCCGGGGTGCGATTCGTGATAATCACAACCTCTGAAGTGGAAACCGCCTTAGGCGCTCACAATATGCAAGCCGTCAAAGTCGCTGAGTCATTCCAGGAGGAAATTCGCGCGCGGGCGGCGGACATCGAAGCCGCCCGACGCCTGCCCAAAGATCTGGCCGACCGAATGGCCGACGCGGGCCTGTTCCGGCTGCTGGTACCGGCCGCGTATGGGGGAGCCCAGGTGCATCCCCGGGAGTTTTTCGACTCGCTCATGGCCACAGCCCGCGCCGACGGCGCGGTCGGCTGGTGCCAGATGATCGGAGCAACCACCGGGATGCTCGCCGCTTCCCTGCCCGACGAGTGGTCTCGAGCCATGTACGGCGATCACCCCAACTGCATCAGCACCGGCGTCACCGCGCCAATGGGCCGCGCGGTGCCGGAGAGCGGGGGATTTCGCATCTCCGGGCGCTGGCCGTTTGGCAGCGGCTCGCAGATCTCCGACTGGATCTGCGGTGGCTGCCTGATCATGGAGGACGGCGAGCCCCGCAAGGATGCCCACGGGGCACCTCAGTCCATGCTCGCGTTCTTTCCCGCCGAAGAGGTAACCATTCACGATACCTGGTACACCTCGGGCCTTTGCGGCACGGGGAGCCACGACATCGAAGTGCGCGACGCCTATGTACCAGAGGGTCGGTGCGCGGTTCTGGGCGGAAGACCGCGGGTCGATGCGCCTCTGTATCGTTTTCCCACCATCGGACTGCTGGCTCTGGGCGTGTCAGCCGTCGCTCTGGGCATCGCCCAGCAGGCCGTTGACGCCTTTGTCGAACTGGCGACCAAGAAGGTTCCCACGGGAACCACGCGGACCCTGGCGCAACGGTCCGCCGCACAGAAGGATCTGGCCAGAGCAAACGTGCTGGTGGGTGCGGCTCGCGCATTCACCTATGAGGCCGTCGACCAGGCATGGGCGGAGGCGGAAGCGCAAAACCGTCTGGGCAAAGACATCAAGGCCAATCTTCGGCTCGCAGCGACCAACAATGCCTGGTCAGCAGCCGAGGCCGTCGACCTGCTGTATCACGCGGCCGGTGCCTCCGCCATCTATGACAGCAGCCGACTGCAGCGCTGTTTTCGCGACGTTCACGTGGCCACCCAGCACATCATGGTGGCCCAACCCACCTTCGAGGTGGTGGGCAAAGTGTTGCTGGGCATCGATCCCAAGACGCTGCTCTGATGCTGATTGGCACCCTGGCGTCACCGCGGCTTCTTACATCAACGCACTCGCAAAGAGCTGAAACGGTGGCCCGCATTGTGGACAGCGGCATCGATCACGTATTTGTTGCAGATCATGTCAGCTTTCACGTCGGCACTGGAATGGACGGCCTGATCAACGCCGCCACGCTGACCGCCCTGCACCCCAGACTCAAGGTCTGCGTGGGCGTCTACCTGCTGGCGCTGCGGCATCCGCTGCCCGTGGCGCGGCAGCTCGCCACCCTGTCAGAGTCAGCCCCAGGGCAGCTGATAATGGGCATCGGAGTCGGGGGTGAAGACCGCAACGAGATCGCCATGTGCGGCGTAGACCCCGCCACCAGAGGTCGTCGCACGGATGAATCGCTGGCCGTCGTGCAAGGCCTGCTATCCGGGGAGCCCATGGATTTCCACGGTGATTTCTTCGAGTTCGAGAAAGCCTGGATAAAGCCCAAACCGGCCTCTCGGATACCTTTCGTCATCGGCGGCCGGGCAGATGCCGCCCTGCATCGCGCCGCCCGTTTCGGGGATGGCTGGCTCAGCGTATGGACATCGGCGCGACGCTTCGGCGAGGTCGTGACGCAGATCGATGCTGAAGCCGCAACCTTCGGCAGGCCCCGCCCCAGCCTCCACGGCCTGCAGGTCTGGACCGGCATCGACAACAACAGGGACCGGGCTCGCGCCAGGCTGGCCAAGGGCATGGAAGACTTTTACCGAATCCCTTTTGAGCGCTTCGAAAAATACAGCCCCTACGGCAACCCCGCAGAGGTGGCGGCGTTTCTGGCCCCGTACCGGGACGCCGGCTGCGAGTTGTTCAACATCATGCCTGTCGCCGACTCGGAGGAAGCCGGCATAGCTGCCGTTGCGGAAATCCGCGACCGGCTGAGCTGACGTCGATGGGACACAATCATCAGCATCATGGTCATGGTCATGGCTCCGACGTTCAGGATGAAAAACTGCTGGGCAGGGCCTTCCTGCTCATTGCCGGTTTCATGCTGGTGGAGGTCATTGGCGGGGTCATGGCAAACAGTCTCACGCTGCTGGCCGACGCCGGCCATATGTTCCTGGACGCTACGGCGCTGGGCTTCTCCTGGTATTCATTGCGGCTGTCCAGACGCAGCGGTGACCACAATCTGAGCTACGGCTATCATCGTTATCAGGTCCTGGCCTCTTTATTCAACGGTGTCACGTTGTTGGGCCTGGTAGCCTGGATTCTGGTGGAGGCCTTTGGCCGGCTGCTGTCGCCCGAGGGCATGCTGCCAATTCCGGCTTTGATCGTCGCAACCGCCGGTTTCCTGGTGAACATCCTGGCTTACCGATGGCTCCATCGCGCCCAGGATACGGCTACCGTTCGCAGCGCCGCCCTGCACGTGCTCGGGGATCTGCTGGGGTCCGCCGCCGCTATCATTGCCGCATTGACCGTATATCTGACCGGCTGGCTCTATGCCGATCCGCTGCTCGCCGTTGTTATTGCTGCGATCCTGGGGCGGGGTGCATGGGGGGTATTCAAACAATCGGCCCATATTCTTCTGGAAGGCGTTCCCGACGGCATCGATCTGAAAGAGATCAAGAGTACCCTGACGGCCAGAGTGGCCGGGGTGCAGGAAGTTCATCACGTACATGCCTGGGCGCTCACGGCAGAGAAGCCGATGGTTACCCTGCATGCCACGGTGGAAGAGGACAGCGACCTGGGCAACGTGATGGAGCGCCTGAAGACCGTGCTACAGGAGGACTTCGGGATTGATCATTCGACAATTCAAGTGGAACACGGCCCCTGTCCAGACGACTGAGCTGCCAGGGACCTGCCAGACCGGAAAGCACATGACGAAGCCCGGGTACACAGGATTCAGACACGTGATCGCCGCCGCCGGCTACTCCGTGCGAGGACTGCGCGCAGCCTGGCAGCACGAATCGGCGTTCCGCCAGGAGTGCATTCTGGGAATCCTCATGCTGCCTCTGGCGTTTGTGCTGGGGGAAAACCTGGCCCAGACCGCGCTGCTCATCGCCGTATGCTTTCTGGTGCTAATTGTCGAGCTGCTGAACTCGGCGATTGAGGCCGCGGTCGATCGGGTGGGCCACGAGCACCACGAACTGGCCGGTCGGGCGAAGGACATGGGGTCCGCAGCCGTGGCGCTGAGCCTGCTTCTTGTGTGGATCACCTGGGGCCTGGTCGGGATCCTGCGCCTGATCTGACCGAGTCGTCTGACCGAGTCGTCTGACCGAGTCGTCTGACCGAGTCGTCTGACCGAGTCGCCCTCAAGCGTAATCGCTGGCTAGCGCTGCCGATTGCTCGGCGATTCAGCCCAGCAGCTCGTTCGCGCGGTTGATGAGGGGCGTCATTGACAGCTTGGTCTCTTCCCACAGCGGATCGGGACGTTTGCCCCGGCGATGCAGCGAGAGATTCAGCCCGGTGATGATGGCAAATTTGTAGGCGGCCAGCGCCCTGAACCAGTTGAGATCCGGTAGCGCGGTTCCCCAAGCCTCACTATACAGCCGGATCAGCGTTTCCGGGTCGAGAAACGTCGGGCGCACGACGCCTTCCGTGGCCCAGGCGTGGGGGTCGCTGAACGTCACGATCCATCCCAGATCGTTGAGGGTGGCGCCTACGCCACAGAGCTCCCAGTCGATGACCGCGAGCAATTTCGCATCTGGCGAGCAGAACAGGTTGGCCACCTGAAAATCGCCATGAAATATGCCTACCGGTGCGTCGACCGGCAGCTGGTCCAGCAGCTTCTGACGCACCGTTGGCACATCCTTGAGCCGCTCCGGGTCGGCGGCCCGTTCATAGAAGCGGTCCCAGCGGGTGACGTCCTCGTCGAAGGGCAGCGGATCTCCAAGATAGCTGGCCTCGGCCGGGTTTACTTTATGAATACCCGCCAGTGCCGTCATTATCTGCCCACCGAGATCCAGACGCTGACTGTCAGTCAGTCTCGTGCCCCATTCCCCTTCACCGAGTCGCAGCACGTCCCCGTCCAGCCACGGCACTACGAAGTAAGGACATCCGAACCACTCCAGATCGTCCCCTGACCATTTGACCGAACAGTGGGGAACGTCGGTTTGATCCAGGGCGTTCAACACCGCCACCTGCCGCAGCACGTCAGCGGTGCCAACCCAGTTGACGTTGGGAGGCGGCAATCGAATGAACCAGGAATCGACGCCTGCAGCGGTCTCTACCCGGAAGCCATAGGCGAAACCCGCGTGACCGGGCATCTTGACCACATCGAAGATGCGCACGTCATCCGTGCCGTATCTGCTGCAACAAAACGGATGCAGCCGCTCCGTCAGCTCCGACAGTTCCATGGTTTCTCCCCTTCCAGTTTAAGGATCAGTCGCTTGCCTCAGACCGAGGCGTTTTCCGAGTATTGCTCGCGAAGCACCCGCTTGAGAATCTTGCCGCTGGGATTGCGCGGAATCTCGTCGATGAACACCACCCCTTTGGGTTGCTTGTAGCCGGCCATTTTCCCACGGCAGAATTCGATAACATCCGCCTCAGTCAGGCCCTCGCCCTTGCGGACCACGATGGCCAGGGGCGACTCTCCCCATTTCTCGCTGGCTTGGCCGATGACGGCAGCATCGAGGATATCCGGGTGGGTTGCCAGTACCCCCTCAATCTCGGCAGGGTAAACGTTCTCGCCACCTGAAATAATCATGTCCTTGATTCGGTCCTGGATCGAAACAAACCCCTCTTCATCCATAACCGCCACGTCGCCGGTGTGCAGCCAACCATCCTTCAGCGTTTCCGCGGTCGCATCCGGCCGGTTCCAGTACTCTCGCATGACATGGGCGCCACGCACGAGCACTTCGCCCGGTTCCCCTGGCGCGCACGTTTCTCCTGCATCGTTGACCAGCTTGACGTCGGTGTGGAAAAACGCCTGGCCGGTAGAATCGGGCTTCCGCAGGGCATTTTCCGTAGTCATGACGCACGCCGGGCCACAGGATTCGGTCAGGCCGTAAACCTGCAGAATGCCGATGCCCATGTTGTGATACTTCTGCGTGAGTGCAGCAGGGACGGGGGCCGCCCCGGTCATGATCCAGCGTACCGCGGCGTAGTCAAAACGCTCGTAGCCCTCCACCTGAAGCATGAAATTGAGCATCGCGGGCACCATCAGCCCGGTAGTGATCTTCTCCCGCTCAATCAACTGCCAGGCCAGCAGAGGATCAAAACTGCGCATGACGACAGACGTAGCACCGCGGTAGACGTTGACCGCCAGGGGGGTGAGCGCTCCGACATGAAACATCGGTAAAGCACCCAGATAGCGATCGGCATCGTGATACTCCGAGTTGGCGGCAATTGTGAGAATCGCCCAGATTGCGCTTGCATGCGTGTGGACCACGCCTTTTGGCAACCCTGTGGTACCCGACGTGTACATGATGTAAAGCATGTCTTCATCCGCACCCCGGGGTTCAGGTTCACTATCCGACGCCGCATCCCGAAACGCTTCGTAGCTTTCAGCAAAGGGCGCTGTCTGCCCGGCGCCCGCCACCTGAAGCCAGTGCTTTACCTCTGTTTTATCGCCGCGACCGTGGAGTTCAGCCACGGCGCCCAGAAACTCATCGCCGAAGATGAGCCGCCGGGTGCCACTGTCTTTGAGGATGAACTCCAGCTCGTCAGGGACGAGTCGCCAGTTCAGAGGAACCACCACGGCGCCGATCTTGGCCAGGGCAAAGTAAGCTTCCATAAATTCCGCGCTGTTCATCAGGAGCAGCCCCACCCGTTCGCCCTGCTTCAAGCCGGCAGCCAGCAGGGCGTTGGCCAGACGATTGCTGCGAGCATTAAGCGCCCGAAAAGTCAGACGCAAATCGGCGTGGCTGTCTACGTAACCTTCGCGGTCTGGCGTCAGAAACGCACGTTTGGCCAGAAATAGGCCAAGATTGTTCCGCATGATGACTCCTCTTCCAGTTGCAGCGCGGCATTTCGGGCCCCGGAGGCCATTCTGGCGAAAGGGTCCGTCCCTGTGAATGGGCACAAGGCTGTGAATGGTTACATTCTGGGCAATTCGCGGGATCCTGTGAAGTAACCCGCCGGGCCCATCGAAGCGCACGGCGGCGACCGCCAGCGAGGGTCGACGTGTTGCTGCATTGCAACATCTGGATACAAAAAACCGCAGCACGTAACAAAAAAATGACATACGACCTATTGCTGCACTGCGCAAAACCAGTAGAATGCCTAGCAATTTCCGGGGTCGCTGAACCAGCGACACCGAACCGAACAGGCGTGGCGCGGTGTCTCTCTCCCCTTCCTCCCTAGCCGCGAAGACAGTGCCTCAATGTACTGTCGCCACGCCTTCTTTTTTTATCACGCCGTTCTCGTCAGACCTTTTCCTCTGACGGTCGAACCCTTCAACCCTGTACCGGACACGACATCCGGACGGTAATCGCCAAACTGGACAAGTTGGGCACCAGCTGTACAATTCTGTACCGGCTCTGTACAGGTCAGACGGGTGGAAGACGAAGAAGACCTATACCGCATAGGCACCATTACCAAGCTAACGGGTATCGCTGTCGAGCGCCTACGGGCGTGGGAACGACGCTATGGCCTGATACCCGCGCACCGCTCCGGCAAGACCCGCTTTTACAGCAAGGCGCAGCTAGACCGGTTGATCAGAATCAAGCGACTCATTGACCAGGGCCATCCCATCAGCACCCTGGTTGAGCTGGACGATGAGCAGCTGCAGGAACGTCTGATTACACATCGTGAAGCCAGCATGAAGCCGGCAATCGCCGGCTTGATAGGCCCCAATCTGCTCGTTCTGGAGCATCAGCAGACAGACCCGGCACGCCTGGACGTGCGGGCACGATGGGCGAACGCGGATGCTTTCTTTGCCGACCAGTCAGGCACCGAAGCGCTGGACGTCCTGGTCCTGCAGGTGCCGGTGCTGCTTACCCATATCGTCGAGAAAATAGCCAATCTGCGGCCGAATTCGCGAATCGTGGCCATCTACCAGTTCGCCACCCCGCGGCATCTCACAGACGTACAGGAGCTGGGAATTCCCACTCTGCCGTGGCCAACGTCTTGGCGCGAGATCGAACACGCCTGCGCGACAACGGCGGGGATGCCGCTACGCGCGGCGCGGGCAGCGGATCGCCGCTTTACTGATGAGGAGCTCATCGCCATCGCCGCCAGCAGCGAGAATGCTACCGGCTGTCCCCAGCATCTCGTTGAGCTTATCAGCGGCCTGAACGCGTTCGCCGACTACAGTCTGAGCTGCGTCGAAGATGAAGCCCAGCAGGACCTGTACGCGAGAGTCCACACAGATACCACCCATGCTCGCGCCCAGCTGGAGCTGGCGCTCGAGGTGCTGGTTGATGCAGAACAGCTGCTCGCCACGCCAAACTGAACAAAACCTGTACAAAAGGTTAAAAAAACGTTGACAGGGCATCTTGTACTGTACACAATGGCCCCAGTTTCAGTTCAGGCGTGCAAGCAACTTCAGCAGTCCTCCCTTTCAAGTGTCCTTCCCCCAGAAGACGAAGTTGCATCAGAGGTTCCGACCACTGACACGCCTTTTTTATTCTGAACTCCTCGAGCAGGAGTTCCAACGGCGCCCCCAAAGGGCGCCGTTTTTCGTTCTGGGGCCGGTTTCACGCCGAATCCATGGAAAATGCGCCAGGCTCTGCTTTTCTAAGAGAGAATAACTTTCTAAGAGAGAAGAAATCGACCGCGGATGACGCGGCCGCTCGCAGCCCGGGCTCGGCCCGATGCAGAAAATCCAGAAACCAACCCTGAGCATCGCCCGTGACCTATCTTGAACGCCGGACTAACCGCCGAATCCGCAAAGGCTTGCTGAGCCTTTTCTCGGCCAGCATCCTGACGGCCTGTGGCGGCGGCGGTGGCTCCAGTAACCCTGCGCCAGCGGCACCGGCCAACCAACAACCCGTCGCTTCTTTCACGCTGACGCCCAGCGCGGGCGCTGCCCCTCTCACCGTCACGGTTGACGGCTCCGCGTCTGCGGATGCCGACGGCGACATCGTTGAACATCTGTGGGACTTCGGCGACAGCTCGGATCAGAACACCTCCGTTGGCGAAATATCCCGATTTACCTACGCAGACCCCGGCGACTACAGCATTCGTTTGCGGGTAATCGACGATGACGGCGCGGTGGGCACGGAGACGCGAACCGTGCAGGTCACCGCGGCTGCAGGAACGGCGACTCTTACCGGCAGCATCCAGATTCTAGCCTCCAGCGCCATCGACGCCGACGTCAATGACCGACTGACCACGCCGACGACCAACAACGATTTCGCCAGCGCGCAACCACTGACCAACCCTGCTGTCGCGGGCGGCTTTGCCAACCTGCCAGGCGCTGGAGAGAGCACGGGCAATCTCTTCGCTACAGGAGACCCTGGAGACTTCTATCAGATCACGCTGGCCGGCGGCGAGACCATTCTGCTTTCCATCGCAGATTCCGGCGCCGATCTTGACCTGCGGCTGTGGGACAGCGGCCAGCAGCTGGTCGACGCCTCTGCGGGGAGGGGAGAATCCGAAAGTCTCTCTGCGCCTGCTCCAGGCAGCTATTTCATCGAAGTGGTACCGGTCAGCGGCGGCAGCAACTATGTTCTGTCAGTCGGCCAAGAGTCCATTCCGCTGGCACGTTCGCCGTCGCGCCTCAGCGACCCGTTTATTCCGGGTGAGGTTCTGGTGCGGAGCACGGACGCCAAGCTCGGGGCGCGCTATCGGATGTCTGAACGGCACAGATCAGGACGGTTCGTAATGTTCGGCCTGCAGCAGCCCTCCACACCCTACCCCAGCACCATCGCAGCCGAGGGACAACCCGACCTGCCCATCGGGCTGCCCGAATACGGCTCCTGGAGCCAGGCGCAGATACGCAAGTACTTCACGCTGCTCAAGCTGAAGGAGCTGGCGCGCGATCCAGCCGTGGAAGTCGCGGAGCCGAACCTCATGCGCTTCGCACTACAAACTCCCGACGACCCCTTTTACGCCTACCAATGGCATTATGAAAGCGTGAACCTGCCCCTGGCCTGGGACCTCGCCACTGCCAGCAGCCCGAGCGACGATGTCCTGGTAGCCGTCATCGACACCGGCATTCTCAGCAGACATCCGGATCTGATCGGCCAGCTGAGTGTCGACGGCTATGACTTCATTTCAGACCCTTCCAGAGCACGGGACGGCGATGGCATCGATGCAGACCCAGAAGATGCCGGAGATCTGGCGTACGGCGGATCAAACAGCTACCACGGCACCCATGTCGCCGGTATCATCGCCGCCCGAACCGACAACGCCCTGGGCGTTGCCGGAGTCGCCTGGGGCGCCCGCGTAATGCCGCTGCGGGTTCTCGGGGTGAACGGCGGCAGCAGTTATGACGTCGCCCAGGCAATCCGTTACGCGGCCGGGCTCCGCAACGACTCTGGTCGCTTGCCATCCCGGAGAGCGGACGTCATCAACCTCAGCCTGGGGAGCAACTTTTCCACGCAGGTGGAACAGGACGCCATCACCGATGCACGCGCAGCTGGCAGCATCATCGTGGCAAGCGCGGGTAACGACGCCTCGGAGCTGCCCGTCTACCCTGCTGCCTACATGGGTGTCATCGGCGTCAGCGCCACGACCATCACGAAAGCGATCGCCACCTACTCGAACTTCGGCGCCAGCGTGGACATCGCGGCACCCGGCGGCAATACGGGGACCGACCTGAACGCCGATGGCATAGGCGACGGCGTGATCAGCACGCTTGCAGAAAGCGCAACGGGCGGCGCCCTGGAGTACGGCTACGCGGCGCTCAGCGGCACCTCAATGGCAGCGCCCCATGTAAGCGGCGTGGTCGCACTGATGAAGTCGCTGCATCCCGCGCTCAATCCGGCCGAACTGGACCTTGCCCTGCGGGCAGGTGATCTGACCGACGATCTGGGTACGCCCGGCAGGGATGACCAGTACGGCTACGGCTTCCTCAACGCGCAGCGGGCAGTGCTGACCGCCCTGGAGCTGGCGTCGGGCCAGGGCAGCGACCCCGGACCCATCGTCAGCGCCTCGGCTAGCACCTTGAATTTCGGCGCGTTCACCAGCGCGCTGCCGCTGAACCTTCAGAACGTCGGCACCGGTAATGTACAGGTGCTGAACATCGCAGGGGACCAACCCTGGCTTACGGTGACACCAGCGGTCGTGGACAGCAGCGGCCTGGGTACCTATACGCTGACCCCCAACCGAAGCGGGCTCGGCGACGGTGTGTACTCGGCAACGCTCGCCATCGACACCGACGCAAACGATCTGACGGTGAGAATACTGATGCAGGTGTCGAGCCTTAACCTTGGGGCGGACGCCGGCTTGCACTACGTGATCCTAGTAGACGAGCTCGGCAATACGGCGACGCCGGCGGTGCTGGTCAGCGCCGCCAATGGCCGCTACGACTTTTCAGTCGCCGACGTAGCCGCGGGACAATATCGGATTTTTGCCGGATCCGATTCAGATGACGATGGATTTCTCTGCGACCCCGGTGAGGCCTGCGGCGCCTATCCGACGCTGGACCTGCCAGAGCGGATCAGCGTCAACGGCGACCGAAGCGGACTGGATTTCGTCTCAGGGTTCCGAGTCAACTTCACCACGCTGTCGGCGAAAGAGCTGCACGAAGGGGGTACGGGCATACCATTCTCGCGCCCCGCCTCTCACCCCTCCTCTCATCAAAAAATGGCTGAGAGCGACACGCCCATACACTGAAAATGATGCCCAAGACACGGAAAGAGAAAATGGAAAATCCGACCACGACTTTCTTATCGCGGCAATCAATTCGTCACCAGTGGGCACTGTTACTGCTGGCTTTAGGTGCGGCCGGCTGCGCAGGCCCAGCACCGCTCGAGGCAGTCGCCGTGCTGCAGCACGGTCAGTGCCAGGGGGTCGACTCCGGCGTAACGAGAGTGGATTACGCCGACCTCGCTCGCATCCGCGGCTCCAATCTGCTGTCCCTGTCAACGCCCGATCGCGGGGAAACCGGGAACCTGTTGCTGGTGGCCATCTCCCGAGGTGAGCAACCGACTGCGGGATACGCGCTGTCGCTGGATTCAGCCTCGGCGGAAGGGACGAAGGCACTGATCCGGGTGCGCTGGGATTCGCCATCCGCAGATGCCGTGCTGGCCCAGGTGATCACTCACCCGTGTCTGGTGGTGGGTTTGCCCTCGGCTTCCTTCAGCCAATTGCACGTGGTCGACCAGGACGACGATGAACTGGGCAGGCTGACTATCCAATCGCCGAACGCTCAGGCGGCAAGCAGGTCCAGAGCCGCCGCAGCCCGCTGATGCACACTGTTCTTGTAAGCATCGAGGTCCATGTCCCGGTTTTCCCCCATCGCACCCACGAGATATCGCTTGTAGACCCCCTGACCAATAGCGGCCAGCCGCCAGTGGGAAAATGCCCGGTAGTAGTTGATGCCCGAGAGATCCCGCCCCGTCGCTGCGGAATAGCGGTCGCAGAGCGCCTCGCGGGTCGGAAAGCCTCCCGCCGCGGTGGGAACCGCAGGGATGAGCTCGGTTCCCGGCTCGCCCGGTTGCATCCAAGAATTGAGCAGATAACCGACGTCCGCAAGCGGGTCTCCCAGGGTACAGAGCTCCCAGTCGAGAACGGCAAGGATGCGGCCGCCGCGAACGATCATATTGCCAAGCCGATAATCACCGTGGACGATGCTCGCCCCGATCTGCTCCGGCATCTGCGCTTCGAGTAGCCGGGCGGTTTCTTCCATCTCGGGTATCTCATGCGTCTTGGACGCTTCCCACTGCTTGTTCCAGCGCTTCAGCTGTCTCGCCAGATAGGCCTCTTTGCGGCCGAGCTGGCCGAGACCGACCTGATCGGGATCCAGGAGATGCAGCTTTGCAAGGACGTCAATCACGTGCGCGCCCAGGACGTCGCGCTCCTCGTCAACGAGTTGCGACGCGACTTCGCTGTCGTGCAGCACCAGACCCTCCACATAGCCCATAACGTAAAACGGCGCGCCGTTCACCTCCGGGTCCTGGCAAAGGCCATAGGTCGGCGCCACGGGAACTTCGCTGCCAGCAAGCGCGGAAACTATACGGTGTTCCCGGCCCATGTCGTGGGCGCTCTCCAGTACGTGGCCGAGAGGCGGCCTGCGCAGCACATAGGCTTCACCGCGAGCATCAACAAATTTGTAAGTGAGATTGGAATGCCCACCGGCAATCAGAGAGAAAACCAGAGGCGGCTGCAGGTCGGGAATTGCTTCGCAAAGCCAGCGTGTCACCGGTTCTGCACGGACGCCCTCTATCTCTTGTTCCGTGCCTGCTGAATTTTCCCCGGTCCCTTCCTCTCCGGTCCCTTCCTCTCCGGTCCCTTCCTCTCCGGTCCCTTCCTCTCCGGTCATGGCGCGTCCTCCCGAAACAAACTGAAGCAGAACGCCACTGTAATCGAACCCTCAGAGATTTGTCATGGCATGAAGATGGCCAATCGCCCGACCGTGTGCCCCGGGACCGCGCAGGACGTAGCGCAGACTTCGCTGTTCGCCCTGGCTGCTAATATAATCGGCGGCACGCCTGGACGGCTGAAGACTCAGCGAAACGAAGGTCGGCAACCTGAGATTCGACGAAGAATGAAGATTTAACCCCCGCTTGTCTGGTAAGGCCCACCGTTTGCGATTTTTACCCTTGCAGATCAACATCATCCGACTTCTCCTGGCTTGTCTGCCGTTATGCCTGGTTGCCTGCGCCACGCCTGACATCGGTGGCGCGGCTGCGCCGCGAGACGATCCGAAGGCCGGTTTGCTCAGTCTGCCTTCCGGAACCAGCATCGCCGTCTACCCCTCTGAGCTTAGCTACACCGGCCAGGCCGGTTACCGCTGGCCGGACGGTCGGACCTACGAAGGGAACTGGGTGGACGGCCTCCCCGAAGGAATCGGCACGGAGTCACGGCCGGACGGCGAGATCTATAAAGGCACTTTCCACAGCGGCCTGCGAGACGGGCACGGAGAACTGACGCTGCCGGACGGGAGCCGGTACGTGGGAGGCTTCGGTGAGGGTGCGCGCTACGGAGAGGGAACCCTGCGTGACGCATCGGGCATATTCCGCGGGCAATGGCTGGACGACCAACCTGAGGGGTTCGGCGAGTACCATGGCAATGACGGCACCACCTACCGGGGGACGTGGGTAAGGGGGATGAAAAACGGCTACGGCAGCTACACCGCGGCGAACGGCTATCGCTACAACGGTGACTGGTCGGCAGATCAGCCGGACGGATTCGGTGAGATGGAAACAGCCAACGGCTCCAGCTACGCAGGCAGCTGGCAGGCTGGGTTGCGCTCCGGGTACGGACGCGCCGTTGCTCCAGGCAACCTGGTCTACGAGGGCACCTGGGTGGCGGACAAGCGCCAGGGATACGGTCTCGAAACCCGCCCCGACGGCAGCAGCTATAAGGGTGAGTGGCTCGCTGACAAACGCGATGGTCAGGGCCGGGAGCAGAACGCCGATGGCACCTATCACGACGGCACCTGGGAGCAGAATCGGGCGCTCGGACCCGGCATAAGAAGCGATCTGGTCGGCATAGAAACAAGCGGCATCTGGAATGGCGATCTGGTCTCAAACGGATTGATCATCCTGCCGACCGGACTCGAGTACGCTGGACCGCTGTTCCGCGAATTCAATACCCGGGTATCGCCTCGCCTTCAGAAATGGATGCACGATGCCGCCGCCCGGGGGGATCCATACGCCCAGCTGATGCTGGGCAAGATGTATCTGGACTACTCAGACCCCGCTCCGGACGAGGCAGAAGCACGTCGATGGCTGCAACAGGCCGCCGAGGCCGATATTGCCGAAGCGATGTACCGGCTGGCCATAACCTGGGCAGAGCACAATCCTCCACGAACCGTCGCGCTGCTGGCGGAGGCAGCCGGGAAGGGGCATCCCGGCGCAAACGAAATTCTCGGCGAGTACTACCAACTCGGCATTGGCGTTCCCCGCAACCTCCAGACGGCGATGCGCTATTTCGAGCAGGGCATGGAAGCAGGCAGCCTGCCCTGCCGCAACCAGCTGGCCTGGCTTCTTGCAACCATCGACGACGCCGAGATCCGCAACCCGTCAAGAGCCATCGAAATCATTGGTCCCATCGCTTTGTACTCTGGCAGCTGGCAATATCTGGACACCCTGGCAGCGGGACATGCGGCGGCTGGTCACTACAAAGTTGCAATCCGCATTCAGCGGGAAGCGCTGGCCGCGGCCGCGAGCGATGGGGCGCCGGACAATGGGCTGGAACAGCTGGCTATGCAGCAGCGGCTGACCCTCTACGAGTCCGGCAGGAGCTTCATCGAACCCTGATACTCAGAGGGCTCAATGGAACAGCAGACACGCGTGAACTGGCCTTTTCTGCGAAGAGAGAGCCCGGAGATTCAGCGCGCGGAAGGGGTGTATCTCTATACCAGCGGTGGTAAAGCAATTCTCGACGCCGCCGGCGGTGCCATCGTCAGCAACATCGGCCACGGCCGCGCCCGAGTCGCGCAGCGGGTGGCCGAAGCCACCGCAGACTGCACCTACGTGGTACCCCCCTGGACCACCCCGTCGCGACAGGCCCTGGTGGAAGCCCTGGAAGCCAACTGGCTGCCCGAGGGGCTGCGACGCATCCACATCACCTCGGGTGGATCCGAAGCCGTGGAAGCCGCTGTGAAAATGGCCATTCAGTATCACGCGGCGCGTGGCGAACCGGGCCGCCGTCAGATCATCTCGCGCAGCGTCTCGTATCACGGAACTACCATGGCAACCACGTCGCTGAGCGGCCACCCAGCTCGAAAACGTGGGTTGGAGCACGCGTTGTGTGCCGAATTCATCGTGCCTACGCCCTATCCGCTGCGCTGCCCGCTCGGAAGTCATCATCCGGATGCCGGGCGTTTCTACATCGAGAACCTGCGCAACGCCATCTTGTCCGAAGGACCCGAAAACATCGCCGCGCTGCTGGCGGAACCCATCACCGGATCAAGTGGCGGCGCGCTGGTGCCGCCCGACGACTATTGGGTCGCGGTGCGCGATATCTGCGATGAGTTTGGCCTGCTGCTCATTCTCGACGAGGTCATGACCGGCTTCGGCCGCACCGGGAAACCATTCGCCTATCAGCACTGGGACATCGAGCCGGACATCCTGGTATCCGGTAAAGGTCTGGCCGGCGGCTACGCGCCCATCGGCGGCGTATATGCTTCGGAAACGGTCGGCTCGACCATACAGAAAGCAGGGATGAACGTGATGTTCCACACTTTCGGAGCCCACCCGGCGGCCTGCGCCGCGGCAGCTGAAGTCCTGAACATCATGGCAGAAGAGCAGCTGGTTGAGCAGGCGGCTCGTAAAGGCCAGCGCCTGAAGCGGCTGATGCACGAAGCCTTCGACCAGCATCCGCACGTCGCGGAAGTCCGCGGCCGAGGCCTGCTCCTGGCGATAGAGGTAGTCAAGAACCGGGAAACACTCGAGACATACCCAGAGCAGCACGCCGTATCCGACCGCATTGTCGGCAAGGCTCTCGGCAAAGGGGTTTTCTTTTACGGGGGCGGGACGGGTGATGTGCGGGATATCGTCTGCATAGGTCCCGCCTTCATCATTGAAGAACCACACCTGCAAACAATGACGGAGATTTTGCTGGAAGCGGTAAACGAGGTAACGGCTTGAGCCACGCGACCCGGCCAGATTCGAGAGCAGATTCGGGTACCGGTCTTGGCTTTATGGACGGTGTTCATCAGTTCTACGAGGGCGCGCGGGTCGCCCGCAAGCCCCACCTGGCACGCTACGCGTGGCTACCCGCGCTGCTGAGCCTGGCGATCATCGTCGCCGGTCTCGCTTTGGCTTTCGGTTATACGGGCGAGTTTTCGTCCTATCTGGAAGCGCAGCTGCCGGCCTGGCTGGATTTCCTCAACCTCATTCTCGTACCTTTGATTTACCTGTTGAGCGTGCTCATCGGCGCATGGTCGTTCGGGTTTCTGGCGGTGCTCATTGCCAGCCCTTTCCTTGGCGACCTCTCCATCGAGGTCGAGGCAGCGCTATTCCAGGCAGCGCCGCAGCACGATCCATCTTTCATCCACGGCCTGATGGGCGCTCTGGGTCGCGAGCTGCGCAAGCTCGTCTACTACCTGCCACGCCTGCTCGTCGTGCTCGGGCTTTCTCTCATCCCTGTGGTCAACGCCGCTGCCCCACTGATCTGGTTTCTCTTCGGCGCCTGGACCTTGGCTATTCAGTTTTGCGACTACCCCAGTGAGAACCGCGGCCTGCCGTTCCGCAACACCCTCGCCCTGCTCAAACAAAATCGCGCAGCTGCCCTTGGCTATGGCAGCTGCGCGACCCTGGCCATGGCCATCCCCGTTCTCAACTTCCTGATGATTCCCGTTGCGGTGGCAGGCGGCACCCTGCTGTATCGACGGATGCAGGCGCAGACCCTCCCACAGGCCGGCTGAGGTCTGTAGGTTGAAGAAGATCCGGTTTTCGGTCCCTGCTGGATGAGCGCATTTCGCTGACCAGCTCCGGCGCTCCGCGCTGCCCTTATTCGGCGACGTTGCCCCGCGCCAGACGCGGGTCAATTCGCCTCCTGCGGCGTCGCAGCATCATCAGCGAAATGCGCTCATCCAGCATGCCTCTAGGTCCGGGGCTTTCCAGGTGCAGACCTCAGCCCGGCCTGTGGGAAAGACTAGACAGGATCCCAGCTGAAGACCGAGTTGGTGGGGCCGAGGTTTTCAAACTGGCCGGACAGCCCAGGCAGCGCGTGATCCACCACGGACTGAGGCGACCAGCCTTCCAGTCGGGCCATGCCTCGCACCGGACGCGGCTGACTCATCAGGAAGATCTCGTTGCCACGCACCGCGAAGATCTGGCCGGAAACGTGTTTTGCCGCATCGGAAACCAGGGCCACGACCGGTTGCGCAACCTGGTCAGCCCGCATGCCTTCCTGCATCCGCTTTACCCGCGCGGCGCTGGCATCGTCTTTGACCGGGATGGTGGCGATCATGCGGGTCCAGGCAAACGGAGCAACGACGTTGGAACGCACGTTCTTCTGCACGCCCTCCATCGCAATGATGCGGGACAGCCCGGCAATGCCCATCTTGGCGGCGGCATAATTTGCCTGGCCGATATTACCAATCAGACCCGAAGTCGAGGTGAAGAAGACGAAGGCCCCGTCTTCCTGATCACGGAAATGATTGATGGCCGCACGAGCGACGTTGTACGAGCCGTTCAGATGGACGTTGATAACGGAGTCCCAGTCTTCGTCATCCATTTTGTGAAACATCTTATCCCGAAGAATTCCAGCCGGGTTTATCACCGCGTGCAGACCGCCGAAGGTGTCCAGCGCCATCTCGATCATGGCGCTGGCGCCCTGACGATCGGACACGCTGTGGGAATCAGCTACCGCTTCCCCACCCGCCGCGCAGATCTCGTCTGCAACTTCCTGGGCAGGACCGGCCTCGCCTAGGTCGCCGCCGGCTACCGCCCCACCGAGATCGTTAACCAGAATTCGTGCACCTTCCCGGGCCGCCGAGAGCGCCACCTCGCGCCCGATCCCTCGGGCTGCGCCCGTCACCAGAACGACCTTTCCATCCAGCAACCCCATGTTCATCTCCCGCCTGTGATCTGTTAGCGCTGCTTCTCGCAGCCCGAAGGCCGGCGATTGTAGCCGGCCCACCCCGCAACCCCAAACTCACCTCGCAGGGAACGGCCACTGACCCAATACTCGGTTGCAGCTCGATACCTCCTTAGAATCCCAGCACCATGAATAAGCAGCCGCCCGTGAGCCCCACTGGGGCATCTGGCGCATTCCAGAAAGCAATGCCGCCCCCTACCCGAAGAGAGTTTTGATTTCGCCATTTCCGAGTACGGCGCAGCTCTGTGGTCTAACCCCTCCTGCTGTGAATGGGGTGTCAGCGCAGCAGCGCCTTGACCTCAGCCAATCGCTCGATGGTAGCCAGGCTCTCGCCTTGATCGGCGCTGATGTTGCGGATGATGATGTCCGTGTAGCCGAGCCCCGCATAAGAGGACAGCGTTTCCGCCACCTCCTCCACAGAACCGAACAGCATCGCCTCCTCGCTGAAGCCCCGATAGCCGCCCTCGATGTAGGGTCGCACAACGCGCTGCGCCTCCTCGCTGCTGGCGCCCACGAAAACGTCCCGACGCAGCGCTACCGCGGTCGGCTTCCGATTGTGCTCCGCGCAGGCTTGACGATACAGGTTGAGGCTGTCTGCCGCCTGCTGAAAAGTCAGCCCGGGCGAACCGAGCCAGCCTTCAGCCATACGTGCTGTGCGATTGATTGCTGCCGGTGCCAGGGAGCCAATCCATACCTCCACAGGCTCCGGCGGCAGCGGGGAGATGCGTGATCGCGTCAGATGCCAGTAGCGGTCAAGGTTTACCTCTTCTCCTCGCCATAACGCTCGCAGTGTTTCCAGGGCGGTTTCGAACATCCCCACGCGCCGACTGATGTCCACGCCCATACCCCCACTCTGCCGGGTATCGCCGCCAAGACCGCACTGAAGGATGAACCGACCCTGGGCAATGCTGGCCAGTGTCGACACCTGCTCTGCCAGCAGCACCGGATTCCACAGCGGCAGCAGGTAGAGGGCGCCAACGGGGCGGTCACCCCACTCGGCCAGCATGCGCCCGAGGATGGGTGAGTTCTGGAAATAGGGTGCAGGGGTAACGTGATGATCGCCAACGAAAAGGCTGTCTAGCCCTGCCTGCCGAGCCTGCCGTGCCCGTTCGACCATGAAGCGGGCACCCTGCCGTGGATCGCTCACCTGATAGCTGGAGGACACGGATATGCCGATATTCAATCCCATGATAGAAGCTCCTGGGTAGCGCTTTTTGATTGTTCGTTCGCACGGCCTGCCTCCTCAGGCCCCATCGGGTGGAGCCTGTGCGCGATCAGCGTTCCGGCCCGGAACAGAAAATCGCCTCGAAGCACCTCGCCTGCCAGGATTCGGGGCAGCCAGTGGCGGTCGTCGTCCCACATGGCATCGAAAGGTATCTGGTCTCTGGCACACCATAGGGGAACGGCTTCTAAGGTTTCACGGAGTTCTCCGCGATGGCGATGAGCAACGAAAACGTAGCCAAGCCAGTCTTTGTCTTCCAGATCCACGAAACGCATTACCGCCGCCAGCTGAGGATCCAGGGCCTCAACGCCGGTTTCCTCGAGGGTTTCACGCACCGCGCACTGAGCCGGCGACTCTCCGACATCCAGCTTCCCCCCAGGACCGTTGATCTTGCCGGCACCGTGACCGCGCTTCTTGCGGATGAGCAGCACGTCGTCGCAGCTGGTGAGGAACAGCAGGGTGCCGGTAAGGTCCGGCCGCCAGTCAGCGAGCAGACGTTCCAGCAGAAACTGCGGGTCTTCGACTTCCATGCCGAGAATTCTGTAGCGCGCCGGATGTGAAGGCAAATGACCTGCTCAGGTCCGGCTCACTGAATCGCGTAACGGGTCCGAAGGGTTTCGTAAACCGTTTGCGGCATCTGCTCGGGAGAGCAATCCAGATGGTTCAGCACTTCGACGAGATGCTCGTTGTCTTCGCGGCCGTTCCAGAGCTTGCGGTACTCGCCCGTCTTGTAACCGTGATCCTGGCGGAAGTTGTTGAGGACGTTCTTACCGACGTACATGCGGAACAGCTCATCGAGTGGTAAAGGAAGCGCGCTGAGGACATCAGCGAACGGCGCCATGGCGAACCCCCGCGTGTGCAGCGTTTCCCGGGCCAGGTCTTCAACCGCCAGACGAAAGGCTTCCGCATCGTGGCCCGCCGCATCTTCGCCGGCGGCCAGCAGCGCATCAGCGACGTTGCCGTCGAGGGCCGACCCGCGCATGAGATCGCTCAAACCAAAGTGCCAGATGTCGACGATCTCCAGCTTCACCTGATCGAGATCCGGCTGCTGGTGCTTCCACCATTTCCAGCCGAAATGGTCCAGCAACTCGGCGCACTCCACCCAGACAGCGCGATAGTAAGCGTAGCCCTGCTCACGCCACTGCGGGTGAACCTGAAGATTATGGTGATCCTGCATTTCCGCCATGGTTCCCACCATCGCGATGGCCTGAGCCTTGTCCATTTCGACTCCGAGTCTAAGGGTATTTCGAAACCGCGTCGCGGGTGCTGCACCCGCGCTGCACCCGCGCTGCACCCGCGCTGCACCGCAAATTATGGGGTATTCTTTCGCCCATGGCCAAGATGCTGACAACCGCCATGATCATGCACCCGATGGTTCGAGACGAGCTCATGCGGGAAGATCATCTGGCCCGCCTGGAAAGAGCGGTATCGCTGATCAGCCGCGAGCCGCTGCGGAATTTTTCCGAGCTGGACGGGCGCCTGTCGAGTATCGAAGTCCTCATCACCAGTTGGGGCTGCCCACCCATCGATGCATCCATTGTCGAACGAATGCCCAGGTTGCGCCTGATCGCACACCTGGCGGGTAGCGTGAAAGGCTTCCTGGACGATGTGGTCTGGCGCCGGGGCATACTGGTCACCAACGCGGTAGCCGCCAATGCGGTGCCGGTGGCAGAGTTCACGCTTGCGGCCATTCTGTTCGCCAACAAACGAGTCATTGAGTTCAACCGCTTTTACGTGAACGAGCGCGAGAGCCGGGTGCCCTGGACAAAAGAAGTCGCCAACGTCGGCAACTATCGGAAAACCGTAGGCATCGTGGGCGCGTCTCACGTTGGCCGACTGGTGATCGATCATCTCAAGCGCTTTGACCTTCGCGTGCTGCTCTACGACCCCTACGTCACGTCCATGGCCAGCCGCGATCTGGGCGTGGAACGGGTCAGCCTGGCAGAACTTCTTGCACGCTCCGACGTGGTGTCCCTGCACGCGCCCCTGCTCCCGGAAACGCGCCACATGCTGAGCGCCCGCGAGCTGGCGCTGATACCGGATGGTGCCACGCTGATCAACACGGCCCGAGGCGGGCTCATCGAACCAAACGCGCTGGACGCGGAACTCCAGAAAGGCCGCATCTTCGCATTTCTGGACACCACCGAACCCGAGGTTCTGCCGAAAACATCCTCGCTATACGATATGCCCAACGTGTTTCTGACACCCCATATCACAGGCTCGCTGGGGCGGGAGACGGAGCGTCTAAGCGACTACATCGTCGCGGAAATCGAACGCTACGCTCGCGGGGCGGCACTCAAGTATCTGGTACGCCGGGAACACTTGCCGCGCCTGGCTTGAACGGCCGCACAAGTTGCCGCCGGCCGGGAAAACCGGGTACGCTGGCTGAAGAAAGCGGTTCGATTGCCGCATTCAGCATTCAGGGGAAATCAGCATGGATTTGTCTTACGGTCCGGAGTACGAAACATTCCGGGACGAGGTGCGGGCATTCATTGAAACGCATCGTGATCAGGCTCCCAGCAGCGAAAGCCTGCGCAGCGAAAAGGCGCTGGCTTGGCAGAGGCTGCTAATAGAGCATGGCTATACGGCGCGGACTATCCCTGAAGCGTACGGGGGCCACGGCGCGCAGCCCGACATTCTGAAGTCCCGTATCATAGCTGAGGAGTTCGCCTCAGCCAGGGTTAACGCAGGCCTCGGCGGACAGGGTATTTCCATGCTGGTTCCTACCCTGCTGGAGATGGGCACGGAGGAACAGAAGCAGCAGTTCATCCCGGCAACGCTGCGCGGCGAAATGGTCTGGTGTCAGGGCTACTCCGAACCCGGCGCAGGCAGCGATCTCGCCAGCCTGCGCACCAGCGCCGTGCTGGACGGCGACGAGTGGGTAATCAACGGGCAGAAAATCTGGACCAGCACTGCCCACCTCGCCGACTGGATATTCTGCCTCGTGCGGACCGAACCCGAAGCCCCCAAACACAAGGGCATTTCGTTTCTGCTGTTCCGCATGGACACGCCGGGTATCGAGGTTCGTCCTCTGGTAGACATGACGGGGATCGCCAACTTCAACGAGGTCTTCTTTACAGACGTCCGGGTCCCCAAACATCAGATCGTGGGACAACGCGGCGACGGCTGGCTTGTGGCCAACGCGATTCTCGGCCACGAGCGTGATTCCCTCGGCGACCCAAACGCCACGCTGACTCGGCTGAACGCGCTGACAGAGATGATGAAAACCGAACACGTCGGGGGCGAACGACTGATCGACAACCCCGCCTACCGTGACCGCCTCATGAAGCTCCAGGGCCGGGTCATGGCCATGCGCTTCAACGATCTGCGCATTCTGTCCGCCAAGATCAACAACAGCGACGCGCACTTGGCCAGAATGATCGTCAAGCTCCAGGGCACCGAACTTCGCCACGAGCTGGAGGGTCTGGGCGTCGACGTTCTGGGAGAGCTGGGGCTCGCTTACGGCAAGAGTCCTTATCTACGCGACGGCGGCTCGTGGCAGCGCCACTACATGTTCTTCCTGGGCCTGATCATTGGCGGTGGCACGTCGCAGATTCAGAAGAACATCATCAGCGAACGGGGTCTCGGCATGCCCAAAGAGCCGAAATTCGAAAAGGCGATTTGAGGTAACGCGAACATGGAATTTGGACTCTCCGAAGAGCAGACGCTGCTGCAGGACAGCGTGAATCGTTTTCTCGACGCCCAGGTGCCCCTGGACCGGGTACGCGCGTTCTCCGAGCAGCCGGATGACCAGGACATCTGGCAGGGCCTGACAGAGCTGGGCATTCCCGGCCTGCTGATCCCCGAAAGCGCCGGCGGGGTCGGCATGGGCTGTCTGGATGCCGCCCTGGTTGCTGAAGCGCTGGGCCATCATGTCACCCCCTCGACATTTCTGGGGACGGTCGTGATGGCTCCCCTGGCCCTCGCCTACGCTGGCGCCGACCAGGACGAGCTGCTGGCACGGATCGCCAGCGGCCAGACCCGGGTGGGCGTCGCCGTTGGCGATGCGGTGGCCGCCCGCCAGGACGCCGGAATTACCAGCGCTGGCAGCCGGCTTACCGGTAAAGCTATCTTTGCCATGGACTGTCCCGCCGACTATTACCTGGTCGCCGATAGCCGGCAGCGCCTCTTTCTGGTAGCCGCTGATGCTGCCGGGCTGACCTGTCAGGGCCTGCCGACCATAGACCGCACCCGTCGAACGGCCGAGCTGACGTTCGACGCGACTCCGGCTCAGCTGCTTTCCGATGACCCTGAAGTATTCGCCCGAACCGTTGATGCCGGACGCGTGATGCTCGCAGCGGACACGCTGGGCGCCGCGCAGAACATGCTGGATCAGGCCGTCGAGTACGCCAAGCAGCGCGAGCAGTTTAACCGACCAATCGCGTCGTTTCAGGCGGTCAAGCACATGTGCGCGGAGATGGCGGCGGAACTAGAGCCGTGCCGCGCCATGATCTGGTACGCGGGCCACGCGCTGGACGAACTGCCGGAAGAGGCGCGCCTGACCGCGTGTCACGCCAAGGCTCATCTGGCGGAAGTCGGCAAGCTCGTCGCAAAGACGGCGACCGAGGTACACGGAGGCATGGGCTTTACCGATCTGGTGGGGCTGCACTACTGGTTCAAGCGCATCGGCTTCAACCGCCAGATGCTGGGCGCCCCGGAGCTGGTCCGCGAAGAAGCCGCGCGGCTACAGGGCCTGGTTGCCTGAGGCTCTGTCTGCCATGCCTGAATCACAATCATCCCTGCCAATCCTGCCGCTGAAGAATACCGTCGTTTACCCCCAGATCGTCGTCTCCCTGGCGGTGGGCCGACCCATGTCCCTGGCGGCGGTAGACGCTGCCATGAAACACGGCAGAGAAGTGATTACCGTCGCCCAGCGGGACCCGGAGGCGGAGCGGCCGGGCGCGGAAAAACTTTTCGATGTCGGCTCTCTGGTGACCATAACGCGCGTCGAGCAGCGCGAGGGGGGTTCCCAGATCATCGTCCAGGGGCAGAAGCGGGTAAGGCTCCGGCACTGCGTCTGGACCGGAGACTACCTCTCCGCGGAGGCCGAGCCGTTGCCCGAGCTCACCGTGGACGAGGCCGACCCGGAAGCGCCAGCGATCAGCGCGCTGCTGCGGGAAAATCTGGAACTGGCTCAGAAAATCGCATTGCTGTTCGATCGCGACAACGGCGGCCAGATCTATCAGCAGCTGGTGGGCTCGTTGCCCGATCCGATTACCCAGATGTACCGCATCGCGTCGCTGGCAAATCTCGAGCTCTCTACCGAGCAGGAGGTTCTGGAATGCGACAGCACGCTTGCACTGATGCGAAAGCTTCTCGAAGTTCTAAATCACGAGCTTCAGGTTACGGAACTGCGCCGACAGATCGCCGAGCAGGCTCGCGGGGAGATGGACCAGCAGCAGCGCGAGCACGTCCTGCGGCAGCAGAAACGGGCTATCGAGCAGGCTCTTGGCGAGGGTGACGACGACGAAGATGTGCGCGAGCTCAAAGCCGATCTGGACGCCGCGCAGCTGCCGGAAGCGGTGCGCAAAGAAACAGACCGGGAGCTCAAGCGACTGGCCCGCATGTCCGCGAACGCTGCCGATTACCAGGTAGCCAGAGCCTATCTGGAACTGGTGGCGGAACTGCCCTGGCATCAGCAGACCGAAGACCAGCTGGATCTGCAGCACGCCGGCGCAGTCCTGGATCAAGATCACTATGGCCTGGAGGACATCAAGGAACGAATTCTCGAATCCCTGGCCGTGCTCAGTCTGAACCCCGACGCCAACGCGCCGATCCTGTGTCTGGTCGGACCGCCCGGGGTCGGCAAGACGTCACTGGGCCAATCAATTGCACGCGCCATGGGCCGCAAGTTCGAGCGTCTCAGCCTTGGCGGTCTGCACGACGAAGGGGAACTGCGCGGTCACCGCCGAACCTATATCGGCGCCATGCCGGGTAGAATCATTCAAGGCGTACGCCGGGCCGGAGTGATCAACCCGGTTCTAATGCTCGACGAAGTCGACAAGCTGGGACAGGACTTTCGCGGTGATCCCTCTGCCGCGCTCATGGAGATACTCGACCCGGCGCAGAACAAGGAGTTTCGAGACAACTACCTGAATCTGCCCTATGACCTGTCGAAGGTTTTCTTCATTACCACGGCAAATACTCTGGAAGGCATTTCACGCCCGCTTCTCGATCGCATGGAGATTCTCGAGCTCTCCGGTTACAGCGATATGGAAAAACAAGCTATCGCACGTCAATATCTTATCCGCCGTCAGTACGAGAGTGCAGGGCTCGAGAAAACGCAGCTGGTGTTCAGCGACGAAGCGCTGCAGATGCTGATCCGCCGGTACACCAGGGAAGCGGGCGTGCGAGAACTCGAGCGGGTCATTGGCCGGGTCGCGCGCAAGCGTGCCAGGCAGGTGGTGGAAGGCGCACCGCTCGGCGAGGAAATTAGCGCTGCGGATCTGGCCGATCTGTTGGGTCCCGAAAAGTTCAAGGCGGACGCCAGCCGCGAACACATGCCGGCGGGCGTCGCCGCAGGTCTGGCATGGACCGCATCCGGGGGAGACGTGCTCTACGTGGAAGCTACCTGCATCCAGAAAGACGAGAAGCTGACGCTCACCGGCCACCTGGGGCAGGTAATGCAGGAATCCGCCCGTGCGGCGCGCAGCTGCATCTGGTCCATGTCAGAGGAACTGGGTGTCGATCGCGCCCGCATCGAGGAGCAGGGAATCCACGTCCACGTACCCGAAGGTGCGGTGCCCAAGGACGGACCCTCCGCGGGCGTTACCATCGCAACGGCCATGGTTTCAGCGTACAAGCAGAAGCCGGTGCGTCCGGACGTGGCAATGACCGGCGAACTGACGCTCACCGGCCTGGTACTGCCAGTGGGGGGCATCAAGGAAAAGGTGCTGGCAGCGCATCGCAACGGCATCCGCCACGTAATCCTGCCAGAGGACAACCAGCCGGATCTGCAAAAGCTGCCGGACGCCGTGCGCGACGAGATGACGTTCACGCCTGTTGGCCACCTGGACCAGGTACTGAAGGCGGCCTTCGAGAACTGACCACCGGAAGCGCGCACCTGTAGCGCATTTTCTCTCACACTGTTTGGGCAGCCGTTCTCATCAATGCCTCTGCGCCATAGAAAAGGGCAACCGAATAGTTCAGGCTAGCCGACGGTGTACTGCGACACGGACTGGCCTTGCACTTTATTCTCGCGCTGCTGTCCGCCCTTGTCGGCGGTCTTCTGGAAGGCCCAAGCGGCTTTTTCTTTGCCGGCCTGGTTGCATTCACCATGGCCCTGGTGTGGCAGCAGCGGCGTGCGCTGGTCGCCCTGGGCCAACGCGTGGACAGCCTGGAAAATGCTCTGGTCGATTCCCCAGCGCAGGGCTCGAGCAACGCTGAGGGCTCCAGCAACGCTGAGGGCTCCAGCACCGCTGAGGGCTCCAGCAACGCTGACCAGAGCTCACCAGCACAGGCGCCGCAAACCCCACCCAGCATGCCAAGCGAAGGTTGGACGCCGGCGGTTGAGCCGACGGCGCCAGTTACGGGGCGGGAACCCACGGAGATAGAACGCCTGGCCCGCCTGAGCGGCCGGGCCATTCGACACTTTCTGACTACGGGTAACCCCGTCGTGCGCATCGGAGTTGTGGTCCTCTTCTTCGGCGTCGCCTTTCTGCTGCGATACGCATGGGAGCGCGCGCTGGTGCCCGTCGAGCTGCGCCTGGCGGCCATCGCTACGGCCGGTGTTGCACTCACAGCTGCCGGTTGGCGGCTGCGCCACCGGGCCGACACCTACGGCCTGGTACTGCAGGGGGCGGGGGTCGGCATTCTTTATCTAACCATCTTCTCAGCGGCGCGCCTTTACGATCTCATCCCGCTGGCGGGCGCCTTCCCACTTCTGGTTCTGCTCACCGCTGCTGCCGCGGTGCTGGCCGTGGTGCAGAACGCCCAGGCGCTCGCCATGTTCGCCATGAGCGGCGGCTTCCTCGCCCCGGTCCTGGTTTCTACAGGGGCGGGCAGCCACGTGGCGCTGTTCAGCTACTATGCCCTGCTCAACGCCGGTATCGTCACCATGGCGTGGTATCGCCACTGGCGATGGCTGAACTGGGTGGGTTTTCTGTTTACTTTCGTCATCGGCGCCACTTGGGGCTACCAGTACTACCGGCCGGCGCTCTTCGCTTCAACCGAACCTTTCCTGATTCTGTTCTTTCTGTACTACGTGAGCGTGAGCATTCTGTTCGCCCGACGCCAGCCTGTGGCTCTTACGCAGGTTGTGGACGGCACGCTGATATTCGGCACACCCATCGTGGCGTTTGCGCTGCAGTGGGGGCTGGTCCGAGATCTGCCCTTCGGGATGGCTTATTCGGCACTGAGCGCCGCCGCCCTGTATACCGGGGTAGCGGTATGGCTGCGCAAGACGGGCGCATTCAGCAGCCTGCTTGGGCAGTCATTTCTGGCGCTCGGGGTCGTCTTCGCAACCCTGGCCATCCCGTTTGCTTTCGACAATCAGCGCTGGACCGCAGCAACCTGGGCGCTGGAAGGCGCCGGATTGCTGTGGGTGGGTATCCGCCAGCACCAGCTGCTGCCTCGCCTGTTCGGTATGGGTCTGCAGCCCGTGGCCGCCGCAGCCTTCCTTTCAGAGTTGGGTTCCGGGACCAACCCGGTGTTTCTGGCCAACAGCGCCTTCATGGGCGCCCTGCTGCTGGGGATCGCCGGACTGTTCTCCGGATATTCACTGACAAAGAACACCGACCAGGCGCGCGCCTTCGAGCGCTACGGACGCTGGCTCTTTCCGATCTGGGGCGTCTGCTGGTGGCTGTACGGGTTCGCCCGGGAGATGGCGCGCTTCCAGCCGTCCTGGTACGAGCCCCACCAGGCAAACAACGTTGCCGGGAATCTGTTCTTGCTTTGCATCGGCCTGTCATTTGCACTGCTTTGCGAAGTGGCGCGCAAAGCGCGCTGGCGGGAAGCCATGGCCAGCGGGTTCCTGCTGCTGCCCGTTCTGGCCATGAGCCTCGCTGGGCTGGACCGCGACTGGAAATCCGTGACGCCATTGGCGGACCTGGGCTGGGCCGCCTGGCCCGCGGGGTTCGCCGCCCTGTACCTGCACCTTCGGCAGATCGACGGGTTTTCCCGAATCGCACCGCTATGGCATGCCGGATGCTGGTGGATGCTGGTCGTTTTTCTCGCCTGGACCTGCGCGGCTGCCTGGCCCGCCGACGTCGCCAGCGACAGCCCGTGGCGTGGAGTCATGTGGCCGCTGATTCCCCTGATCTTCGTCATTGTCTTTCTCCGCTCGCGCGGTCGCGCCTCCTGGCCCCCCGAACGGTACGCGCCAAGCTATACGGGCTGGGGAGCGGGCGTGATGCTGATGCTACTCGCCCTGTGGCTGCTGGCCACCGGTTTGCACCCGAATGACCCGCACCCCCTGCCCTATCTGCTGCTCGCGAACCCGCTGGAGCTGGTCGGGCTGGCTGCCGTGTTGACGGCATTCTACTGGGCAAGTAACCAGATACCCGCGGTGCGCATGCCAGCATTGGCATCCGCGGGGATTCTGGCATTCGCATGGGTGAATCTGACAACGGCTCGGGCCGTTCACTTCTACGGATCGGTACCTTATCCGGTCGGCAACATTATCGAGTCCGACGCCTTTCAGACCGCGATCTCGATCCTCTGGTCAGCCATTGCTCTCGTGCTCATGGGATCGGGCACCAGGCGCAGCTGGCGCGTTGGATGGCTTGTCGGAGCGGCATTGCTGGGCCTGGTTCTGCTCAAGCTCTTTACGCTGGACCTGTCCAACCTGGCCCTGGCACCGCGCATCGTATCCTTCATCAGCGTCGGGGTGCTGATGTTGGTCATCGGTTACTTCGCGCCAATGCCGCCAGCCCGAAGGGAGCAACCATCATGAAAATCTTGTGCAGCCTCGGCCTGCTGCTGGCAGCTTCACCGCTGCACGCCGCGCCGGAAGACTTCGCTCGCGGAATGACTGTTACGATCGCCGAACCTGGCCTGGCTCAGCGGGTGACGCTGACCGCAGACCTGTATGAGTGGGTGACCCGTGACGATCTGGGCGATCTCAGAATCTACGATGCCGATGGCGAGGAGTTACCCTACGCGCTGCGGCGTCCGACTGCCGGCGAGAGCCACACCGAATGGCAAGCGCTTCCCCTCTTTCCGCTGCCAGGGCTTGCGACAGGCAGCGAAACCGCTGCCGGGGTGGACATCGAACTCGGCGACGGAGGCGCCGTGGTTGCGGTACGCGGGCCCGTTGCAACCGTACCCGGCGAAACCGGCTATCTGATCGATGCCAGCGGCTATCCACATCAACCGGCAGAACTCGCGTTGAGCTGGCCGTCTGAGACCCCTGATTTCGTGGCCAGGCTGCAAGTCGAGGCCAGCGACGATCTCAACAGCTGGCGCACCCTTGTGGCAGCCTCCACGCTCGCTGCCCTGCATACGGACGGTCAACGGGTGTTGGTAAATAGGATCGAACTCCCGCCGGTGCAAGCCCGTTATCTGCGCCTGCAGCAGCTTGGCGGGACTGACCCTCTGAATCTCGATTCGGTAAAGACACGCGCGCGCATTGCCATCGAACCCGTTCGCCATTGGCTCAGTCTGACCGGGACTCCAAAGAAAGCCGGCACTCCCGACAAATACACTTATGAATTCATGGCGAACGGGCGCTTCCCCATAGACAGGATCGAAGCGACCCTGGAACGTGGAACCTTCCTGGTCGAAGCCAGGCTCTACTCTCGATCCGGATCTAAGGCACCCTGGCAGGACCTCGGCACACATCGCTTCTACCGTGCCCAGGTGAACGGCAGAATCGCCGCCTCAGAGCCCCTGACCACCCGGCACCCGAACCATCATCAGTGGCGGGTAGACC
>JAHEEG010000125.1 GCA_024640825.1 Gammaproteobacteria bacterium
ACCGGTTTTTCAGTTACGGAGACGCGATGTTTTTGGAGCGAAAGGAGCGAATGCGCAGGGAGCGAATGTGCAGGGAGCGAACGGACGGTGTTTGACCTGCTCGCCACAGACGGTTCTGCCCGCCGGGGTCGACTGACTACCGCCCACGGCAGCATAGAGACCCCCGTCTTCATGCCCTGTGGAACTTACGGCACCGTGAAAGCGATGACGCCGGATGGGCTCGTTGAGGCAGGCACCCAGATCCTGCTTGGCAACACCTTTCATTTGATGCTGCGGCCGGGGGATGAAGCCATTCGGGAACTCGGTGGCCTGCATCGCTTCATGAACTGGTCGAGACCCATACTCACGGACAGCGGTGGTTTTCAGGTCTGGAGTCTCGGCGAGCTGAGAAAGATCTCCGAACGAGGGGTCGTGTTTCGCTCGCCGGTCAACGGCGATCGGGTCGAGCTCACCCCGGAGCGCTCAATGGCGGTGCAGCGACATCTCGGTTCAGACGTGGTGATGGTGTTCGACGAGTGCACCCCTTACCCCGCGTCGGAGGCGGAGGCCAGGGCGTCCATGCAGCTGTCGCTGCGCTGGGCGCAGCGCTGCCGTGACAGCTACGGCGAGTCTGACGCGCAGGTCGACCCCGGTCTTCTTTTCGGTATCGTTCAGGGTGGCATGTACGACGGTCTGCGCAGGGAGAGCCTGGACGGCCTGCTGGTCCAGGATTTCGACGGCTATGCCATCGGCGGCCTGTCCGTTGGCGAGAGCAAAGCTGAAATGGATCAGGTTCTGAGGGGGCTGCTGCCGCATATGCCTGCAGGTCGACCCCGCTATCTGATGGGCGTTGGCACCCCCGCGGATCTGGTGCGCGGCGTCGAGCTGGGGGTGGACATGTTCGACTGCGTGATGCCCACCCGCAACGCGCGCAACGGCTATGCCTTCACTTCCCGAGGGACCCTGAAGATTCGCAACGCCCGACATCGGCTTGCTCAGGAGCCGTTGGATCCGGAGTGTGGTTGCTACACCTGTCGAAACTTCTCCCGCGCGTACCTGCATCACCTTGATCGCTGTGGAGAGATGCTGGGCAGCATGCTGATGACCCAGCACAATTTGTTCTACTATCATTCCCTGATGTCTCGTTTGCGCGACTCTATCGAAACGGGTACATTTCGCATCCTCATCGAGACCCTGCAAACCCGTTGGAACTCCCGAAATGAATCTGTTTGAAACTACTGCGTACGCGGCCGAGGCTGGAGGTGCGCAAGGTGATGCCGGCCTCATCAACCTGCTCTTTCTTGGCGGCTTCGTCGTCATTTTCTATTTCCTGCTGTGGCGTCCGCAGAGCAAGCGTAGGAAAGAGCATCAGACCCTAATGTCCAGCCTGTCCAAGGGGGACGAAGTGGTAACCGCCGGGGGACTCGTCGGCCAGGTGAACAAGGTGGAAGACGACTTCATCAAGGTTCAGGTTGCCGGCAACGTCGAGCTTCGAATACAGAAATCTGCTGTGGGAGCGACGCTTCCAAAAGGAACTATCAAGACGCTGGACGAGTCCTAGTGTCCGTACCAGCGTATCTGGCAGGAAGCTGACCATGGCCAGATCCCCGGGTCTCGTGGGCGAGAGCCTGCTGGGCTTCCCTAAAGACAGCAGCAGACCGCCCAACACCAATACCCTGGGGCGTAGCCTCATCATCGCGATAGTGGTGGTGCTTGGTTTCCTCTACGCGGCGCCCAACCTCTTTCAGCCCGATCCGGCGCTGCAGATTCGCGGCACCAGCGACGCTTATACGGTTGATCAGCAGGCCATTGACCGGGCCATTGAAGCCCTGCGCCGGGCCGAGATACCGGTGAAGGGATTCGAGACGAGTCAAGGCTCCGGGTTGATCAGGGTGGATACGGACGACCATCAGCTGCGCGGTCGGGACATCGTGGCAGCCGCGCTAAATTCGGAGTCCCAGGGGCGCTACGTGGTGGCCCTAAATCGCGCATCTACCACGCCGCGCTGGTTGCAGGACCTGGGCGGCAAGCCGATATCGCTTGGGCTCGATCTTTCCGGTGGCGTGCATTTTTTGCTGCAGGTGGATATGGAGAAGTTCATCGGCGACCGGATGGCAAGCAACGAAGAGGCCATTCGCGACCTGCTGGTTGCGGAACGCGTGCGCTATGCGGGCCGCGACTGGGTCTCCGGTGAGCAGCTGAACATCCCCTTTCAGACGGAAGAAGGCCGAGATGAGGCTGAGAGGCTGATTGCCGACCAGTTTGACGGTTTTCAGATCCTCACCCGTGACGTGGACGGTCAGCCCGGACTGCGCTTGACCCTGACACCGACCAAACTTCGCGAGTTGGAAGACCTGGCCATATCGCAGAATCTGACCAGCCTGCGCAACCGGGTCAACGAGCTCGGCGTCTCGGAGCCCCTGGTTCAGCGTCTGGGGTCCTCGCGTATCGTTCTGGACCTGCCGGGTATTCAGGACAGCGCCAGAGCCAAGGAGATCATCAACAAGTTTGCGAACCTCGAATTCCGCCTGGTGGCGAAGCCCGGTACGCGACCGTCCCAGACTGAGAACCACGAGTATGAGGGCCGATCGGTTGTGCTGGAAAAGCCCAACATCGTGACCGGTAACCAGGTGACGAACGCCCTGCAGGATTTCGATCCGGAATCGGGCCAGCCTCAGGTGAGCATCACCCTGGATAACGATGGCGGCCGGCGCATGAACGATGTCACGAAGGACAATGTCGGCAACTCCATGGCCATTATTTTCAAAGAACTGAAGGTAAGGTCACGCAAGGTCGTCGAAGACGGTGAAGAACGAATTGTTCCCTACACCATCGAGGAAAAACGCCTCATCAACGTGGCTACCATTCAGAGCGCGCTCGGTTTCCGCTTCCGCATTACTGGGCTGGAACTCGGCGAGGCGCGGGATCTGGCGCTGCTGCTGCGTGCGGGCGCGCTGGCTGCGCCCATGTACATCGTCGAAGAAAGAACCGTTGGCGCCAGCCTGGGCGAGCAGAACATTGCGCAGGGGCGGACGTCGATTATTGCCGGTT
Source organism: Gammaproteobacteria bacterium (assembly GCA_024640825.1). Lineage (GTDB taxonomy): Bacteria > Pseudomonadota > Gammaproteobacteria > Pseudomonadales > Azotimanducaceae > UBA7803. The sequence continues at coordinate 3,031 of JAHEEG010000125.1, forward strand.
TTGTCCTGGTGCTCGCGTTCATGCTGGTCTACTACCGCTGGTTCGGTTTCGCGGCCAACGTTGCCCTGGCGCTGAACCTGGTGCTTATCGTGGCGGTGATGTCGATTCTCGGAGCTACGTTGACGCTGCCGGGTATCGCTGGAATTGTGCTGACCGTGGGGATGGCCGTCGACGCCAATGTGCTCATATTCTCGCGTATACGCGAGGAGCTGCAGACAAACTCCCCGCAGCGGGCCATTCAGGCCGGATTTGATCGCGCCTTTCTGACTATTCTCGATGCCAACATCACCACCTTCTTCGTCGCCATCATCCTGCTGTCCATCGGCAGCGGGCCGGTGAAGGGTTTCGCGGTAACCCTGTCGGTTGGCATCGTCACTTCCGTGTTTACCGCCGTCATGTGTACCCGGGCGCTGGTGAATCTCATGTACGGCGGGCGGAAGCTGGAGAAGCTGAGCCTATGAAACCTGTGGATCTGCGTTTTGACTTCATGGGCAAGCGGCGGCTCGCGGCGGGACTTTCTATTCTGTTCGTGGTGCTCTCGCTGATCGACATATTCGTCGAGGGGCTCGATCTCGGGCTGGATTTCACCGGCGGTACGCTGGTAGAGGTGGAGTTTGCCGAGCCAACGGATCCTGAAAGCGTCCGTCAGCTGCTCGAGCGGGCCGGATTTGAGAACGGCCTGGTGCAGAATTTCGGAACAGAGCGTGATCTGCTTATTCGGATGCCGCCGCAAGCCGCCACCGAGCAGGCCCGCATGGGAGACCAGATTCTCAACACCCTGCGAGACGAATACCCCAAAGTCGAGATGCGCCAGTCGAACTTCGTCGGCCCCGCTGTAGGTGAAGAGCTCACCGAAGACGCCGGCCTGGCGCTGATTGCAGCGCTGGCCGTAGTCATGGTCTACATCCTGTTCCGCTTCACCAAGCAGTTTGCGGTAGGGGCAGTAGCTGCTCTGGCACATGATGTCATCGTGGTGCTCGGCTTCTTCGCGCTGTTCGACTGGACGTTCGACCTGTCTGTGCTGGCGGCGGTGCTGGCGGTGATCGGTTACTCGCTGAACGATACCATCGTGGTCTCGGATCGGATTCGCGAGAACTTCCGGACGGTGCGCAAAGGCACCTCTCTGGAGATCATCAACCGGTCGCTGAACCAGACTCTCGGTCGCACCCTGGTGACCTCATTCACCACGCTGCTGGTGCTGCTGGCGCTGCTGTTTGCCGGCGGAGAAATGATCCGCGGCTTCGCCCTGGCGCTGACGATAGGCATCGTCGTCGGCACCTATTCTTCTATCTACGTGGCCGCCAGCGTTCTCGTGGCGATGAAAATCACGCGGGAAGATCTGATAATTCCCGAGAAGGAAGGGGTCGATTCAGAGAGCTCCTGACTCAGCGGAGATCCGACGTCAGGGAGGGCTTGATCTGTTGGACCATGAGCTTGAAGCACTTCGGATTGGCGGCGACGACGTTGCCGCTCTTCATGAAGCCGTCGCCGCCGCTCAGATCCCCAACGAACCCCCCGGCTTCCCGGACCAGAAGGGCGCCCGCAGCGATATCCCAGGGCGAGAGGCCGATTTCCCAGAAACCGTCCGCGCGGCCAGCGGCTACATAGGCAAGGTCCAGCGCCGCAGAGCCGGCACGACGGATGGCGCGACAGTTCGCGGTGAAGGTTTTTAGCATGTCCATATACGCATCGAGATGGCGGCCGACCGCGGCCGGCGGTATGCCAGTATTGAGCACCATCTCTTCCAGCTTCGATCGCTGGCTGACGCGGATGCGTTTGCCGTTGAGGTGGGCGCCATAGCCTCGACTGGCCACGAATGTCTCGTTGCGTACTGGATCGTAGATCACGCCGTGCTCCAGTTGCCTGCCTTTTTGCAGTGCGATAGAGATGCAGAAGTGGGGAATGCCCTGCAGAAAATTGGTAGTCCCGTCAAGGGGATCGATGATCCAGGTAAACTCTTCGGATTCGAAGCTCTGGCCATGCTCTTCGCCCAGAATGCCGTGGTCCGGATAGGTTTTGTGGAGCGCCTCGACGATCACGCTCTCGGCTTCTTTATCGATGTTGGATACGAAGTCGTTGCGGGATTTCTCTTCTACCTTCAACTCGTCCAGCCGGTCCATCGCACGCAGGATGATCTGCCCCGCCTGTCTTGCCGCGCGCACCGCGATGTTGGCCATGGGTTGCATGAGAATAGGGTCTCCGATGATCGGGTCGAAAAGGCGCGGTATCGTAACTGCATCATCGTAACAATGGGCGCCGGGGCAGGGAAACACTATTACCGCGCTGTGGGCTGGCCTCGCGCCGCAGCGCTGACCTCAAATGATGCCGGGAGGCAGTGGATGAGCAGATTTGACAACATTCGCGTGGTGCTGGTGGAACCCAGCCATCCAGGCAACATCGGCGGCGCCGCGCGAGCGCTGAAAACCATGGGCCTTTCGCAGCTGGCCGTTGTCAACCCCGGGCGTTTCCCGGATCCTCAGGCAGAGTGGCGGGCGGCGGGCGCTCAGGATGTGCTGGAAGCGGTGGAAGTCTTCAGTTCGCTGGATGCCGCTATAGCCGACTGCCACTGGGTCGTCGGCACCAGCACCCGACAGCGTCGGATACCCTGGCCGATTAAGAGTGCTGAAGAGGTTGCCGCCGATATGCTCGGTAAGCCTGGCGCGACGAGAATTGCCATCCTTTTCGGCCGTGAGGCCAGCGGCCTTACCAATGACGAACTGCAGAAGTGTCACTGTCACCTGCAGATCCCGGCCAACCCCGAGTACCCATCTCTCAACCTCGCGATGGCCGTGCAGGTGGTGAGCTACGAACTCTGCAAGCAGGCGGAACGCGCGCCGGTGGCGCCATCCTGGGACAGACCGCTGGCGACTATGGCGCAGTTAGAAGGTTTGCTGGCACATCTGCAGGCGACCCTGGTCGGCAGCAATTTTCTTGATCCAGCCAATCCGGGACAGGCAATGACGCGGCTGCGGCGGCTGTTTACCCGAATCGACCTGGACGACACCGAAGTGCAGATGCTCAGGGGTATCCTCAGCCATCTGGGCGCGCGGGTGAGCCCGCAGCAGGGATCCGTGAGGCGAGGTCCAGGGGGCACCCCGCCAGGGGAATAGTGGACCAATTTAGTCGGGTATTGCATACTCCAACGGTTTAAGGCAGCCGTCACTCAACATGCGACTGACAACGAAAGGCCGTTACGCGGTTACCGCGATGCTGGATATCGCGCTGAATCAACAGTGCGGACCGGTGAGCGTAACGGAAGTGGCCGAGCGACAGAATATCTCTGCGGCTTATCTGGAGCAGCTGTTCGGCAAGCTCAAGCGGTCCGGGCTGCTGCGCAGCGTGCGCGGTCCCGGCGGTGGCTATGAACTCTGCCGTCCGCTGTCCGCCATCAGCGTCTCAGACATCATCTCGGCAGTTGGCGAGGGCGTTGACGCCACCCGCTGTCAGGGCACCGCCGACTGCCAGGATGGCGCCACCTGCCTGACTCATGAGCTCTGGACAGCGCTGTCTGATGAGATTGACGGTTTTCTGTCGGCAATCACCCTGGAACGGCTCGTCGCCCGTCGCGATGGCGCGGTTGCTGGCGCGCTGACGGAAGCACATCGTATCCAGGCTCGACAGCTTTGACAGGCCCCTAGCGATGCAGAAAGTCATTTATCTCGACTACGCGGCAACCACGCCGGTGGATCCCAGGGTCGCTCAGAAAATGAGCGACTGCCTGCTGGTAGAAGGAAATTTTGGCAACCCTGCCTCTCGCTCCCACGTATACGGCTGGCGAGCCGAGGAGTCGGTTGAGGAAGCACGCGCTCAGGTAGCGCGGCTGTTGAACGCAGATCCTCGCGAAATTGTCTGGACCTCCGGCGCCACCGAATCCGATAACCTTGCAATCAAGGGTCTGGCCGACGGCGCCACAAAGCGACACATCGTAACCAGCTGCGTTGAGCACAAAGCCGTGCTCGATACGTGTGACTACCTGGAAGGCAAAGGTTTTGAGGTTACTTATCTGAATCCGGGCGCAGACGGCGTGATCGACCCTGAGCAGGTCCAGGATGCGCTGCGCCCTGACACCCTCCTGGTGTCCATCATGCATGTCAACAACGAGATTGGCGTCATCAATGATGTCGCCGCCATTGGCGCCGTGTGCCGCGAAGCCGGCGTATTTATGCATACCGACGCGGCTCAGAGCGCTGGCAAGGTTGGCATTGACGTGCAGGCCATGCCGCTGGATCTGATATCTCTGTCCGCACATAAGATGTACGGACCCAAAGGGATGGGCGCGCTCTACGTTCGCCGAGAGCCGCCGATGAAGCTCACGCCGCTCATCCATGGCGGTGGACACGAACGGGGCATGCGTTCCGGAACCTTGGCTACGCACCAGATTGTCGGCATGGGCGAAGCCTCGGCGATTCTGTACCGCGACATGGAGCGGGAGAATGCGCGTGTTCTCGGCCTGCGTAAGCGCCTGTTTGCTCACCTACAGCAGATCCCCGGGACTTCGCTGAACGGGGACCCGGACCGGAGGTTGCCTGGGCTGGTGAATGTGGCTTTCGAGGGCGTTGATGGTGAAACGCTGATTATGGCTCTGGATGATGTGGCGGTTTCCAGCGGCTCGGCGTGCACTTCGGCCAGCGTCGAACCGTCATACGTGCTTCGCGCGCTGGGGCTTCGGGATGATCTGGCCCACGCGTCTCTGCGCTTTACTGTCGGCCGCTACACCACCCAGGAAGATGTCGATTACGCGGCGCGTAGAGTCGCCGAAGTAGTAACGGGCCTGCGCCGCAGCAGATCTGCCGCAGGGGCCTGAAATCGCCAGCATCCCGGACATTTTTCCGTTTGTTCTGAACGGCAAACGCGTATAATGCGCGCCCAAAAACGGGCGCCGTTTCTTGATTTTTCAATCAGATAGGTGTCTTTCTGTATAAGTTCGAAGCCTCTCCCGGGTGGATGAGGCAGCCTAGATGTCGGAGAGCAAAATGGCCCAGGAGCGCACCTTTTCAATCGTCAAGCCTGATGCGGTGGCGAGAAATCTCATCGGTGAGATTTACAGTCGGTTCGAGAAAAACGGCCTGCGCGTCGTGGCGGCAAAGATGCTCAGACTGTCCCGGGAACAGGCGGAGGGGTTTTACGCGGAGCACAAGGGCAAGGGTTTTTTTGACGACCTGGTAGCGTACATGACGTCCGGTCCTGTGGTGGTACAGGTTCTCGAAGGAGAAGACGCCATCACCCTGAATCGTCAACTTATGGGTGCCACTAATCCCAAAGACGCGGAGCCTGGAACCATCCGGGCGGATTTTGCAGCGTCCGTGGAGGCCAACGCCGTGCACGGCTCTGATTCTGCTGCTTCTGCGGCCCGAGAGATCGACTTTTTCTTCGACGAGAAGGAGATCTGCCCGAGAGGGTGAACCGGGAATACGATGTTTCAAGCGTCTGAAGACAAGCGGGTCAACCTTTTTTCCCTGGATCGCTCCGCGCTGGAGTCGTTTTTCGTAGCCGAAGGTGAAAAAGCATTTCGTGCGCGCCAGTTGATGAAATGGATCTATCATCGCGGCGAGCTGAATTTCGACGCCATGACGGACCTGTCCAAGCGTCAGCGTGGCTGGCTGGCGGAACGGTGTCGGCTCGACCTGCCGGAGGTGGTGAGCCGACAGGACTCCCGTGACGGAACGATCAAATGGGTCGTGCGGGTCGGCAACGGTAATTGCGTAGAAACCGTGCTGATCCCCGAGCGTGGCCGAAATACGCTGTGCGTATCCTCGCAGGTCGGCTGCATGCTGGACTGCAGCTTCTGCTCTACGGGCAAGCAGGGTTTCAACGGCAACCTGGATACCTCGGACATTATCGGCCAGGTATGGCTGGCTGATCAGACGCTCCGTGCTCGAGGCGAGACTGTCAGCAACGTGGTGCTCATGGGCATGGGAGAGCCGCTGCTGAACTTCGATAACGTTCTGCCGGCCACCGAGCTGATGATGGATGATCTTGCGTTCGGCATCTCAAAGCGCCGTGTCACCGTGAGCACTGCGGGCGTTGTTCCCGGTATTTACCGGCTCGCCGAAAGCACCGATGTTTCGCTGGCAATATCGCTGCATGCCCCGAATGATGCGTTGAGAGACCAGTTGGTTCCGATCAATCGAAAATACCCGATTGCGAAGCTTCTGGAAGCGTGCGGTCACTATCTGTCGGGTCTGGGTGAGCGTCGTTCGCTCACCATGGAGTACACGCTGCTACGCGGGGTCAACGATTCGCTCGAGCACGCCCGAGCACTGGCCCAGCTTCTCAGGGGGCTGCGCTGCAAGGTCAATCTCATACCCTTCAATCCATTTCCGGCCTCGGGTTACGAGCGGCCGGACGAGCGGGCGGTCAGAAACTTTCAGACCTATCTTATGAACGCCGGTTACGCCACCATGCTGCGGACGACCCGGGGAGACGATATCAACGCCGCTTGCGGTCAGCTTGTGGGGCAGGTCCAGGACAGAACGCGTCGGCAGGAGCGCTATATTGCGCGACGCAAGGCACAGGAGGTGGCATGACGCGATGGAGCTGGTTGTTGGCCGTCTGGCTGCTGCTCGGTGGCTGCATCACTGAGTCCACAGGCGGCATGCCTGACCCCGCGCCAAAACCCGAGCGGGTGCAGGCGCATCTCGATCTGGCCAGGGGTTATCTGGCCCAGGGCGACACGGATCGCGCGCGCTCTCCCCTGGAGACCGCCCTGAAAATCGACCCCAAATCTGCGGACGCGCTCGTTCTGATGGCAGTTCTTTATCAGAGAGAAGGGGATGCGACGCTTGCGGAAGACAGCTACAAAAAAGCCCTGCGCTATCATCCCTCCCATCCCCAGGCTCTGAACAATTACGCAACTTTTCTCTATTCCCAGGAACGCTACGAGGAGGCGGTTGAGCCCCTTCGCAAGCTGGTTCGGAATCCCGATTATCCTGCCCGCGCTCAGGCCTATGAGAATCTCGGGCTGACAGAGCTGAAGGTGGGTCATCGGGAGCCGGCACGCGAAGCGTTTCTGCGATCGCTGTCGTTGAGCAACGATCAACCGCGCAGCAGCCTCGAACTCGCGGACCTGGCGTTCCAGGACGGTGAGGTCGAAGCGGCCCAAGCTTACTTCGACGCCTTTCGCGTTCAGGCCCGGCAGACGCCGAGAAGCCTCTGTCTGGGTATCGAGCTGGCGCGAGCGGAGGGTGACAGCAACCAGGCGGCCAGCTACGCGATGGCACTGAAGAACCTGTACCCCAATTCTCTGGAAGCACAGCGTTGTAGCGGTGGGTAATTGGTGAGCGACACGTCAGAAGGTCCCGGGCAGGTACTCCGTGCTGAACGGGAAGCGCTGGGCGTCACCACCCGCGATGTCGCGGAGACGCTCAATCTCTCCATCACCATGGTGGAGGCGATAGAGGCCGACGATTACGAGCGGATGCCGGCGCCCGTGTTTGCGCGTGGCTATATCCGCGCCTATGCGCGGCTGTTGAGCCTAGAGCCCGAGCCCCTGGTGGCTCGCTACCCTCAGGATACCGGCGTTGTCGATGGCAACGGGGCGACTCGTCGCAGCGCGGTCGAACTGCTGCGTCAGAACGCCAGGCTGGCGGCCAGTGTCGGGGGGCTGGTTTTGCTGTTGCTGCTGGTACTTCTGGCGGTCTGGCTGTGGCCGGATTCTGAGTCTGCTGCCGAGGCTGCGTCGGAACCCGAGGTCGAGGCGCCGGCGGCGCTGCCAGAGGCTGCGAATACCGCCGCCGACATGAGCGAGCAGAGCGGGCCTGTCGACGACCCGGCGGGAGCGTTCAGGACGCCGCCTGCAGCCACCAAAGCCGCCCTTGATGTCGACGCGCCTTCCGCAGAGTCCTCGCAAGATTCCATGAAGAAGTCCGCC
>JAHEEG010000022.1 GCA_024640825.1 Gammaproteobacteria bacterium
GATGCTGCACCTGAAGCCGTCAGACCGGGGCACAAACTTGGGATCGCTGGTCCGGGTTCCCGACTTTACTACCCTCATAAAGGGTAACGTCCCGGACAGCGTCATCGAGTTCGCCTCCCCGTTTGACAAATCTGTAAGGATAGAGGCCAGGCGCATAAGCCTTCCCCCAGGTCACGCGCTCATCCTCGCTCGAGACGTCACACATCTCAACCGCCTGCTGACGATGCGTCAGGATTTCGTCGCTAACGTCTCCCATGAACTGCGGACCCCTCTGACCGTCATCGTCGGCTATCTGGAGACGATGGCGACCGAGGACCTGGACGCGGAGACCTTGAAAGAGATTCTTCACAGGCTGGAACCCCCTACTCAGCGTATGCGTGCGCTGGTCGATGACCTGCTGCTGCTCACCAGGCTGGAGGCCAGTGCAGCCCCGGAGCCCAGGGAGGTCGACACTCTCGATATTGGCGCTATCGTCCGCAGCTGCATATCAGAGGCTCGGATGCTCAGCCAGGGTAAACACAGGTTTCACACAGCGTTGGCCTCGGATGCTCCGCTTCTGGGTGTCGAAGGAGAGATCTACAGCGCTTTGCTCAACATGATCACCAATGCCGTTCGTTACAGCCCGGATGGCGGCAACATCACCATAACCTGGCGACGTGCATCACAGGGAGCATGCTTCTCGGTCAGCGACGAGGGCGTCGGAATACCTGCTGAAGATATCCAACGCATTACCGAACGTTTTTACAGGGTCGATTTTGCGAAATCACGTGTGAGAGGTGGGACCGGACTCGGTCTCGCCATTGTCAAACACGTGCTCAAAAGACATCGCGCCACGCTTCGGGTCGAAAGCGCCCTCGGCGCAGGCACGACTTTCTACTGCGATTTTCCGAATTCGCAACTGCAACCACCCACAACCAACCTTCAGGAAGCAAAATGAAGATATCGATGATTGCTGCGGGCCTGCTGTTCCTCTTGAGCCTGCCCGGCCACGCGGAAGAACCCGGCGATACGCTGCCAGATTATCAGCGGGTCAGCGGGGTTTCCGGCAACCTTTCCAGCATCGGCTCCGACACCCTGGCAAATTTGATGACGCTCTGGACCGAAGCGTTCAAGAAGGCGTACCCCAACGTAAACATTCAGGTCCAGGCCGCCGGGTCCTCCACCGCGCCTCCAGCGCTGACCGAGGGAACGAGCAATCTCGGCCCCATGAGCCGGGCGATGAAAGACAAGGAGATAGAAGCCTTCGAGGCGAGATATGGCTACAAGCCAACGGCTATTCGCGTCGCCATTGATGCTCTGGCCGTGTATGTACACAAGGACAACCCCATCCAGTCCATGACCATACCTCAGGTGGACGCCGTCTTCTCGGTTACCCGGCGCTGCGGCGCAGACGCCGACCTGTCAAACTGGGGACAACTGGGCCTGGGCGGCAGCTGGCAGGATCGGCCCATCCAGCTCTACGGGCGCAACTCCGTATCCGGGACCTACGGCTACTTCAAACAGGCGGCACTCTGTTCGGGAGATTTCAAAAACACGGTGAACGAGCAGCCGGGATCTGCCTCCGTCGTTCAGGCGGTCTCCTCTTCTCTGAACGGCATCGGCTATTCGGGTATCGGCTACGTGACCTCTGGCGTCAAGGCGCTTCCCCTGGCCGAAGTTGAGGGCTCAGACCCGGTTCCGGCGAGCCCGGAAGCGGCGCTCTCGGGAGACTACCCTCTGTCGCGATATCTCTACGTCTACGTCAACAAGAAGCCTGGTACGGCCCTGGCTCCGCTGGAACAGGAATTTATGAAACTGATTCTCTCGCGTGAAGGTCAGGATATCGTCGGCAAAGATGGCTATATTCCCCTGACGTCCCGGCTGGTGGCTCGCGAGCTTAAAAAGCTTCAGTAGTTTTCTGCAGGACTGAGTAAAGAGGGGATCTCATGGCGGTTACCGTCAGGCTGTCAAAAATGCCAATGCGTCGACGTCTGGTCAACACCTTGACCCGAGTGGTTGTCGCCTTGGGCGGCGCGGGCGTGATAGCCGCCATCGTGCTGATCTTCGTTTATCTTCTGTGGGTCGTCGCTCCCATCTTCAGCGCCACGAACATTGAGACTGGTCTGGCCTATGACCTGCCAGCCGGCGATACGCTGCTCGTAACGACCAACGAAACCGACGAAGTGGGTCTGCGAATCACCCGATCAGGCGACGCTACTTTCTTTGGCGTCTCTTCCGGCCGTTCTTCCGGCTTCTCTTCTGATCTCAAAAATACGGAACAGGCGAATGCCAGCGTGTCAGACCGCAGCATTTCGCTGGGTCGTACGCTCGAACGGGTGATCGAAGTCGCCGGGCACACCGGCCTGTATGCAGCGGTGGATACCGATGGTGCGGTTACGATGCTGCAGGCGAGCTATCCGGTCGCGTTCGACGACGACGTCAGGGTCATACAGCCATCCCTCGACTATGTATTCGAAGATGACTGGCTGGAAGTTGAAGCGAGCGGCGCTCTGGACGTGTATTACGGAGACTTCGAGGTGCGCATCGCCAAAATTGACCGGCGCAGCCTGACCATCCACCAGTACCGGGATGCCGAACCCGGGTTCGCACTGGAGTTACCGCGACGCGGGCGCCTGCAGTTGGATACCGACTACAAGCGCGTACTGTTCGGACCCCGAGGACAGTGGCTCTATCTTTTGGGTGTTGACGGCACCGTAGAGATTCTAGATATCGCGCGCCCGACAGCACCGAAATCGATCTACATCGGGCGACTTGTCCCGGAAAACCGGACGGCCACTGCCGTGGAACCCCTTCTGGGCCGTTATTCTCTACTGGTATCCGACGACGCCGGACTGGTGACTCAATGGTTCGTGGTGCGCGATGAGTTTGGCTATCAATTCAAATCGGCCCGCCGGTTCGAACTGGACACGCCCGCCGTAAGGCTTGTCCCGGAGCCAAGACGTAAAGGGTTCGGAGCCATTGACGCTGCGGGCCACATCCATCTTTTTTACACTACGTCGCAACGGTCTCTGGCAAGTGCCGATCTGGTAACTGAGGATGTCGTCTTTGCCAGCATCGCTCCGCGATCCGATCTGATGCTCACCGCCGCCCGCGACGGCACCGTGCAGAGCTATCACCTGGACAACGAGCATCCCGAGATTTCCTGGTCCACCCTGTGGTCCAAGGTCTGGTACGAAGGCTACAGTGAGCCCGTGTACAGCTGGCAATCGTCATCTGCCGACAATGACTTCGAGCCCAAGTTTTCTCTCACCCCGCTTCTATTCGGCACGCTCAAAGGCGCTTTCTACGCAATGGTATTCGCAGTGCCGGTAGCGATCATGGGGGCCATTTATACAGCCTACTTCATGGCCCCCTCGATGCGTCGGCTGGTCAAACCGGGCATTGAGATCATGGCCGCGTTGCCAACCGTGATCCTGGGGTTCCTGGCGGGACTGTGGCTCGCCCCTATCATCGAAGCCAACCTGTCCTCCGTGCTCAGCATCATTCTGGTCATGCCCGTGGGCGTGATGGTGTGTGCGTGGCTGTGGAGCCGCATTCCGGACGGCATTACGCGCCGCTTCGACGGCTGGTACGGGCTGATGGTTCTGCCGGTACTTCTGTTGACCATCTGGATTGCATTCGCCATCGGTCCATGGCTGGAAACCCAGTTTTTCGGCGGCGATTCAAAAGCCTGGTTTCTGGAGAACTGGGGGCTCAGCTACGATCAGCGCAACGCGCTGGTGGTAGGGCTCGCCATGGGCCTAGCGGTAATCCCGACCATATTTTCAATCGCCGAAGACGCCATCTATGGCGTGCCCACGCACCTGGTCAACGGGTCACTGGCGTTGGGCGCCACACCCTGGCAGACGCTCATTCGAGTCGTCATGCTGACCGCAAGCCCGGGAATTTTTTCAGCGATCATGATCGGCCTGGGAAGGGCCGTGGGCGAGACCATGATTGTCCTCATGGCCACTGGCAACACGCCGGTCATGGATCTGAACATCTTTGAAGGTATGCGCACCTTTGCCGCAAACATAGCGGTGGAACTGCCGGAATCTGAGGTAAGCAGCACCCACTACCGGATCCTTTTTCTGACTGCGCTAGTGCTGTTCCTCATCACCTTCGCGTTCAACACCCTGGCGGAGATCGTCCGACAGCAACTGCGCAACCGGTACGGAAACCTCTAACCATGGTGAAGAAAGACGGACTCAAACTGAACGCCTGGTTCGCCTCCGGTGAGCCATGGGTATGGATGAACGCGGCGGCAGTCGGCATCAGCATCGCGGCCGTGGTAGGTCTCCTGTTGCTGATCGCGGCTCGCGGTTTTGCGCATTTCTGGCCGGCGTCGGTTGCACAACTGGACGTGGAATTTCCAAATGGCGTCAGCGGGGTGCTTCTGGGAGAAATCGCCGACCGGGAATCTCTGTCAGCCAACCAGTATCTTGAATCCACAGGGCAGACCACCGAGGCGCTGGAACCGGAACAAGCCGTCGTCGAACGCTGGCTCATAAAGACGGGCAACCGTCGCGTAGCGCCTCCAGATTTCCGCTGGGTAGCAACCCACTACATACAGGCAATCGACTATCCAGAGAATGCGCTCGTCCTGGAGCGTATGGAGTGGGGCAACGCCTACGGCTTTCTGGAAGCCGTCTACCAGGACGGAGAGCTTTCGAGCGAGGGCGAAGGCGCCTGGTCAGACCTGGAAAACCGACTGAAACGGAGTGTCGGGCTGCGCGTGGAAATCCACGCTCTGGAAAGCGGCGAGCTGAACGGCATCAACTACGCGCTGGAGCGCCTCAGGCTCGAACGTCGCTCGCTGGACAGGCGTGGAACCGTCGATGACGCCACCCGCGAAGCCCGGCTGAGCGCTCTGGCCGAAGAGGAAAATTTGTTGCTGGCTTCGTTTCAGGACGCGGAATCCAGGCTCCGATCGCTGGAAGAGTCGCTGGCGCGGGATTCGATTCGTATCAGCACCAGCTCCGGGCAGGAACTCGAAGTAAGTCTATCCGAGATCCTGCGAGCTTGGCGTCCGAACAGCATGAGCACACCCCAGAAAGCGTCTCACTACCTTCGCAGCCTGTGGATATTTCTTTCGGAACCACCCCGGGAAGCCAACACTGAGGGTGGCATATTTCCAGCCATATTCGGTACGGTGATGATGGTGATGCTGATGTCTGTCCTAGTGACACCTTTCGGCGTCATCGCGGCGCTGTATCTTCGGGAGTACGCTAAACAGGGCGCCTTTGTGCGCCTCATTCGCATTGCGGTCAACAATCTCGCCGGTGTGCCATCCATTGTGTATGGCGTATTCGGATTGGGGTTCTTCGTCTACTTCCTCGGGGGAAATCTCGACGCGCTGTTTTTTCCCGACGCGTTACCTGCCCCCACGTTCGGCACCCCGGGAATGCTGTGGGCATCGCTCACTCTGGCCTTGCTGACCGTGCCGGTGGTCGTGGTTTCCACAGAAGAAGGACTGACTCGCATACCACGCTCGATTCGAGAAGGCAGCCTGGCTCTCGGCGCCACCAAGGCGGAAACCCTGTTCAAAGTGGTGCTGCCCATGGCCAGTCCCTCTATCCTGACCGGCGTTATCCTCGCCGTGGCCAGAGCCGCCGGAGAAGTAGCGCCTCTGATGCTGGTCGGGGTGGTAAAACTGGCTCCGAGCCTGCCGCTGGATGGCAACTTTCCGTTCGTACACCTGGAGAGAAAGTTCATGCATCTGGGCTTTCACATTTATGACGTCGGCTTCCAGAGCCCGAACGTTGAAGCGGCGCGGCCTCTGGTGTTCGCCACCGCCTTGCTTCTGGTCATTCTCATCATCTTCCTGAACCTGACCGCAATCATGCTGCGGAACCGTCTGGAGCGTCGCTACCGGGGCGTAGAGGCGTGAAATCGATCAAGCAACCGGAAATCTCAACCCCATGACTTCAGAATCTACTGCCGCTCCTGCGAACCCTGGTTTTCAGTCGGAAACCGCAAGCCACTCCGGCGGGGCAAGCACGGATGCCAGCCTGCTGGTGAACGATCTGTGTCTTTTTTACGGCGACCAGCAGGCGCTGAAAGACATAAACCTCTCTATACCCCGCAAGGAGGTGACCGCTTTCATCGGCCCGTCAGGATGCGGCAAGTCCACGCTCCTTCGCTGCTTCAATCGAATGAACGATCTCATCGATACCGTAACCGTAACCGGTACGCTGCTGCTCGAAGGGCAGAACATCTATGCGAACGATGTGGACGTGGCTCAGCTGCGTCGGCGCGTTGGCATGGTATTCCAGCGGCCAAATCCGTTCCCGAAGACGATCTACGAAAACGTCGCCTACGGGCTTCGCCTGGAAGGAAAGATTCCTCGCAAAGAGCTGGATGACCGTGTGGAATGGGCTCTGAAAAGCGCCGCGTTGTGGGATGAAGTAAAGGATCGCTTGAAAGAATCCGCACTGGGCCTGTCAGGCGGCCAGCAGCAGCGCCTGGTGATAGCCCGCGCCGTTGCGGTGCAACCGTCGGTTCTGCTGCTGGACGAACCCGCGTCCGCCCTCGACCCGATATCAACGCTGAAAATCGAGGAGCTGATTCATCAACTGAAATCCGACTACACTATCGTTATCGTTACGCATAATATGCAACAGGCAGCAAGGGTGTCGGATTTCACGGCGTTCATGTATCTGGGGGAATTGGTCGAATTTGATAAAACGGACGATGTATTCACGAATCCAAAAAAACAACAAACCGAAGACTACATCACCGGCCGTTACGGATAACAAATCGAGGTGCGCCAATGAACCCACATATCTCGGAACAGTTCGACGCAGAGCTGGATGCTGCACGCAGCCAGCTGATGGAAATGGGCGGCATGGTCGAGAAGCTGCTGCGGGATGCCACGGAAGCTCTGGTTGACCAGGATGCGGCGCTGGCTGAAAAGGTAAAGCTGGCAGACAAGCGGGTCAACCAGCTCGAAGTTGATATCGACGAACAATGCGTCAATATCATCGCCCGAAGACAGCCGGCGGCCTCGGATCTGCGAACCCTGATATCCGTGATGAAGGCGAGTACCGACCTGGAACGCGTCGGCGACGAGGCCGGACGTATTGCAAAAATGGCCATCAGCCTGGCCGATCTGGATTATCCAACCGACGAATTCAGCGACTTCCGACACATCGCGACTCTGACTCACCAGATCGTCGCCAGCGGTCTGGACGCTTTCGCCCGCCTCGATACTGACGGTGCAATGCGCGTCATCGCATCTGATCAGGCCATCGATGACGCATACGACGAGCTGGTGCGCCAACGATCCTCCAAAATGCGAGAGGACCCGGAAAGCATCGAGGGAGACATGTGCATCATTTGGGCAGCCCGTGCGCTGGAACGTATCGGTGATCACGCAAAGAACATCGGCGAGTACGTCGTCTACCTGGTACGCGGTCAGGACCTGCGTGGTCGTGGCAAGCATCAGCTAGGCTGAGGCTCCGGATCATCCCCGGCACATCTGGGGCGCATTCTTTGAAGGCGCATCCCTTGAAAAGGCTCAACTGATCGTCCTTGCCTCGCCCCTCCCCGAGCCATCTACCGTCGAGCCAGCGGCATTTGAGTAAGATGATGCCCGCCATCGAGCAGCAGCGTCTCGCCGGTAATGACGTCGGCCCCGCCCAGAAAGTAGACGATCGCCTCAGCGATGTTGTCGGGGGTCGTGGTCAACCGCAGCGGCGTGTTCTTTTCGAGATACGCCTTTGTTCGCGCGTACGTATCTGAGCCCATACCCTGCTCCAGCCAGTCGCCCTGAATGAATCCGGGGCACACGGTGTTGACCCGGACCTCCGGACCCAGGGCCCTTGCCAGCGACAGGCCGAGCGTTATCATGGCGCCCTTAGAGGCCGCGTAGGCGATGGAGCTGCCGACACCCATTACCCCGGCAATTGAGGCCACGTTGACTACGCTGCCTCTCCCGCCCCTTTGCATTGCCGGTACGACGGCTCGTGTCATCTGAAAGGCACCTACCGTGTTTACACCGTAGATGTGCTGAAAATCTGCAGCGTCCAGGCCATCGAGATTGGCGTGATCGCAGAACTTCGTCGTTCCGGCATTATTTACCAGCGCGTCGATGCGCCCCCACTTTTCATCTGCCGTCGCTGCCATGCGCCGGCAATCCTCATCCCGCGAGACATCCGCCTTGATGACCAGAGTTTCTACTCCGAAGCCCTCGCAGGCGGCCTGTGTGACCCGGGCACCCTCCTCATTGTGGGCATAGTTGATTACCAGGTGACACCCCTTCTCAGCCAGCCGACGGGCTGTGGCGGCCCCCACCCCGGACGACGAACCGGTCACTATCGCCACACCTGCTTCCAGATCCATAGCTCCACCCCTCATTGATCTTGTGACGCAAAACTAGCAAAGCGTCCATGGCCAAGCCAGCGCAACGCCGCTGTGCAGCAGGAACCCCGCCTCCCAACCTCCGCGCCGACAGGCGCAAAGTGGCTGCCCGAAGCCACATCCATTAACATCCGCGCTCCCGTCGCCAGATGACCAAGAGAGGTATTGCCCGTGTCCTTCGCCCCCTTTGACCTGAGCGGAAAAGTAGCCCTCATCACCGGCGGCAACGGCGGCATTGGTCTGGGTATGGCCCAGGGATTGGTCGAGGCCGGCGCGGAGGTGAGCATCTGGGGCACCAATGAGGACAAGAACGCGAGCGCACTGGCGCAGGTAAGCGGTATCGGCCCGAAAGTCACCGCGATGAAATGCAACGTGGCTGATGAGAAGGACGTAGCACGCTGCTTTCAGGCAACGCTGGATGCCCACGGCCGAGTCGATGGCTGTTTCGCCAACGCCGGCCTGGGGAGTCGTGGGACCCGTTTCGACGAAATGACCGAAGAGGAGTGGCGACGTATCCTGGCAGTAAACCTGGACGGGGTGTTCTACGTCTTCAAGCAGGCCGCTCGTCATATGCGGGAAAGGGCTGAGGCCGGGGACCCATTTGGCAGGCTGATCGCCACGGCCAGCCTGGCGGCCATATCAGGGCAGGCGCGTGGCGAGCACTACGCCGCAGCCAAAGGCGGCCTGGTATCCATGGTCAAAGCCCTTGCCGTGGAGTATGCGCGCTACGGGGTCACTGCCCACACGCTGCTGCCGGGCTGGATAGCAACGGGAATGACGGAACGCACCTTCGCCTGGCAGAAGTTTGCCGATAACGTCATGCCGCGCATTCCAATGCGCCGCTGGGGTCAACCGGAAGATTTCGCCGGCATCGCCATATACATCATGAGCGACGCCAGTCGCTACCATACCGCCGAGACGTTCCTCATCGACGGCGGCTACTTCAGTTTTTGAGCGGGGAGCCAGTCTATGATTCAAGCCATACTTTGGGATTTCGGTGGCGTGCTGACGACCAGCCCCTTCGAAGCGTTCAACCGCTACGAAGCAGAAAAAGGTCTGCCCAGGGATTTCATCCGCCAGATCAACGCTACCAACCCGGAAACAAACGCCTGGGCTCAGTTCGAGTCCAACCAGGTGACATTGGATGAGTTCGACGATCTGTTTGCCGAGGAAAGCACGGCCCGCGGTCACCGCATTCCGGGACGTCAGGTAATCGAGCTGTTGTCCGGCCACATACGACCGCGCATGGTAAGCGTTCTAGAGCACTGCAAAGCCCACTATCAGGTTGCATGTATCACCAACAACGTCCGTTCAGGACAAGGCCCGGGCATGGCCAGGAGCAGCGAGCGGGCATCTCAGATCGCGGAGGTTATGGCGCTGTTTGACCTTGTGGTGGAATCCAGCCAGGAAGGAATACGCAAACCCAATCCGCAGATCTATCAGCTTACCTGCGAGCGTCTGGGTGTATCCCCGGAAGCAGCGGTTTTTCTGGACGACCTGGGCATCAATCTCAAGCCCGCTCGAGCGCTGGGCATGCAGACAATAAAGGTGCTGGACGAAAACCAGGCCATCGTTGATCTGGCCAGCGTTACGGGTCTGCAGTTTCCCTGACCCCTAAGGTTCAGCCGCCCTCAATCCGCTGCATGAAAAAAACTTCGCTATCGGGGTTCAACCCTTCCAGAAAGGCATCCTGATAGATCTGACCATCGATCGCGGCAGCACATTTTCCCAGAACGACCGTGCTATCAGGCCAGCGCGCTTCCAGCGCGATCAGCAGCTCACGAAAGTTTTTTGCAGCTACCTCGACCTCCCGCTCACCCCCGGTGAGGGTAAGCAGGTGGTCAGGTATGACGACTTTCGCCAAGGAAAATCGGGCTTCAAGCGTTGTCGAGCGCCTCGAGTACTCGAGGCGGCGAGAAAGGCAGATCGTTAATCCGCAGGCCGGTCGCAGCCCGCACGGCATTCGCAATCACCGCCAGCGGTGCCACGATAGGCGTCTCGCCAACCCCTCTGACCCCATAGGGATGGCTGGGGTTGGGAACCTCGATGATCTGAGTGTCGATCATCGGCAGATCGGATGCCACCGGGATGCGATAATCCAGAAACCCTGCATTTTCCATTACGCCGTCGGTGTTGAAGATGTACTCCTCATTTAGCGCCCATCCTATGCCCTGAGCCGCACCGCCCTGCATCTGCCCTTCGACGTAGGCGGGGTGAATGGCCTTGCCCGCATCCTGAATTGCCGTGTAGCTCAGCACGTCCACCTTTCCCGTATCACGGTCGACTTTCACGTCGGCGATATTGACCGCAAACGAAGCGCCAGCGCCTTGTGCGTTGAGGGACGCCCGACCCAGCAGCGGACCGCCGGTACGAGCAGCATTGGCGGCTATGTCAGCCAGGCTCAGCGGCTTGACGTCCGCATTGACTCCGGGGGCCGGGACGGCCTGGCCGTCTTCCCATTCCACCTGGTCTTCATCTACGCCCCAGGTGGCGGCCGCTCGGGCCTTGCACTGAGCAATGATGTCCTCACACGCCTGGACCACGGCCATGCCGGTAGCGAAGGTGGTCCGGCTGCCGCCGGTAACATTGGAGAACCCCGTGCTTTCGGTATCGCCGATCAGGGTACGCACCTGCTCGTAGGTAACGCCCAGGGTCTCAGCCGCCATGAGGCACATCGAGGCTCGCGAGCCACCGATGTCCGGATTTCCTTCCACCACAGTCACCGTACCGTTTTCGTTGATGTGCACTTCTGCGCTGGACTGCATTCCCACGTTAAACCAAAAGCCAGCGGCAACCCCCCGGCCCGCCCCTTCAGGAATCGGCCGGGTGTAATGCGGATGCTGCTTCGCGGCTTCCAGACAGGCCTTGAAACCGATAGCGGGGAATTTCGGCCCATAGGGGGCTTGAGTGCCCTCTTCCGCCGCGTTCTTCATCCGCAGGTCTATGGGATCCATACCCAACTCACGTGCCAGATCGTCAAGCGCGCATTCCATGGCATGCATGGACTGCGGCGCGCCCGGTGCCCGGTAGGCGGCCACCTTAGGCTTGTTCACCAGCACGTCCAGCGCCTCGATATGAAAGTTATCGAGCCTATAAGGCGCGAAGATAGACATTGCCCCCGGGCCCATGGGCGCCCCTGCGAAGGCCCCAGCTTCATAGGCCAGCCATGCGGTCGCAGCGGTCAGGGTGCCGTCCTTCTTGGCGCCGACCTTGACCTTGCAATGGGTACCTGAAGTTGGACCGGTGGCGCGGAAGACCTCTTCCCGGGTCATCGTCATCTTGACCGGACGATGGGATTTCTGAGAAAGCAGGATAGCCAGGGGCTCGAGATAGAGCACGGTCTTGCCGCCAAAGCCGCCTCCGATTTCCGAAGCAATGAACTTCAGGTCGGCGATGTTCATATTCAGCACTTTCGAGGCCATGGCCCGGAACTCGAAGTGACCCTGAGTGCAGCACCAGACCGTCGCCTGCCCCCCTTCATTCACCGAAGCAGTACACGCATGGGGTTCGATATAACCCTGGTGCGCCATGGGAATGCGGTATTCGCCCTCCACTATGACGTCGGCGTCTGCGAAACCGGCTTCGACGTCACCGCGCGCCAGTTGCATGACGGCTGCAATGTTGCTCGGCTTGTCCGGCTTCTCGGGAAGATTCTTGGTAAAGCAGTTTTCGTCCAGCAGGGTCGCATCCACTGCCATGGCGGCGTCGAGATCCAGAACCGGTGGCAACGGCTCGTAGCTGACATCGATGGCTTCCAGCGCGGCTTCCGCCAGCTGCACGGAACGGGCGGCTACCGCAGCCACCGCATGACCGTGGTAAAGCACCTTATCTCTCGCCATGATGTTTTTGGCCAGGTCGGCAACATCGCCGCCGCCTTCCCCGCCGATCTCGCCGTGTTGGGCCTGGGGGAAGTCGGCACCGCTGACAGCGGCATAGACGCCGGGCATGGCCAGCGCCTTGGAGAGATCCACCGACTTGATCCGAGCGTGGGCGTGGGGGCTTCGAAGCACCTTGCCGTAGATCATGTTCGGCAGGTTCATATCCGCCCCGTACTGGGCGCGACCCGTGACTTTGTCCACGCCGTCCGGACGGACCGGTGATGTACCAATCACTTTATAATCAACAGCTTCTGCCATTTTCTTAACGTCTCCTTTGGGCCTAGTGGGGCCTTTTTCTGTGCTCTGAATACCTGGGTTCGCGTTTGTTTTAATCTACGCCGGATGGGCCAGTTCTTTTGCTGCATCCTGCACTGCCCGTACGATCTTGTCGTAACCAGTACACCTGCAGAGATTCCCAGCCAACCAGTAACGGATGGTCTCTTCGTCCGGATTCGGGTTCTTGTCCAGCAGCGCCTTGGTCGCGACGATCAGCCCCGGCGTGCAAATCCCGCACTGCAGCGCCGCGTGCTCCAGAAACTTCTGCTGAATGGGATGCAGCCCCTCGCTGCCGGCCATCCCTTCGATGGTAGAAATTTCGCTGCCTTGCGCTTCGACACCGAGGACCAGACAGGAACAGACAAGCCGGTCGTCGAGTAGTACGCTGCAGGCGCCACAGTCACCGGTCGAGCACCCTTCCTTGGTGCCCGTCTTGTCCAGCGTTTCGCGCAGCACCTCCAGCAGTGTCTGCTGCGGCTCGCAGAGAAACTCGACTTCTTCCCCGTTGATCGATGTTGAAACCTGTACCTTGTTCATTTTGACCTCCTCAGCCTTTGGCCCGATCGCGGGCAATAGCAGCCGCTCTTCGGCACAGAACCGCGACCACTTTGCGGCGATACTCCACGGTACCGCGCTTGTCACTGATCGGTGAACTCGCTGCCGTGCAGGCCGCGCCCGCCGCTGTCAGGGCGTCGTCGTCCAGCTTGGAACCCAGCAACGCCTCTGCTGCGGCAGGTACGAGCAATGCCGTAGGCGCGACAGCACCAATGGCCACCCTGGCCGCGGTGCAGGTACCGTTCTGATCCAGGGTCACGCTGACACCGCAACCTGCCACAGCAATATCCATCTCGGTGCGCGGGATAAAGCGCAGGTAAGCGTCCGCCGTGCGCGGTCCGGGGCGCTTGAATTTCAAACCCAAGAGCAGCTCACCGGGTTCCAGAGCATTTTTGCCGACCCCGGTCAGGAAATCTTCGACCGGCAGCTCGCGGGTGCCTTTGGCACCGACGATGACGCAGACGCCCCCGGCGGCGATCATTGCCGGTATGCTGTCCCCGGCAGGCGAGGCGTTGCAAAGGTTCCCACCCACCGTGGCCCTGCCCTGAATCTGTGTGGAACCGATGAGATCCGCAGCTTCCAGCAGCCCCGGAAACAGAGCGGCCAGCTCAGTATTTTCATTGAGCACAGCGCTGGGTATAGCCGACCCGATGTAGACCTCTTCGGACCCGATATCAATACGATTGGTTTCCGCGATCTTTTTGATGTCGACGATGGTGCGCGGGGTCTTGTCTGCCGAACGCAACTGCACCAGCAGATCGGTGCCGCCGGCAAGCAACTGCGCGCGCGTTCCCGCTGATGCGTGCTCCTTGAGAACGGCCAAAGCCTCTTCGAGATTCGAGGGTGCTACGTAAGCGAAAGCTCCCATGGATCCTCCCATTCAAATTGTTGTTTGAAGCGTCACTAGCCGGGCAATCTAACATGAAGTTCGGCCCCGGGGGAGACTTCACACAACAACAACGCCCTTGCCCACGTGTCGCCACGACATGGTCGCCGCTCAGGGCCACCAGGGCTGATATACTCTCCGGCGATGAATACTATGGATGAAGAGCAACTGGACCTCTATTCCGAACACCTCGATCTGCTGGCCCGACGTTGGGAAGCGGCACTGGCCTTCGCCGGTTTCGATGCCGCCATCGTCGTCGCGGGGCAACCGGCGGAGTACTTCCTGGACGACCAGGCCACCCCTTTTCGACCCAACCCACATTTCGCCCAGTGGTTTCCTGAAGACGACGCTGTCGGCAGCGCGCTGCTCATCCGCCCGGGCGAGCGTCCAAAGCTGTACTTTTTGCAGCCCGCCGACTACTGGCATCAGCCGCCGCAGCAGCCGGACTGGGCAGACGGGAATTTGGACCTCGAGGTGTTCGACGATCCAGCAAGATTGCAGGAAGCTCTGGCGTCCGCGGCGGCAGGACAGAACCGCACGGCGTTCGTCGGCGAGCGGCAGCCGGGCAATCTGTCGATAGCCTCCGTCAATCCCGCGCTGCTGCTGAACCACCTGCATTTCCATAGGGCTTACAAGAGCGAGTTCGAGGTCCACTGCATGAAGGCGGCCACAGAACTGGCCGTCACCGGGCACCGGGCGGCCCGAGATGCGTTTCGCGCGGGCGGCAGCGAATTCGAGATTCATATGGCCTACCTGGCAGCCTCTAGGCAGACGAGCGACGCACTGCCCTACGGCAACATCGTAGCGCTCAACGAGCATGGGGCCGTGCTTCACTACCAGCACTACGACCGCGACCCGCCGGACCAGAGCCGCAGCTTCCTGATTGACGCGGGTGGCCGGTACCTGGGCTACGCCGCGGACGTTACTCGATCCTATGCTGCTGTGGGCCCGGAACATGAGCGCTTCTCAGCACTGGTCACCGCCATGGACCAGGCACAGCAGTCGATGATCCGGGAGATTCGCCCCGGGGTGGACTACCTCGAGCTGCATGAAAACGCGCATCGGCGAATCGCTGAAATCCTGAGCGACCACGGGCTTGTGCGCTGCCCGGCGGAAACCGCCTTCGATACGGGCATAACGAGAACCTTCCTGCCTCACGGCCTGGGCCACCTCATCGGCCTCCAGACGCACGATGTCGGCGGTCTTCAGACCAGTGCCGAAGGCGGTCATCGCCCGCCCCCGGAAGATTATCCCGCGCTGCGCCTTACCCGAACCGTAGAGAAAGACCAGGTATTCACCATTGAGCCCGGGCTCTATTTCATCCCTCAATTGTTGGATGAGCTGAAAGCCAAAGACCGATCGCAGCTGATCCACTGGGAGAGCGTCGACACCCTGCGCGGTTACGGGGGCATTCGCATAGAGGACAACGTTCTGGTGACGGACGAAGGCACGGAGAACCTGACGCGGGACGCTTTCGCCCGTCATGAGTGATCTGACTGTCGAACGACTCTTCAGCGATCCCCCGCTGACCGGTAAGCTTCCGTCGAACCTTCAGTTTTCTCCAGATGGCGAACGCATCGCCTATCTGAAGACCGCCGATGACGACCGGGAACGCACGGATCTCTGGCAGTATTCCATCGCCAGCGGTGAGCACAGGCTGTGGCTGAACGCGGCCGAGATCCTGGATTCGAAAACGGCGGAGTCCGCGGCGGAATCCGCGGCAGAAAAAGCGTCACGGGAGCGAAGGCGCAGCTTTAATCATGGCATAACCAGTTACAGCTTCAGCCCGGACGGCTCCCAGGTGCTGCTGCCGGTGGACGGCGCCGGCTATCTGCTGGATACCGCGTCCGGTGCCGTTCGCTGCTTCACCCCATCAAACACCAGGCAGACTGATCTGAGGTTCTCTCCGAAGGGCAGCTATGCCACCTACGTCCGGGCGGGAAACCTGTACCGCTATCATTTACGGGACGAAGAGGAACAACGCCTCACGGACGACGGTAGCGACCTGGTGAGCAACGGCATGGCCGAGTTCATCGCGCAGGAAGAAATGCACCGCTTCACCGGCTACTGGTGGTCGCCGGATGAGCACTATCTGGCCTTTACCCGCGTCGACGAAACGCCAGTTGCTCTAAGCTACCGCTACGAGATCGATGCCGAAGGCATTCAGGTGGTTCCGCAGCGCTACCCCTATGCCGGAGCGACCAACGCGGAGGTGCGCCTCAAGCTGCTCGATTGCCGCAGCGGCGAGACCCGCGAGTTGAAATACAAAGCGCGCAAAGACGACTATCTTGCCCGGGTGGACTGGTTGGGCGACAAACTGGTGGTACAGCGCCAGGACCGCGAGCAGAAAATTCTCACCCTGCTGCGAATCGATCCAGGGGACGCCACCACGCAGACTTTGCTCACTGAGCATGCCGACACCTGGGTCAATCTGCACGACAACTTCAAGCCTCTGGATCAGGCGCGTTTTCTCTGGACCTCAGAGCGCGAAGGCAACAGCCGTCTGTATCTTTTTGACAAGGGCGAGCTTCGAAATCTGAGCGACGGTGCGCGCAGGATCAATCGCGTTGTTCAAGCCGACGGCAACCACGCCTGGGCGCTGGGATGGAACCAGTCACCTACCGAGCAGCATCTGTTCCGTATCTCTCTCGCGGAGCGCAACCTGCTGCAGATCAGCAGCGACCCCGGATGGCACGAGGCCACGGTGAGCGCCGACGGCCGCTGGCTGCTCGACCGGGTTACCGCGCTGGACGACCCGGGGCGAATCACCCTACGACTGCTGGATAATGCGGCAAGGCAGACGACCGGGAACGCAGCAGTTATCGCGAGCGGGGACCCCCACACCATCGCCAGGGAGATGATTGATGAGAACCATCCATACTTCCCCTACGCGCAGGAACACGTGACCCCGGAGCTTGGCACGCTGTCGACTGAGGATGGGCAGACCCTGCACTATCGTCTGACCAGACCTTCGGGGGCGCCCCCAGCAGGTGGCAGACCCGCAATTGTTTTCGTTTACGGCGGTCCGGGGGTACAACGGGTAAAGAACGAGTGGCCGCCGCTGCTCCTGCAGCTGCTCGCCCGGCACGGATTCGGCGTGCTGGAACTCGACAACCGCGGGTCCGCCAACCGAGACCGCAAGTTCGAAACCGCGATCTACGGCCAGTTGGGCGAGGTCGAAGTTCGCGACCAGCTGGTGGGCGCAACCTTTCTGCAGTCCCTCGACTGGGTAAACGGCGAACGGATCGGCGTGTTCGGCCATAGCTACGGTGGCTATATGACCATCATGTGCATGGCCAAAGCCGCGCACGTCTTCCGAGCCGGCGTGGCTGTCGCCCCGGTGACGGACTGGCGCCTCTACGATACCCATTATACGGAGCGCTACCTGTCTACCCCGGAACGCAACCCCGGAGGCTACGAGTCCAGCGGCGTGTTTCCACATCTGCATGGACTCGCTGGCAGGCTGCTGCTCATCCACGGCATGGCCGACGACAACGTGCTGTATACCCACAGCACGATGCTCTACCGCGCGCTGCAGGCCAGGATGCAGCCCTTCGAGATGATGGCTTACCCGGGGTCCAAACACGCCCTGCAGGAGCGGGACGTATCGATACACCGTTTCAATCTGATGCTGGATTTTTTCGAGAAATCCCTATGAGCAACACGATCCTGGTAAAACCGGCCAGCACCGATAATGTTGCCGCACTGGTCGAATTCAACCGGGCGATGGCGAGGGAAAGTGAAGACAAAGGCCTGGACGAAGAGGTGCTGGCGCGTGGCGTCCGCAATCTTCTTAGCCGACCGGATGAGGGTTTCTATCTGGTCGCTGAGTACAGCGGCACGCTGGCGGGCAGTCTGATGGTGACCTACGAGTGGAGCGACTGGCGGGATGGCCGCTTCTGGTGGATACAAAGTGTCTATGTGCGCCCGGAGTTCCGGCGCAAAGGGGTCTATCGAGCACTGCACGAGCGTGTGCGGACATTGGCGAAAAACACCAACGATGCCTGCGGCATTCGGCTTTATGTAGAGCGGGAAAACACCGGCGCCATGGCAACCTACCAGAACCTGGGCATGTCAGAAACCCACTACCGACTCTACGAAGAAGAATTCTGACCTCGCCTCTGACCTTGGAGGGCGGCTATAAGCCGCCCGCTTCTGGCAGCCGCACCCGGTCGAACAAACGACGGAAGTTCTCACCGGTGACGCTTGCGACTTCCTCAGCCGACCAGCCCCGAAGCTCGCCGATGCAGGCGGCCGTATCGACCACGAAGGCGGGTTCATTAGTCTTGCCGCGGTGGGGCACTGGTGCCAGCCAGGGGCAGTCGGTTTCTACAAGGAGCCGGTCGCCGGGAAGGCGCCTGGCAACCTCGCGGACATTCTCACCGTTGCGAAACGTAACGATTCCGGAGATGGAAACGTAGTATCCCAGATCCAGGGCGGCCGAGGCCATTTCCCAGGATTCGGTAAAGCAGTGCAGTACCCCGCGGACCCCTGGGTGAGCACGCAGCAGACTCAGCGTCTCAGATTCTGCACCTCGAGTGTGAATGACCACCGGCAGCCGCTGTTGTTCGGCTAGGTGCAGTTGATAGTCGAATCGCGCCTGCTGCCGGCTCTTTTCTTGCGCCCCGTGTTCTCGATAGAAATCCAGGCCCATCTCGCCCAGAGCCACGACTCGCGGGTGGTCAAGGTAGGTATCGATCCAGCCGGGATCGGCGGCGGCCGCTTCGGGATGTTGGCCCA
Source organism: Gammaproteobacteria bacterium (assembly GCA_024640825.1). Taxonomy (GTDB): domain Bacteria; phylum Pseudomonadota; class Gammaproteobacteria; order Pseudomonadales; family Azotimanducaceae; genus UBA7803. The sequence goes on from JAHEEG010000022.1 coordinate 18,676, forward strand.
CACTGGCCCAGACATCGGCGTGGTCGTCGGCCAGCGCCAGAACCGCTTCAATACCTTCCGCATCGACACCAATACACAGAAAACCCTGGACACCCCGCGCGCGAGCCGCCTGCAGCCGGGCTTCAGGTTCGTCCAGATAGTTCAGGTGACAGTGGGAGTCGACCAGCAAGGCTGGCTACATGGTATGGGTGTGACGATCCGATTGCAGGGCACCGGCAAGATAAGTTTCTATCTTGGAACGGGCCACATCGTCCTGATCGTTAAACTGCACGCCAATGCCTGCGGCGCGCGCACCTTGCGCGCCTTTTGGTGTGACCCAGACGACCTTTCCGGCTACCGGGATCTTTTCCGGCTCGTCCATGAGGTTGAGCAGCATGAAGACTTCGTCTCCGAGCTCATAGTCTTTCTTCGTCGGGATGAACAGCCCACCATTGCGAACAAAGGGCATGAATGCGGCGTAGAGCACCGCTTTGTCTTTGATCGCCAGGGAAAGAATCCCGTTCCGGGCGCCGCGTTTCGGTTCCATGAGGGCAATAGTCCTTTCTGCAAAAAAGCGTCCGCAACAGCGCGTTGTGCTTAATGCCTTTCGAGGCGTCCGCGTGCCACGCCCCCGGGGCTGCGACAGGAACGGATCTCAACGACCTCCATCTTCGGCACCACGAGTCCCGGTGTCAACGGAAGGAGCGAGAACCCGATCACGAAATCCGATGCACAAAGTTCAGGCTGTGACAGATGCCTGCTGGCCCAGTGATCGCCAACCGTCGAGGAGACGCTCGGCCAGCAGCCGCTCATTCGCGCTGTTCGAGCCAACGAGCTGACGCCGCACCCAAAGCAATTCCTCAGCGAAAGTCGAGAGCCGCCGGGGGGATAGCTCTGCCAGCGCCGGAAAGCGATTGCCGTCAGACGCCTGGGCTAAGACGTAGCGAAACCAGCGACCGGTCACATTGACGAGACCTTGTTCCAGCAACGGCTGAATAAGCGTTCCGGGCTGGCGGCTGCCGAGCGCCTGGTCCAGAAGCTCGCCAAGCGGCACTTCACCGCCAGCGACGCCTTCCGCCACCGCAAGGGGCGCGCCGCCATGCTCAAACAGCCTAAGCGCAAGATCGTCAACGGCGACTGTCTGCTGCAGCCAGCGCTGTGCCAGATCGGCGTCGGGCCGGAGCTGGACCACCTGACAGCGGCTGCGAATGGTGGGGGGGAGCCGGCCGGCGTGGCATGTGGTGAGCAGCAGATAGGTGTCCGCCGGTGGCTCCTCCAGCGTTTTCAATAATGCGTTGGCTGCGCTCCGATTCAGGCAGTCCGCGTCAACGATCACAGCCACCTTGCAGGAAGCCGATTGCGGCGTGCCAGTCGAAAACGTGACCAGCGCCCTAACCACGTCGATCGGAATGACTGCGCCTTCCGGCTTGATCCAACGCAGGTCAGGGTGGGCGAGATTATCCGCCGATCTGTCCACTTCCATACCCAGAAGGTGGAGCGCCAGCCAGTTAGCCAGTATTTGCAACCCCCAACCCTCAGGCGCCGTCAGCAGCAAGCCGTGGGGAAGTCGGCCGTCTGCGAACCTGCCGGCCAGAGCCTCGGCTACGTTCTCATGCCAGGGCAGCAAGCTCACAGCACCGTTTCCTCGACAAATCGGTCCAACTCCGCTGCCAGGGCAAGCTGAACCCGCTTCAGGGGTACACCGGCATCAATCACCCGAAACCCGGGTTCCCTGCTACGCTGCAGATAGGCCGCGCGTACGCGTTCAAAAAATGCCCGCTGTTCCCGCTCGAAGCGGTCTAGATCCCGCCCCGCCAGGCGTGCTTCAGCCACCTCCAGCGGGGTATCGAGGTAGAGCGTCAGATCGGGGCGCAGATCTCCTTGCACAAGCTGCTCCAGCAAAGCAATGACGCGGGTTTCCAGTCCGCGTCCGCCGCCCTGGTAAGCGTAAGTGGCGTCTGTGAATCGATCGCTCAGAACCCAGGCACCACGTGCCAGCGCCGGCTCGATAAGCGTTGCCAGGTGCTGAGCACGGCCAGCGAAAACCAACAGCAGCTCGGTCAACTCTGCCATAGGCTCTTCTCTGACTGCCAGCAGCAAGGCCCGGATCTCTTCGGCCAGCGGCGTCCCGCCCGGCTCACGCGTCGACACCACCTCCAGTCCGACTGCCTCGAGATGGGCCTTGACAAAGGCGAGGTTGGTGGACTTCCCGACGCCTTCACCACCTTCCAGCGTTATAAATCGCCCTCTGCCCTGCCGCTGTTTCAAGCCATGCGCCTCACTGCAACTGGTAACGGCGTACCGCCTGCTGATGTTCTTCCAGGCTGACCGAAAACTGGCTGGTACCGTCGCCGCGACTAACGAAAAAGAGATAGTCGCCGGGCTCCGGATGCACCGCGGCCCTTAGTGAGCCGGAGCCGGGCAACGCTATCGGCGTTGGCGGCAAACCTCGATGAACATAGGTGTTATAGGGCGTGTCTTCTCGAAGGTGCACCCGTTTCAAGTCCCCATCGAATCGATCGCCGAGACCGTAGATCACGGTTGGATCAGTCTGCAAACGCATGTTGCGGGCCAGCCGGTTGGCAAATACCTGACTGATAAACTCGCGATCTTCCTCTCGTCCCGTTTCCTTCTCGATAAGCGATGCCGCGATTAGCACCTGGTACGGGGTTTCGTACGGCAGGCCCGTGGCGCGATCATTCCAGGTCTCGTCGAGTACCAATTGCATTCGAGCGTAAGCCCGACGCAGGATGTCGGCGTCGCTATCGCCACGGACAAACTGATAGGTGTCCGGGAAAAACAGTCCTTCTGCATGGCCGGCGGGCAGTCCAAGCGCGCCCAACAACGTGTTGACCGTCACGCCTTTGAGTTCGTGGGCGAGCGCTCCATGGGCGGCAGCCGCTTCGACGGCCTGCATGCTCGTCCAACCCTCAAGAATCCGTACCTGGTGGGTGACGACATCACCCTCCACCAGCCGCGCCAATAGGCTGGCCGGCGTGTCCTTTGCCTCCAAACGATACTCTCCCGCCTTGACCAGACGGGCCTGCCCGGTCATTCGCGCCCACGTTGCCCACATTCGCGGATATGCGAGGATGCCCCGGTCGGCCAGTCGCCCGGCCAGGCTGGCAAACGCTTCCCCTTTGCGCAGCTCAAATTCCGCGGCTTCGGCTTGCTGGGGAGTACTCAGTGGCTGATCGAGCCAGCGCCAGAAATAGATGCCTCCGGCAAGACCTGCGACCAGAGCCAGCATCAGGACTGCGACGATAGATTTCAAAGACCGGGATCCGCAGCTAACTGTGACAACCTAATTCTACACGAGCCCCAAGGGCCCTCACCCCCGGCACGCTGAGCCGCGGAAAATGCGAGCCCTAGATCTGTCGGAAGATGAGTGTTCCGTTGGTACCGCCAAAGCCGAAGGAATTGGAGAGCCCCACGCGCACCTTTGCTTGGCGCGCCGTATTAGGAACGTAGTCGAGATCGCAGCCTTCACCAGGGTTTTCGAGATTGATCGTGGGCGGCAGAGCCTGGTCGCGCAGCGCAAGGATAGTGAAGATAGCTTCCACTGAACCGGCCGCGCCAAGCAGATGGCCGATCATGGATTTGCTGGAACTCACCGCAACCCGGGTATCCTCCCCAAATACTTTCTTGATGGCCCTGGTCTCGGCGACGTCGCCCTGGGGAGTAGAAGTCCCGTGCGCGTTGATGTAATCCACCTGGTCCGGGTTGATCTCCGCATCGGTCAGCGCGTTATTCATTGAAGCGATGGCGCCTTCGCCGTTTTCGGACGGACTGGTGATGTGATAGGCATCGCCGCTCATTCCGAAACCCACCAGTTCGCAGTAGATTTTTGCACCGCGGGCTTTGGCGTGCTCGTACTCTTCCAGAACCAGTACGCCAGCGCCCTCTCCGAGAAGAAATCCGTCCCGATCACGGTCCCACGGGCGGCTGGCTGCTTCGGGATCGTCATTGCGGGTCGAGAGCGCCTTCATGGAAGCGAAGGCGGCCACCGTAATGGGCGACGTCGCATGCTCCGCGCCGCCGACAACCATCACGTCCGCATCGCCATGCCGGATCATCCGGGCACCAAAACCAATGTTGTGGGTACCCGTGGTGCAGGCGGTGACCACGGCAATGTTGGGGCCTTTGAATCCATAGCGGATGGACAGATTCCCCGCAATCATGTTAATTACGCTGGCAGGGACGAAAAATGGAGAAACCCGGCGCGGACCGCTCTTAAGCAGCGTATTGTGGGTCTGCTCTATGGTGTTTATTCCGCCGATACCCGAGCCGATAGCGACGCCGCAACGGTGTGCATCCTCCGGGTTGGCCTCAAGCCCCGCGTCCTCTACTGCCTCGATACCGGCTGCAAGCCCGACTTGGATAAAGCCGTCGATGCGCCGAACTTCTTTACTGTCCAGAAACTTGGTGGGGTCAAAGCCCTTGAGCGAGGCACAGATGCGCACACTGTAATCGGAAGCATCGAATGCATCTATCGGAACAGCGCCGCTCTTCCCGGCCAGCGCGCTGTCCCAGGACGTCGGCACATCGTTCCCGATGGGCGAGAGCATGCCGAGCCCAGTCACAACTACGCGTCGATTGCTCATAGAATCGCCTCCCGGATCCCTAGCGCCCATAAGCAAAAAGCCGCACTACGCATGACAGTGCGGCTTTGAGCATGCAAAGCAGTGGACCTTTCTACTGATGAGCCAGTATGTAGTCGATCGCTTCCTTAACAGTTGTGATCTTCTCAGCTTCTTCATCTGGAATTTCGGTTTCAAACTCCTCTTCAAGAGCCATCACCAGCTCTACGGTATCCAGTGAGTCTGCTCCAAGGTCCTCAACGAAGGAAGCATCGTCCTTCACTTCGTCTTCCTTGACGCCAAGTTGCTCACAAATGAGTTTCTTCACACGTTCTTCTACACTGCTCATTCTGCAGAGATCTCCCAATCTGTTTCCTGGGGTGCAGGGCGTGCGCATTCTATCGGTGGCGCATACCCAATTCAAGCGAAGCTCTGAGGCCGCCCGGATTAACTTGCTGGCGGGCTTTTCGTAGAGTATTCCTCTCGGTTGATGACGCGGCTATCCCATGTAGAGCCCGCCATTGATTTGCAGGGTTTCCCCTGTTACGTATCCTGCTCCGTCGCTGGCAAGGAACGAAACGGCATGGGCGATATCCTCGACCGAGCCCAGGCGGCCCACCGGAATGCGTTCGCGCATTTGTTGCACTTGACTTTCTTCCAACTGCGCGGTCATGTCGGTCTCGATGAAGCCAGGGGCTACCGCATTGACGGTGATCCCCCGTGAAGCAATCTCCTGCGCCAGGGAGCGGGTAAAACCTTCGATACCCGCCTTGCTCGCCACATAGTTGCTCTGCCCCGGATTGCCCATTCGCGCGACGACCGAACTGAGATTGATGATACGGCCCCAGCGGGCTTTCATCATATGCCTGAGTGCGGGCTTGATAACGAGATACAACGAGGAAAGATTGGTTTGAACCACCGTTTGCCAGTCCTCTGCCTTCATCCGTAGCAGCAGGTTATCGCGCGTGACGCCCGCGTTATTGACGATAACCAGAGGCATCTCGTAACGATCTTCGATCTCCCGATACGCGTCAGCGACAGAAGCTTCGTCTTCTACCCGCATGACCATACCTTCGCCCATGCCGGCCAGGGCAGCGGAAATCTGCGCCGCACCTTGGGTCGATGTGGCGGTGCCAATCACACGGTGACCGTCGCTGGCGAGGCGCCGTGCGATCGCCGCGCCGATCCCACGCGTTGCGCCGGTGACCAGAGCGACTCTTCTCTCATCGTCCGAACGATTGCTGTCCTCTCCGCTCACAGATCATTAACCTTCATTGCTAGTGACCAAGCGCCTCATTATTGACCGAGCGCCTCGCGCATTCCCGACAGAGTGCCCAGACTGTCTGTCTTCAGCGATTTATCAATGCGTTTGATCAATCCGGCAAGAACCCGACCCGGACCGCACTCCACGAGACGGACAACGCCTGAGTCGGCCATCGTCCGAACGCAACCGGTCCAGAGCACCGGTTGAGAAATCTGCGCCAGCAGCTTCACTCGCACCTCATCAACGGAGGCAGCGATCGCGGCGTCCACATTCTGCACCACCGGAATCGTCGGTTCGTGAATCGCTACGGACTCGAGATCCGCGGCGAAGGCTTCCTGCGCCGGTCGCATAAGCGCACAATGAAAAGGACCGCTGACTTGCAGCAAGGTTACCCGACGGGCACCCATCTGTTGGCATTTCTGCGCGGCGTCTTCCACAGCGGAAGCAGTTCCCGCGATGACCACCTGCCCTGGCGCGTTGTAGTTGGCCGCGGAAACAACCCCGGGGACCGCCGAACAGGCCTCTTCCACCAGTCCATCTTCGAGCCCTAGCACGGCGGCCATTGCGCCCTCTCCCTGGGGAACCGCCTCCTGCATCAGTTGACCGCGTCGATTCACCAGCCTAACAGCGTCCCGGAAACTCAAAGCCTCTGCGCAGACGAGGGCGGAATACTCTCCCAGGCTGTGCCCGGCAACGTACGCGGGTGCAGCGCCGCCCTCCGCCTGCCAGACCACCCACAGTGCCACACTGGCGGTCAGCAACGCCGGTTGCGTTATATCGGTGCGAACCAGGGTGTCTTCAGGACCTTCGGTCACGATGCGCCAAAGCGGCTCAGATATCTCTTCTCCGGCGGCTTCGAAGTGCTCACGGATCTGCGGGTATTCGGCGGCAAGATCACTGAGCATGCCCACCGATTGTGCCCCCTGCCCTGGAAAGACGAAACCCAAACTCATGCGCACTCCTGACTGGCAAAATCACTTGCTGGCAAGGGTAGCACTGTCACGGCGAGAATTGATGCGTGAGGCGCTGCGGAATTCGTGCGAATACCTCTGCGATTGCCTCCTCAATGGCGCAGGCGAAGCCCTGCGAGTCCGCGCCGCCGTGACTCTTGACTACAACGCCGGCAAGCCCTACGAAGCTTGCTCCGTTGTACTTCTGTGGATTGAGATCCCAACGCAGGGATACCAGGCGCGATCGCGAAAGGAAAAGACCCGCCTTCTGCAGCGCGGACAGCGACCCCAGCCAATCACGCATCATATGTCCCGCCATCCCGGCCGCCCCCTCCATGGACTTCAATGCAATGTTACCTGCAAAACCATCGCACACGACAACGTCTGCACATCCGTCAAACAGCGCGCTGCCTTCGATGTATCCGACGTACTCGTACTGAGGATCATGTTCGAGAGATACTGCAGCCTCGTGAAGCACGGCCGGACCCTTGTTCTTTTCAGTACCGACGTTCAGGAGAGCAACCCGCGGCCGTGCGATCCCGCCCGCATGACAGGCCAGGGTCATCCCCATGCCGGCAAATTGGATCAGCAACTCAGGACTGCAATCGAGATTCGCTCCAAGATCCAGCATCCAGAAAGGCCCACGTTTGCCCTGGATAGCCTTGCAGATCGCCGGACGTTCGATACCGGGGATCATGGAGAGCAACATCCTGGACAACGCCATGAGCGCCGCAGTGTCGCCGGCGCTGACAACCGCATCTACCTGGCCCTGCGCATGCAGCGCAAGCGCCCGGCGCATGGACGTATCCGGTCTCCGGCGCAGGACATCGCTGAATGAGTCAGAGTCGGCTACTTGATCGCTGGCATGGACAATGGATATCGGCCCCAAGGCGCGAGGAAGTTCAGCACGAATCGCCGCCTCATCTCCGACGAGCGTGATATCTGCCCGATCTCGCAGCGCCCGGGCTGCCGCGACCGCAACTTCCGGGCCAGCATCGCCACCCATGGCGTCGACGGCAATTCGCGGCCGGTTGGCTGAGACAGCACACTTGCTCACCGATTTAGAGCCGGTGACACGGATCGAGGCTCACAAATCGGGGGTTACTGTCAGCAGCCGCTAGCGCTGGTCACAGGCGGGCTTTCAGTCTTCACCCTGGACGACTTTTCTACCTCGATAGTAGCCGTCGGCGGACACATGATGACGACGATGGGTTTCCCCGGACATCGGATCAATGGACAAAGCCGGCTTGGCGAGAGCGTCATGTGACCGTCGATTGCCGCGTCGGGCGCGGGTGGATTTATTCTGCTGAACTGCCATAGAACCTCCAAATCATGAATCGGCCTGATTCTTCAGCGCCGCCAGGACGCTAAAGGGATTTTCGCTGCCAGAATCCCTTTCTTCTGCAACCGTCTCCACCGCGGGGTAGTAGAGCTGCGGGGCGTGCTCGCAGGGTTCACGCTCACAGAGTCTTTCCGGTAGCGCCATAAGCAGATCGTCTTCAACAAGATCCGACAGCAAAACCGTATCCGACCCGGCAGTAAACACGTCCGACTCTTTAGCGAGCTTACTCGCCAGGGGCTCCTGCGCGATACAGAAGCTCACCTCGGCATGCAACGCCCGGTCGAAATTCTCAAGACACCTCTGACACCTGGTTTGCACGCGCGCATCTGCCGAGCCTCGTACCCAGCACCGACCTAGCTCATCGGACTTGAACTCCAGCACCACATCCACGTTGTCCTGAATGCGGGCAATAGAGGAAAGCCGGGAGAGATCCTGCGCGGCCAGACGCCGCTCGACCCTGGCGCCCTGCCGGGCCAATTCTATGTAGGAAAGGCGCTCGTCCAGGCGGGTATTCATAGCGGGCGCAATCATAGGTACCCTTGCACCCTGTGTAAAGCAGAATCTGGACCAGCAGGCTGCTCGTAACCGTCTAGATTACCAGGCTTTTTTGCACTAAACCCGGGGCGAGCCGGCCGCGTTCAGACGCCGCCGCGGGAAGACAGGAGAAACCTTTGACAGAGCTCATTCTAGCCTCTTCGTCACGATACCGTGCAGAGCTGCTTGCCAAACTGGGCCTGCCTTTCACCACTCGCAAGCCGGATATTGATGAAAAACCCCAAGTCCGGGAAGCCCCACATGCCCTCGTTCTCAGGCTCGCCGAGGAGAAAGCCAGAGCCGTCGCAAGAGGCCCCGAGGCAGCACTCATCATCGGCTCAGATCAGGTGGCCGTCTGCGATGGAGAGATCCTGGGCAAACCTGGGACCGCAGCCCGAGCGCGCGAGCAGCTGTCCCGGCTGTCCGGGAATGCTGTGCTGTTCCTCACCGGTCTGTGCCTGCTGGACGCCGCCGGCAACCGCACTCAGACCGCTGTGGTCGACACCATCGTGCACTTCCGCAACCTGACGGCAGAGGAAATACGCAACTACGTCAGCCGAGAACAGCCCCTCGATTGCGCCGGGGCGTTCAAATCCGAAGCGCTGGGCATTGCCCTGTTCGACGCCATCGAAACAACGGACCCTAACGCGCTGATCGGGCTGCCGCTGATCGAACTCTGCAACATGCTGCGGGCCGTCGGCGTCGACGCGCTGGCGAGCACCGCTCAGCGCAGTGCCGACCAGGCCTCCTGAAAGTCCTCTGGCGGCTCCGCGACCAAACGCAGCTTGCGTCCCTGGTAGTTGATCAGCAACTCGCTGGCGTGCAGACACAGGCGCTGCACGCCCAGTCCGGAAGCGAGCGCCAACTGCTCAGGGTTTGCGTATTTCTGATCCCCCACGACCGGGTGACCCGATGCCTGCGCATGAACTCGGATCTGATGAGTGCGACCCGTGTGGAGCCGTGCCTGCAGCAAAGTGCCGTTGCGACCGTATTCCACAACCTCGAAGTCCGTCCGACTGGGCTTACCCGCGCTGGAAACCCGAACCCGCCGCTCACCCGAAGCCGTGTTATAGCGTTCCAGGGGCAGGCGCACCGTCCTGCGCCGACGCGGCCAGCGCCCGATTGCCACCAGCGAGTAGACTTTCTTGACCTCGCGATCCCGCAGGGACTGATGAAGCCCCAGCAGTACCGGTCTGGATTTCGCCAGCAGCAGGCAACCGGAGGTATCCCGATCCAGCCGGTGAGCCAACCCGAGCTCGTCAGAGGGGCGCAATCGCCGCAACACTTCTATAGCTCCGAATGACAGACCGCTTCCGCCGTGCACCGCGAGACCGGCAGGCTTGTTGATTACCAGGAGCCGCTCATCCTCGAAGATAATTGACTGCTCTACAGCACGCAGCAGTTTGTCGCCGATAAAGGCCAGCCCGGCGTTACCTGAACTGGGAACGTGCACCGGCGGGATACGCAGCTGATCGCCCGCGTTCAGGCGATACGTGGGCTTGATGCGCCCACCATTCACCCTGACCTCGCCTTTTCGGAGCATCTGATAGATGCGACTTTTCGGAACGCCGTGAAGCTCCCGAAGGAGATAGTTATCGATGCGCTGTCCCGCCGCCGCCTCAGCAATAAGCAAATGTCGGACGGCCCTCTTGCCTGGACTCTTCTCGAGCGTTGCGACCGTTCCGTCTGTCTCATCATTCTGCATATGGGTAATCAATTTCTTTAAGGGTTTGAAGCACTTATAAATGACTGCTACTATCCATGCGCGGCGCTGGAAGGTCCAGGACACGATTTCGTACGACAGACCATCCACCGCGGCCAGCTGAGGCAGGCGCTACAGACAAAAGCAGCGAAGCCTGAGCGACTAAACTTTTCCTAATGGTTTTACAGAAATGATATTGGTCAAGCTCCAGAGGAGTTTGATTTAGCCGACGGCAAGGCGAATTGTAACCGAGAAGCCGGACTTACCCCGAAAAACGTGGGCAGCAGTAAAATGCGACGGGTTCTCAAAGGCGGACCGCGCGGAACCAGCAAAGGGCAGAAGACTATTTGCTGACGGTTCTGGCGAAGCGCCAAAGCACACAGAGCAGACACTAAGAATCAGACAGTTGAGACAGCGAACGAAAGAAAGAGCAGAGAAATTGAATCGTCACGGTGCGTAGGCATCGTGTCGTCAACTCCACGAGAAGCATTCATGCAGAGCGCACTGTGCGCTCATCGGAGCACTTGGCGCAACGAGCAAGGAACACGACAGAAGCGGAAGCAGAATCAGAGGCGGTACTGGCCATGTCTTCAGCCAGCCCCTTTGAAGGCTCAACCGGTCCAGCCGACCGAGAAGCCCTGAAACCCGCAAAGTCCGGTGATCTGATGCCAATGGCAGAACTCACCAGGCAAATCGTTCTTGGCGCTCCGGGAATATTCTCCTCCCGCTCTACTCTGTCTTTCGACCTACCGTCGATTCTGGGGTTCCTCTGCCCTCCTCGCCCGCCGTCCTGTCGAGCACTCATAGGAAATTCCGTGGGTGCGCCCAACGAGGGACCTGAAACACATGAAACGTATGCTTATAAACGCGACGCAGCCCGAAGAGGTTCGCGTCGCCCTGGTGGATGGCCAGAAACTTTACGACCTGGATATTGAGAATCGCGAACGCGAGCAGAAAAAGGCAAGTATCTACAAAGCCCGTATAACCCGGGTGGAACCCAGCCTTGAAGCTTCGTTCGTCGACTTCGGCTCGGAACGCCACGGCTTCCTGCCGCTGAAAGAGATATCGCGCCAGTACTTCAAGAAGACATCGGACGAACCCGGCGGCCGTGTGATGATTCAGGATGTCATCGACGAAAAGCAGGAGGTGATGGTCCAGGTAGATAAAGAAGAGCGCGGTACCAAAGGCGCTGCGCTGACCACGTTCATCAGCCTGGCCGGGCGCTATCTCGTGCTGATGCCTAACAATCCAAGGGCCGGGGGCATTTCCAGGCGTATTGAAGGCGAAGAGCGGGATGAATTACGCGACGCGTTGAGCCAGCTGAACATTCCCCAGGGCATGGGCGTAATCGTAAGGACAGCTGGCGTCGGCCGCAGCGCTGAGGAACTGCAGTGGGACCTCGACTACCTTCTCCAGCTCTGGGACGCCATTCAGAAAGCCGAGAAAACAGAACGGGCGCCAACCCTGATTTACCAGGAAAACAACGTCATCCTGCGTGCCATCAGGGACAACCTGCGCAAGGATATCGGCGAGGTCCTGATCGATGGGAAGGAGGCGTACGAAGAAGCCAGCGTTTTCATCGAGCAGGTCATGCCTCACTACAAGGACCGGGTGAAGTACTACTCAGACAGCATTCCGCTGTTCAACCGATACCAGATTGAAAGCCAGATCGAGACGGCGTTCCATCACACGGTGAAACTGCCATCCGGCGGCAGCATAGTCATCGATCCCACGGAAGCACTGGTTTCCATAGACATCAATTCCGCGCGCGCTACCAAGGGTGCCGATATCGAAGAGACGGCGCTGAACACCAATCTTGAAGCCGCGGAAGAAATCGCCCGCCAGCTGCGACTGCGGGACGTGGGGGGCCTGCTCGTCATCGACTTCATCGATATGAGCAACGTAAAGAACCAGCGCGCCGTCGAGAACAAAATGCGTGAGGCGTTGGAAGCTGATCGAGCCCGGGTGCAGGTTGGCCGCATCTCACGTTTCGGCCTGATGGAAATGTCCCGCCAGCGGCTCCGCCCATCGCTAGATGAGCTGACCACCGAAGTCTGCCCGCGCTGTAGTGGCCAAGGCCGCATACGCGACATCCGCTCACTGGCGCTGGGCATTCTTCGCATCATGGAAGAGGAGGCGCTCAAAGACCGCAGCTCTATGATCCGCGCGATGGTTCCGCTGAACGTCGCCGCGTATCTCCTCAACGAAAAGCGCAGTGAGGTCGCAGAAATCGAAGTCCGGACCGGTGCGCATCTGGTGATTATTCCGAACGTGAACCTAGAGACGCCCCACTATGAAGTTCAACGAATGCGTGAAGATCAGGTTTCCGAAGAAGGCGGCAAAGCCAGCTTCGAGCTGACCCAGACCGGGGATCAGCCCGTCGCTTTCGAGGAGAAGAAAGAATCCGCGCTGGCGCCTCGCCGGGCGGCAGTTCAAGCCATACAGCCCAGCGCGCCCATGCCAAGCAGTGCCGGACGCCAGTCGGCTGAACCTTCTGAAACCCCGTCACCCGCAGTGGCCTCGAGCCGTGCCAGCGAGGGAACGCCTAAACCGGCCCCTTCCGAAACTTCCGGCCCCAGGTTCCTGAAAAGGATCGTCGCGACGCTGTTCGGGCCCGGCGTCGACGAGCCCGCGGCCAGCCGACAAGCACCGGCGCCTCACGAAACCCAGCCTCAGGCGCCTAATGCGCGGAGCGCCAACGATGGAGGATCAAAGCAACGGTCTCAGGAGGCCGGAGAAGAAAATCGCGATACGCGATCGAGGCGCGGCGGCAGGCAGGGGCCGAAGAGCAGCGAAAGGAGCAGCCCTGGCCGTACCGGTACCGAAGGCGAGGCTCAGAACGGCCGCAAGTCTGCCAAACGGGGTGGTCGGAGTGAACAATCCGATCAGCGTCAGGACCGCGGCAACGGCGATGCCCGCCGTAGCGGTGGGCGTCGCGGTGACAACCGCCGCGACGGCACGAGCGAAGGGGGCAACCGAGGACGTGACGCCGGAGGCGAGAGCAGGCGCCGCGAATCCAGTGCATCCACCGGCGCAGAAAAGCTGGATCAGCAGCAGCCGGAAGCTCCCCAGGCGCAGGTTATCCCGATGGAAGAGCGCCGCCCGGCTGCAGAGGCAATCGCCCAGAGCAAGCGTCGCCCACACCGCGATCGTGCCGGCCTCTCCGGCGCTGAAACCCGCCCCCCGCGGGCAGCGCCCGCGGCTAACAAAGAGACCGCCGCGGATACAGAGCCTACAACCAATACTCCAACCACCACTAATACAGAAACCGTTCCCGTAATCGCTTCCGCGGTATCAACCAATCAAGGCAGCGCAACAACAGATGACCCGCAGGTGCAGGCGACCGCCGCTCGTGAGCCGTCAAAAGTTCGCGAAGGCTCAAGCGCCTCATCTTCTGGCACGCCAGTAGAAACGTCGACGCTTGCAGATGTCGATTCTGGATCGTCGACAGCTGAGGGGCAGAAACAGGGGGAACCGCAATCGGCAACCCAAGTGCAGACGTCTGATGCAGATGCAAAGGCTGACATTAAGGAAGCTCAGCCGAAAACGACGGCAAGCGGGCGGGCGTACAACGATCCGCGGGAGGTGAAACGCCGTCAGCGGGAGGCCGAACTGAAAGCTCAAGGGGTCATACCGAAGAGCCACGATCAGTCCTGACCCAGGATACGGGGCTCGATTTCCAGATCGACCCCGTAGCGGCTAGCCACGTCGTGGCGGATGGCATCTGCCAGGTGAAGTACTTCCGCCGCCGTGGCGCCTCCTAAATTGATCAACACTAAAGGCTGGCGCTGCCAGACTCCGGCACGCCCGTTTTGCTTCCCTTTCCAACCGCAACGATCAATCAGTTGGGCGGCTGATAGCTTAACCATACCGTGGCCGCTTTCCCGCAAACTCAGATGGGGATGCCGCTGGGAAAGCTGCTCGGCCTGCGCAGTAGGAAGTACCGGATTCTTGAAAAAGCTGCCTGCGTTACCCTGAAAACGAGGGTCCGGCAACTTACGCCGGCGGACCCGTATAACCGCTTCCGCAATCTGCACTGCCGACGGCTCACCGCAACCCATCATCTGCAGCTCGTCGCGCAGGTCAGGGTAGCCAACCATCGGCCGCGGTTTCTCAGAAAGTCCCAATGTTATTTCAATAACAATGAATCGATCCGCGTCATGAGCCCTGAAACGGCTGTCACGGTAGCCGAAGCCACAGGCGTCCCGATCGAAAACGCGAATCGAACCGTCGTCCAGATCCAACGCCCGCAGACTGACCAACCGGTCCGCGAGTTCCACGCCGTAAGCGCCGATGTTCTGCATCGGCGCCGCACCCACGGACCCTGGAATGAGCGCCAGATTCTCGAGACCCGACCACCCCTGACCGAGGGTGTAACGGACCAGATCGTGCCAGGGTTCTCCCGCCGCCGCGGTCACGTTAATAAATCCGCGGGCACCACGCTCCCAACGGATGCCTCGGGTACGCATCAAAACAACGGTCCCCGGTAGGTGTGGCCTTAAAACAACGTTGCTGCCACCTCCTAGCACCTGAAAAGGCCGCTTGGTCAGATCTCCAGCCGCCAGCAGATCGAAGAGCTGCGATTCCTTCTCGATGACCACCAGATGCTCTGCGCTCGCGTGTAGCCCCAACGTATTACAGACCGAAAGATCAACCGCGCCGGTCACGGTCACTCCAGAAACCGGAAGCTGAGATTGATACGTTCAGCCACCGCTCGGCGCGTCTTTGGGAGCGAATGGGGTTCACGGCCATCCAGCAACAGCAATGAGCCGTGTTCCAGATCCCATCGCACCGACGGTCGGCCTGCACCGGGCCGAGTCAGGAACCGCCGCGCGCCGCCCAGACTCAAAGACGCAACCAGCGGCCGGTGCCCGCTTTCATCGTCGGTGTGCCAGCCCATGGAATCCTGGCCGTCCCGATAGCGATTCAACAGCACGAAATTGGTCTCGAGCCCGCACCGCGCATGAATTTCCTGACGCAGCGCGTCCAGCTCGGGATGCCAGCCGGAGCTAAGGTGATCAGACCCGGCATAGCGGTAGTTCAAACCCGGATCACCAAACCAGGAAACGAGCCGGGGGACTGCGCTGGTTCGACCGTAGAGGCTGAACGTCTCTGATAACCAGACCAATTCCCCGCTCAGGCGTGACAGCAACTGATCTGCCGCCGATCGGTCGAGAAAACCAGGGCGGTAAAAGTGCCGCCCGCCGGTATTGTTCTCAATCCCCCGCTGCACCAACAATCTCACGAACCCGCGTCAGGTCTTGCGGCGTATCTACACCACCGGGCACCGGGACCACCGCCTCTGCGACGCGGATTGCCAAGCCGAAATCGAGCATTCGCAGCTGCTCAAGCGCTTCGGTGTTTTCCAGAGTGCTGCCCGGAAGCGCAACGAAACGGGAGAGTGACCGGACCGTAAAACCATAGATGCCAATGTGGCGAAACCAGAGATCAGGCCGCGGCAGCGGGCCGTCTTCCGCTGGGTCGACCTGCCCGGTGGAAAACTCATCGCGGGCATAAGGTACCGGCGCCCGCGAGAAGTACAGCGCCAGCCCCTGTTGCGATATGACAACCTTGACCACGTTGGGGTCGAACAGCGCGCTGCGCCCGGCGAGGGGTTCACACAGCGTCGCCACTTCCACGGAACCCGGCACCTCCAACAGCTCAGCAACCTGAGCGATAACCGATGGCGGTATCAGCGGCTCATCGCCTTGCACGTTGACCACGCGGACATCGTCAGTCCAACCGCGCTGTGTCGCCACCTCCATCACCCGGTCCGAACCCGACGCATGATCCACTCGGGTGAGCGCGACTTCATAACCGGCACTGGAAACCGTCTCAGCCACCCGCTCGTCGTCGGTTGCCACCACAACCTCGCCGGCTCCGCTACGCAGCGCACGAGAAACGACATGCAGGATCATCGGCTGCCCGCAGATATCGGCGAGGGGTTTACCGGGCAGCCGAGTCGAGGCGTATCTCGCCGGGATGACGACTTTAAAGGGCCGGCTCATCAGCTGCCGATCCCGTGAACCCGGAGCAATTCCTGCAGCTTCTCTTCCGCACTGGGATCCATCGCAGTGTCGATCTCCAGGTACCAGCAGTCTTCAGGCACACTGGCCAGACGCCGCAGTTTCGTCGCATCTTTTTCCGTCACCACAACCGGCCAATCATCGTCAAAGAGAACTTCGTCGCCTCGATACCTATGGTGATCAGGCAGCGGATGTAACTGGGGTTCCAGACCCAGTTCTCGCAAGGTACGTGAGAAGCGGGATGGATTACCAATCCCAGCCACCGCATGCACTTCGCGATGCATCTTCACAAAGGCGGCGCAATCCATCCTGTCGGTGCCTGTCACCCGGACAAAAGCTCTTGGCTCCGCCTGCATCAGGATCTCATTGTCAGCCAGGCCGGTCAGAGCACCGTTGGCAACCACGAGATCCACACCCTGCAGACGACTGAGCGGCTCCCGCAGCGGACCTGCCGGCAGGCACAGCCCGTTGCCTGCGCCGCGATAACCATCGAACACGACGATCTCCAGGTCCCGCGCCAGGGCGTAATGCTGAAGGCCATCATCCGCCACCACAATATCCACCGCGTGCTGTTCCACGAGATGCTGCGCCGCCGCGACTCGGTCCTTACACACAATCACGGGCACACTCGTTCTGGCAGCTATCAGCGGCGGCTCATCACCAACGTCATCTGGCTCAGCGTCTTCTGTGACAAGCCGGGGTACCGAGCCGGTACCGCCACCATATCCCCGGGACACCACGCCAGGATTGAAGCCCGCGGATTTCAGCCAGTTGACCAGCCAGACCACGAGTGGCGTTTTTCCCGTACCTCCAACGGTCATGTTGCCAACGATGACAACGGGCACCGGCGCGCGCCATGAAGTCTTTTTACCGGTCAGATACGCCAACCGACGGCGTCGCACAAACCAGCGGAAAAGCCAGGACAGGGGGGAGAGCAGTCTCACCCAGCGCGCGTTCGAATACCAGGCTCGAGCCAGCGGATTAAGCGCCCGCTCAGAGTAGCTGGCAGGAAGCTGCTGTCGCGACTTGGGAAAACGCTTCCAGCCTGTAAGCGCCTTCGCAGGCTCGGCTGGAGCGCCGTCCGAAAACTGAGCGTCGTAGAGACCCGCATAGATACCGCCTTTCGCAAGCAGCGACTGATGGTCGCCGGTCTCGACGATCCTGCCGTCTTCCATAACGATAATCAGGTCGGCTTTCTCTATGGTGGAAAGCCGATGCGCGATGACCAGCGTCGTGCGCCCGCGCATTACCTCGTCAAGCGCCGATTGAATATGCCGTTCGCTCTCGGTGTCCAGCGCGGAGGTCGCCTCATCCAGAATCAGCAAGGGCGCATCCTTCAACAACGCTCGCGCTATGGCCACGCGTTGACGCTGACCGCCAGAAAGCAGCACGCCGTCA
>JAHEEG010000126.1 GCA_024640825.1 Gammaproteobacteria bacterium
CGCTGGCCGCCACCTGCGCATCACTGCGCAACTCGTAAAGCTCCACGCCCGCCTCGATGATCTTCCTGCGAAACTGCGCGTACGAGGAATGGGCAATGACGACATCGTTGGTACTCAGCGAGTTGGTCAGCACCTTGATCTTCACACCCCGCTCGATCAGCGTCTCCGCGATTTTCAACAGGTTCTTCGTCGGAACCAGATAAGGCGTTGAGATCAGAACCTCCCGCTGCGCAGACAGCGCAACCTCGGTAAGATCGACGGCTATCTCGTCGGGCCGATTGAACCAGCTGACATCCGGGTCATCAATGACCATGCCAGACCAGCTGGCAGCCGGCGATTGCAGCATCTGCTCGACGAGCGCCTTGAAGGCATCCTCTGCGCGCAAAGCCTGCAGGTCCGGGCGTGCTGCAAGACGGCTGTCGATCCGCTGTCGAACCATATCGAGATCCACCGGCAGCAAGGTTATGTGCGCCAGCGCGCGAACCGGATATACCCAGCGGCTGTTCCAGTAGGCGTCGAATCCGGTGGAGAGTTCGGGAACGATGGGTCCGGACAGCAGCACGTCGGTGTCTATAAAGAGCCGCTCGCGACTCTCGCCGAAGTAGTCATCGCCAATATTCCGCCCACCGAGGATCGCCAGCTGATTGTCCGCGACCATCAGCTTGTTGTGCATGCGGTGATTGAGCCGGTTACCGTCGATGGCAAATTCGGCAAAACGAAAGACGCCCAGCGGGGAACGAAGCCGCACACTGAACGGGTTGAAGATGCGGATTTCGATGTTCGGATGCTCATCCAGCGCATTCAGGTTGCTCACCAACCCCTCGAGCTGGACGTCGTCCAGCAGCCCGCGAACCCGTACGCCGCGATCGGCAGCCTCCAGCAGCTTCGATACCACCAGAATCCCCGTGGGGTCGTTCTGCCAGATGAAATACTCCAGATCGATGCTGTGCTC
The DNA here is from genome assembly GCA_024640825.1 of Gammaproteobacteria bacterium. Lineage (GTDB taxonomy): Bacteria > Pseudomonadota > Gammaproteobacteria > Pseudomonadales > Azotimanducaceae > UBA7803. Next base: position 953 of record JAHEEG010000126.1, read on the forward strand.
GGCCGCGCCGATGAGCGCCAGCCTGGAAGTCAGCGCCGCCTGGGGATCCTGAATCAGCAGGGCGCGCTGCGAAGCGTCCCAACTGTCGCCCAGGGCGCTGGCAATCCGCGAGTCGGGAGACGGCGCCTCGGCCTGCGTCACAACCGCGTCGTCAAAGCGCGGCAGATAGACGCAGCTGGCGCACAGAAGCAGAGCAAGCGCCAGCCAGCACCTTGACCGACATTCAGGCCGGCATTCAGCCCACCATTCAGGCAAAGGCAAAGCCCTGGTAACCGGTTTCTTCAACGGTTTTGAGTGTGGCGACGTAGTCCGGGAAACCGACATAGGGCATGAACACGCGCGGCTTCCCGGGCACGTTGGCGCCCAGGTACCAGGAGTTGCAGTTCGGATACAGCGTAGCACCCGCCCGCAGGTTCACCACGTCTACCCACTGGTCTTCGGCACTGCGGTCGGCCGCCACTTGCGCGAGGCCCTGCTCGTCCAGCCAGCCGATGAGCCGAGCGATAAATTCCGCGTGGTGCTCTACGCCGGTAATCATGTTAGCGAGTACAGACGGGCTGCCGGGACCGGTCATCATGAACAGGTTGGGGAATCCCTCGGTCATGAGACCCAGATAGGTTCGCGGCCCCGCCGACCACTTCTCCTTCAACGACATGCCCGCTTGCCCCACGATATTGCAGCGCAGCAGCGCACCGGTCATGGCATCGAATCCGGTGGCGAATACAATGCTGTCGAACTGGTACTCCTGCCCGTTGGTGACGAGCCCCTCCTTCGTCAGTCGCTCTATTGGATGCTCGCTCACATCCACGAGATGCACGTTCGGTCGGTTGTAGGTTGCGAAATACCCGGTATCCGCGCAGAGCCGCTTGCAGCCGAGAACCGTATCGGGGCAGAGCAACTCGGCCGTATCCGGGTCCTTGACGATCTCGCGAATTTTTCCGCGAACGAAATCGGCGGCCAGAGCGTTGGCTTCCATGTTCATGGCAATGTCGCCGAAAGCGGCAAGGAACATGAAGCCCCCGTGCTGCCAGTAGGCCTCGAACCGTTCTTTGCGCGCCTGCGGTGTGGCATCCAGCGCCGAATCGGTATTCCGCGGATAGTCCGCCCCGAAGGCTGCCGGCTGCGCCCGGTTGCGGGCCCGCACATCGGCGTAGTTCTGCTTGATTCGGGCCGCAACCTGCGGATCCAGCGGGCCGTTCTGGGCCGGAATGCTGTAGTTGGGCGTGCGCTGGAAGACAGTCAGATCCGCCGCCTGCTGAGCAATCAGCGGAATGGACTGAATAGCAGAGGAACCCGTGCCGATGACGGCCACCCGCTGACCGGTGAAATCTATACCCTCGGGGGGCCAGGCACCCGTGTGGTAGGTATTGCCCTGATACTGATCACGGCCCGGAAAATCCGGCACGTTCGCTGCCGAAAGACAGCCCGTCGCCATGATCAGAAAACGAGCCTCTATCTCGTCTCCCTGACTGGTCTGCACACGCCACGCCGAACCCTCGCTGCGCCAGGTCGCGCCTGTGACCTCGGTGTTGAAACGGATGCTGTCTCGCAGGCCAAATCGATCGGCGACGTGATTGGCGTAGGCGAGAATCTCCGGTTGTGCCGAGTAGCGTTCGGTCCACTCCCACTCCTGCTCGAGCTCGCTGGAGAACTGGTACGAGTACTCCATGCTTTCCACGTCGCAGCGGCACCCGGGATAGCGGTTCCAGAACCAGGTGCCGCCCACGTCGGAACCCCGCTCGATGCCCCGCACGCTCAGCCCCATGCGACCAAGCAGATGGAGCATATACATACCCCCGAACCCCGCACCAACAACCACAGCGTCCAACTGTTCAAACTTATCCGCCATCTGCATCCCCCCTCAGGTACCGTAAATCCAAAAACTGCATTCTAACCCAGGGCGGCAGGCTTGCCGGCAAAGCGTCCGGCCGGACACTGGCCAGCCGGGCACGGGTAAGGCAACGACGCTTTGCGGTAACCCCGCGTGTCCACTATGGTGGGTACAGTGCGAATTACTGGAGTACGCATGGAACTGTACGACGTGATGCGAACCACGTTCGCGGCGAGAGAGTTCGTCGATGAACCGGTCCCGGATTCGGTCATTCACCGAATTCTGGACAATGCGCGTTTTGCCCCCAGCGGCGGCAACCGGCAGGGCTGGAAGGTCATCGTGGTCCGCGAGCAGTCGACCCGTGACGCGCTGGTTCCGCTCATCCGACCTGCGATGCAGCGCTACGTGGCGCAGGTTGTCGCTGGCGAGTCGCCATGGAACACGGTTCACCCCACGAAGCTGAGCGATGCTGAGATTGCCGCCACCCCACCACCGGACGCCCTCATCCGCGCGGTAATCGGCGCACCCGTTCTGCTGCTGGTTTTTCTGGATCTTGCCTGTGCAGCCTCATTTGATTCCGAGCTCGATCGCGTCGGCGTGATCTCCGGAGGCTCCATCTACCCATTCGTCTGGAACATTCTGCTGGCCGCTCGCAACGAGGGCTACGGCGGCACGCCCACTACCTTTGTCGCCCCGCAGGAGCGGGCGCTGCAGGCGCTGCTCGGCGTGCCGGAGCAGATGGCATTCGCCGCCCTGATCCCGCTGGGCAAACCGGTAAAGCAGCTCACTAAACTCAGCCGCAAACCGGTGGAAGACTTCGCCGTGATGGAACGCTGGGATGGCCCGACTCTGAATCAGAGATAGCTGAAGACGGCTGATCCTCCAAAGGATCCCTGAGGTGCATGTGCGCTGAGCGCACGGGTGCGCTAATCTTCTTCCGGGGAAGCAATAATTGGGGGGTCCGGTTGGAGTTTTTCACCAACTATCCGGCCGGTACCGGGGTCAGACCGGATGTCTGGGCGGCGGAAAAGGAAGCCGAAGGCTGGCACGGTATCTGCGCCAGTGACCATCTCTGGGTTGGTGCAACCCGCTACCCGCACGTCTTCGTCGCCGCCACCCAGATGGCCTGCGCCACCCGCCAAACCCTGATCACCACCTCGTTCTGCAACAACCTGTTTCGCTCGCCGGTGGAGTTCGCCCAGGCGTCGCTCGGGCTGCAGGCCGCATCCAAAGGACGTTTCGAGGCCGGTCTCGGGGCCGGCTGGGCCCAGGACGAAATCGAAGCTATGGGCGATATCTACCCCGATGGTCCGACCCGGGTATCCCGGTATGTCGAAGCGCTACAGGTCGTCTCGGCACTCCTGAAGACGGGTCAGTGCACCTTCGACGGCGACCACTATCAGATAAAGATCGACGGCGAACAGCGCCTCGCGCAGGTCACAGACAACCCGCCGCCCCTCATCGCGTCCGCCGGCGGGCCCAGGGCGCTGAGGGAAGTCACCCCGCTGGTGGATCGGGTGGAAATCAAAGCCAGCGCCCGGGCTACCCGCGGGGGCTATCTGGACTTCGAGATCATGTCCACCGTCACCGAAGAAGAGGTGCGCAACAACGTCGAGCGAGTTCGCGCCATCAGCCCTGACATTCCCATCGGCATCTTCATACTCATCGGTGTGCATGCCGGGGCGGAAGAAAACCCGGTGGTGACCGGTCTCAAGGCCGGCCTCGGCAAGGGTTATCTGTCTCGGTTCATGGGCAAGCCGACCGAGGTCGCAAGCGCCCTGCGCGAGCTGGGAGAGATAGGCATCGACCGGGTGCAGCTCACTGAGCTGGCGCCCGGCTCCCACGCGCAGCTGGCACCGCACCTGCTCTGACAGAGCGGCCGACACAGGAGGCAAATCGTGCTCGAAGACCACACCACCATCACCCGAAAGGTTTATGAGTACGCCTACGGTATCGATACGCGTGACTGGGCCCTGTACCGCAGCATATTCATCGACGAGATTCAGATGGATTTCTCGTCCTACAACGGCAACCCGGGCTCCACCATGAGGGCTGACGACTGGGTGGCAGGCTGCAAAGTGCTTTTCACCGGTCTGAACGCCACCCAGCATTCCATGTCGAACCCGCTGGTAGACATTGAGGGAGATCGCGCCCGCTGCCGCATGTACATGCAGGCAGAGCACTTCTTCTCGAATCAACAGGGCGGCCAGGATTTCACCATTGGCGGGTACTATGACGACAGGCTCATCAGGACCGCCGATGGCTGGAAGATCGAAGCCGTCACACTGAACGTGCTGTGGAGCCGGGGTAACCGCCACATTATGGAGCTGGCTGCCAAACTGGGCGCCCAGCGCCTGGCGGATGCCTGATGAGACGCGTCCGCCTGAGCGCCCTGACCCCTCTGCAGAGAGCCAGACGCGAGCGGATTCTCACCACCACCCGGGACCAGCTGTCAAACCTAGGCTATGACGGCATCAACATGCGGGACCTCGCCGCGGCAGCGGAAGTTTCTCCCACCACGCTGTACAACCTTTACGAAAACAAAGACGTGCTGGTGTTGTCGGCGCTGGAGGAGCAGCTGACCCGGATGGGCAAAGAGGCCGGCGTGCAGCCTTCCGCCGGGCTCGACTACCTGCTGACGATCAGCCGAGCCATCACCCGCCAGATCGTGGAGACCCCCCGATGGGCAGATGCCATCGCGCGGCTGCTGTTTCAGGCGCAGCCCGAAGACCCCATCACCCGCACGCTGCTGACGGATGCGCTGAAGGATCGGCAGGCCGCGCTGACCGTCATGCAGCAGGCAGGCGAGATCGACGCCGATGCCGATCCGGCATGCATTTCCCGAAGCCTGATGGGTGCCGCCTGGTCCACGATCATGCTGTGGACCAAGGATGTGATCACGCTGGAAGCGCTTCCCGCAGAGTATCTGCGCAACCAGCTTCATGTCCTGCTGGCGGCCGCAACGCCAAAGTCACGACGCCGCCTCGCCAGAGAGCTCGCTCACCTCGACAAAGGAACCGTCAATGAAAATTCGGGATAAAGTCGCCATCGTTACCGGGGCCGCTGCCGGCATCGGCCGGGCCACCGCCGTCATGCTGGCGGAAAACGGCGCCAGGGGCGTGGTGCTGGCCGACCTCGACGAAGCCGGCCTCCAGGGAACCGCAAAGCTGGTGACCGCTGCGGGAGCCGAGGCTATCCCAGCGCCTACCGATGTCACCCGGCTCGACGCGCTGCAGCAGATGTACCGCGCTGCGGACGAAACCTTCGGCCAGATCGACATCGTGTTCAACAACGCGGGTATCGTATCGGGGCCACCGCCGTTTCCGGATACCGACGTTGCCCGGGTCAAGCTGGTGCTGGAGATCGACCTCACCAGCGTCATCGTATCTTCCCAGCTGGCCATTCAATACATGCGGGACCACGGCGGCGGCGTCATCGTCAACACCGCCTCAACCGGGGGGCTCAATCCGTACCTGGCCGATGCCCCGTACGCTGCAGCCAAGGCCGGGGTCATCATGTTTTCCCGATCCTGTGGAGATTTGAAGGACCAGGCAGGCATTCGGGTCAACGCCGTCTGTCCCGGCGTCACAGAAACGCCCATCCTCGACAAGACCGGCGGCGGCCAGCGCCCGGACTGGCTCGGCCCCATACTCGAGCACATTCAGATACTCGCACCGCAAGATATCGCCCGGGCGGTGGTGGGCGTCATCGAAGACGACAACATGGCGGGCGACTACGTGGTGGTGCAGAATCAACCCAAATAGGAGGATCTGTAAGGATGAAACCTGAAGAAATCGAAACGCTGCGTAACCTGATGGAGTACGAGGCCGGCCGCAAGGCGCCGCCCGAGGGCTTTCCGACGCTGCCGGATATTCCCGGCGGTCGCTACACAGACCCGCGCTTCTTCGCCCTGGAGCAGGAACACATCTGGCGCAAGTCCTGGCTGCTGGCTGGCCACACCGACGAGGTGCCCGAGCCCGGCTGTTTCCGGCTGTGGGAAACCGCAGGCCAGCCCGTGGTGATCGTTCACGCCGACAGCGGCGATATCAACGCCTTCTACAATACCTGCAGCCATCGAGGCGCGCCGGTGGTTACGGACCCCTCCGGCAAGCGGCCGCGGCTGACTTGCAAATACCACGGCTGGAGCTACAGCCACGACGGTGATCTGGTGGCCTTGCGCGACCCCGAAGATTTCCGCGGCCTGGATTACAGCTGCCGGGGCCTGACGAAGATCCGCTGCGAGCGCTTCGGCAACCTGATCTTCGTCAACTTCGACGACCACGCCCCGACACTGCGCGAGTGGCTTGGCCCGGTGGCCGAGGAGTGGGAGGAGTTTCAGTTCGACAAGTGCCGGCTGGCAGCACGTCACATCTTCGATCTGAACTGCAACTGGAAGATTGCCATGGAGGCCAATACCGAGGTCTACCACGTGCGCAGCATCCACCCGAAAACCGTGTCCCCCATGCTGGACGATCGGCGCAACGTCAACACCCTGTACCCGAACGGGCACGGCAGAATGGTCGCCCCGGTGCCCAAAGGCTCTAACGTCCTGGCCGCTGTGGCGTTGCCCCATGGCGGAAATGAGTTCGAGACCGTGGGTGAGATCGCCCGCACCTGCACCCAGTCCTACGGCGTCTTTCCCAACTGGGTCTCCCCGCTGAACCACCGCACGCTGCCGCCGCTGCTGTTCTGGCCCAACGGCATCGATAAGTGCCGGCTGGAGACCTGGACCCTGGCGCCGGACTGGGGCGACGGACCCAAACCCGACATGTGGACGGTGAACGACGGCGAAAGCCTCAATGCGGTACTGCTGGAAGACACAGAGTTCGGCGAGTGGATCCAGAAATCCGTGCAGTCCTACGGCTTCAAAGGCGTGCCCCTGTCCTATCAGGAGGCGCGCATCTACCACTGGAACCAGGCCGCCGACCGCATGATCGGCATCGACAGGATCCCGGAGGAGCTGCGAGTGGCCCAGGTCATCGGCGACGAGTGGATTTATCCGAACGACCCCAGGCTGGATCTGATGCAGTCAGCAGGCTGAAACCGCGACGCCGTGACCGACCTCAAGGTCAAGCTGAACCTGGAAACCGCCCGCCTGCCCTGGAGCGACCTGGCCCGCTACTTCGCCGGCGGGCGCCTGGTGCGGGTGGGCGCGGACATGGATCTCCTCACCGTGGCGATGGCGGTCGCCGAAGACCGCAGCGCCGAAGTAAGCGGCTGGCTGGAAGACGGTCAGGTTAGGCCGGTGAGCGACGACGAAGCACGCCGCTGGCACGAGACGCAGGCGACGCTGTGGGCCGTGGTCGTCAAGCCCTGGGTGCTGGTGCAGGAAGCCGCCCAGGGCTGATCACCCGGAAGCCGATCAGCCGAGGGATTGCGGCTCAGCCGACCACCCGATCGCCGATGGGCTCGAACAGCACCGCCGAAACGTCCTCCGTATTGATGGTGTCGGTCATGTTGATCGCGCCGGAACGCACCGCCGCGCTCAACGCGTCCAGCGACGTCTGAGGATCGTCGGTTTCCAGCTCGTAGAGGGCCAGATAACGGTGCCCGCTCTCCCCGGCGACAGGATCACCTTTGACCCGGAAGCGCTGCGCGGCCGTGAAGCCCGGCACCCCCAGCACCTCGCCCAGATGCACGTTGTCGTACCAGTCGTTGAACGCGTCATCCTGACCGCCAACCGCATTCGACTGCACCATGAGTATGTACTTTCCCATCTGCTCCCTCCTCTTGCTCAGACACGTTGTTCAGACAAGCTCGTGTGCTCAGTTGTTACGTTTGAACTCCAGGGCCGCCTGCTGCCCGGAGATTCGGCCGAAAACGATGGCGTTGGCAATGGCGTTGCCGCCGCCAATGTAGCGGTCCCCCAGAACGCCGCCGGTGGTTTCCCCTGCGGCGTACAGCCCACGGATCACCCGGTCGCCCTGGTCCAGAACCTGGGTTCGAGCATTGATGCGCAGCCCGGTAGAGGTGAGGCAGACGATGGCCGGGCGCATCTCAGCGGCGTAGAAAGGCGCAGTAGCCACCGGCTTCATTTCTTCCGCCTTTTTAAAGAACCGGGAATCCACGCCGGCTTGCAGATCGGCGTTGTAAACGTCGACGGTGGACGCCAGCGCCCCCGGGCGGATCCCGCAGCGCGTTGCCAGTTCGGCAAGGCTGTCCGCCTTGATGACTTTGCCCGCCGCGATCTGCGCGTCCAGTTCCTCGGTCACCCAGTTCAGGGTGATCATGCCGGCAGTAAAGGCGTCCTCGAACTCACGGTAGGGCCTGGCTTCGCGACGGGCCACATCGTCGAAGATGGCAAAACAGGAGCCACCCGTCTGCTCTTTTATGACACCGGCCATCACCGCGTAAGCGGCGGTCTCATCGACGAACCGGCGGCCTTCCCGGTTCACGTAGACCAGCCAGCCGGGGGCATAAGCCTCGAGTTCCTTCTTGAAGTTGGGTGTGGTCAGCAGCAGGCCGCGGTTATGCCCGACGATGTCCGCGCCGGCCGCTTCGCCCATGGCCAGGCCGTCGCCCATGCAGTTGCGGTTGCCGATGTACCAGGTCCAATCGCCGTGGGCAGCCGCCTCGGGGTAGTGCATATACAGCAGGTGGGGGTTGGCGCCGAAGCCGCCGGTGGCGATCACTACCGCAGCGCTGTGAACGTCTTCATCGTTCACCCGAACGCCCTGCACCCGGCCGGTGGAATCATCCATCAGAAGCTGCTGGACCCGGGTATTCAGGGCCACATCAATATCCCGCCGGCTTACCTCCCTGTCCAGCGCCTCGCCCATGGCGGCACCCATGCCGGTGGCCGCATGGCCGCGCGGCACGCTCTCGACGCCGGAGCAGTAAAGGGCCGCAGGGTCGAAGACCACGCCCATGCCCGCGAGCCACTCGAGACCCTCGGCAGCATGGTCGCAGAGCGCGCGGGCCAGGGACGCCTCGACCCGATGCTGGTTGAGCGTCATGTAGTACTCGAACATGGCGTCCGCGGTGTCACCGCCGATGCCGGCGGCGCGCTGAATGCTGGTGCCCGCCGCATAGTAAACGCCACCGGACAGGGCGGTGGAGCCGCCGAGCGTCCGGTCCGCCTCGATCAGCACTACCCTGGCGCCGGCGTCGTGGGCCTCGATGGCGGCAGCCATACCGGCACCACCGCCGCCGACCACGATGACGTCATAGATGCGATCGTTTTTCATGTTTCCCTCCCCCAGCAGCGAATACTACCTGTTCCCCGAGGAGATTCGTTCGCCGAATTACCCACGCCATATCACGGCACCCTTGACAACGGACCGCCCGGCCCCTAAACAGGGGGCGGAGAATTAAAAACAAGGGGAGCTAAGCATGATCGTGCTCAATCGATTCGGCGCGGCGTTTACCGTCGCGCTGCTAGGCGGCGTCTTTTCCACTACCGCTTTCGCGCCCATGGCCAGCGCGGCAGAGACCGAACGGGCCGGCATGGTGGAAGAAATCATCGTCACCACCAAGCGCGGCGACGTAGTGAACGTCCAGGACATGACGGAGGCCGTGACGGTATTCACCGGTCCCGCTCTGGAGCAGGAGTTCGCCGTCACGCTGGAAGACCTGAACCATTCCATTCCCAATACTCAGTTAGAGCATGTGGGGCTGTTTCAGGCCGCCGCGTCCTTCAGCATGCGGGGTATCGGTACGGCGGGCATCGAAAGCTTTGCCGACCCGGCGGTGGCCGTATTCGTCGACGACGCCTACTACTCCAGGAACGCAACCGCCCTGCTCGATCTGTTCGACATCGAGTCGGTTACCACGCTCCGCGGCCCTCAGGGCACACTCTACGGCCGGAACGCCTTCGCCGGCGCCATTTCCGTGCGCACCAAACGGCCTGACCTGGAGGCCCAGGAAATGCAGGTGCACCTGGACGTGGGCAACCACGGACGCGGCAACGCGGGCCTGGTAGTGAACACGCCCCTAATAGACGATACGCTGGCTTTCAGGCTGGCGGCCAACTATCACGAGCTAGACGGTTTCTTCAGGAATGACGGCGTGGTGGTGGACACCTACGACCCCGGCACCGCAACCCTGGTAACCAAGCAG
>JAHEEG010000273.1 GCA_024640825.1 Gammaproteobacteria bacterium
ACGGCTGGGATTGGGTAGCTACGCACTGACCGGCCTCGGCGCCTTCCTGACCGGTATGGTCTCGGTCGGCATCGGTGAAGTGACGATTTCGCAGTTGACGCGCAAGGGTCTGCCGATCGCCGTCGCTGCGGCGACATCGGTGCTGGTCGTGATTACCACGGTCGTATTCGCGTCGACTACCCTGGTGGTCCAGATGATAAAGAGTGGCGGCTGGACCGCGGTGCCCTGGAACCTGTTGTGTTATGACATTCCGGGCGTCCTGATCGGCGGCCAGATCGGTCCGCGGCTGCAGGGGAAGGTCTCACCCCATACGATGCGCAGGGCAATCAGTATCTTGTTTATTGTTCTGGCGGTGGCGATGATGTTCGTGGCGCTTCGCAAGCTCGGGGCCGTATGAGAGGGCGAACCTGGAATCGGCAAGCCTTTTCCTGCACGTCCCCTTACATCCATATATCGCGCTGCAGGATTACCTCGGACAGTCGCCTGATGGCTTCGACGAGCGCTGCATCACGAAGCGTCGGTGCTGCCCCGTCGTCGCGGTGGCTGTTAGCGCGTATGTGTTGCCAGCGGGCTACGATTGCGTCGACCGCTGCCTCCATCTTGTACTTCAGCTTCGTCTCTACTTCATCGAGTGGCCACTGCTGGTTCTCGAGGTTCTGGACCCATTCGAAATAACTGACGACGACCCCGCCACCGTTGGCGACGATGTCCGGGAGGACAACTACACCTCTCTTCTGCAGGATTTCGTCCGCATCGGGGCTGACCGGCGCATTCGCTGCTTCGACGACGAGTTTCGCCCTGACCTTGTCCGCATTTTCTTTCAGTATCTGGCACTCGAGCGCAGCCGGAATCAAGATGTCGCAGTCGCAGGTCAGCAGGTCCTCGTTCGTGATCGTCTTCGTCTCCGGTAATCCGACGACGGTGCCATTGTCGGCCTTGTGCGCTATCACTTCCTCGGGGTTCAGACCATCCTCGTCGGCAACGCCGCCCTGCGAATCAGATACACAAACTATTTTCGCGCCTGCTTCGTGGAATAGCCGCATGGTATTCGAACCCACGTTGCCGAGGCCCTGGATGGCGATGCGGGCCCCTTCGAGGCTATCGAGACCCTCGCAGACGCCGTGCGCGAGGAAATGCTCGGTCGCATTAAGGCAACCGCGCCCGGTCGCAGCATCGCGGCCCAGGGAACCGCCGAGCCGCAACGGTTTGCCGGTTACAACGGCACGATTGTTCTGGCCCCTGTGAAACACGTCGAACGTGTCGTAGATCCAGGCCATGGTCTGCTCGTTCGTATACACGTCCGGGGCAGGAATGTCCGTATACGGCCCTATTGCATCGCCGAGCTCAATCACGAACCGACGCGTTATACGGCGCAGCTCCGCGCGGCTTAGTTCCTTGGGATTGCAAACGACGCCGCCTTTCGCCCCGCCAAACGGTACATCGACCAACGCCGTCTTCCACGTCATCAGCGCCGCCAGCGCAGCCACTTCGTGCTCGGTAACGTCGGGGTGATAGCGAATACCGCCCTTCCCGGGTCCGCGTGCGGTGTTGTGCAGCACGCGGAAGCCGTGAAAGGTCTGCACAGAGTTGTCGTCCATATGGATTGCGAAGCGCACGTGCACCGTGCGCTTCGGCGTTACCAGGTAGTCGATTAGCCCGGACTTCAGGTCGTCGATCCAGGACAAGGCCCGGTCGAATTGCTGCTGCGCAATGAAATAGAGGTCGAGGCCATTGTCGGCCCCCGCGGCGTTGCTCATGCCGTCCCTCCTCTCAGGGAAAAGGCCTGACAGACATGATGTCACCTCTGCGGTGCCATCGCGCTACGTAGAATCGCGTACTGGCTCGCACCCGGGGGGGGGCGACTCTATTGCCGCCGGCTCTTTATATGCTCAACGTGCTCGATCAGGGTGTCTACCGTTTCCTTCAGCAGATCGAGTTCCTCGACCGATAGCTGATCGAGCTCTTCGAGGCTTTGCTCGATGGACTCGATAATCTGATCCGAAGGACGTTGCACCGGCCGCATGAAATATGCAGTTACCGTGCTGACGATGATGCCGAAAAAAAGTACAGATCCGATGATGATCCATGCTCCGCCGATCAGCTTCGAGGCGCCCGTGGCGGGCGAATCCGCTATCCCCGCAGTGGATAATGCTGCAATGCCCCAGTACAAAGCGTCGCCGTATGACCGGATCGCACTCCCTTCGACGCCGCGTTCCACCAGGAACATCGCAGCTGCAAAGACCAGCCACAGAGATGCGAGCAGAGCGACCATCTGCAGGAACAATGTACGGTTGATGATCTGCTCGATGAATTTCCGAAATCTTCTTCCTATCATCGTCCAGTTCCCCGAAAACGATTCTCGAGCGCGAACAACGACTCCGCTTTAGACCATCGGCTAAGGCACCCCCAAGTACTGCGAATTCTGGGGTACCCTTTAGCTTCGGAGGCGTTAACGGAGGCATACACCATGGCGTTCACGGCGGATATCAAAAAATTCGAATTTGGTGAAGCATATCACCCCGCCTTTGCTGGCAAACGAGTGCTCATTACGGGATCCGGAAAGGACGGGGGTATCGGCCAGGCGCTGGCCCTGGCCGCGGCAGCCAACGGCGCTGCCTGCGTCGGCGTTCACTTCCACAGCAGCTACAGGGACGGTTTCGACCTCGTCGACGCCATACGCGAAAAGGGCGTCGATGCGTTTGCGCTGCAGGCCGATGTAACCAGTCTCTCGGATCTGTGGGCCTCGCGTAGCTACATCATCGAGCATATGGGTGGCAAGAGCCCAGACATTATCGTCTGCAATTCCGGGCTTTCGGAGAGGGGCTACCGATTTGGCCGTGCATTACCCGAGATAGAGGGTGAAAGCCGCGCAGAACGCCGCGTTCGTGTGCGGCAGTCCTTCATGGACAACCTGCGGGAATCGCGCCTCGTGATGGATACCAAGATCCAGGGCTTCGTGTCATGGACACACCTGTGGGCAGGCGAAGCCGTCTACCACAA
>JAHEEG010000127.1:0-4684 GCA_024640825.1 Gammaproteobacteria bacterium
TTCGTCGACAGCGTATTGATGACGGGTTGAGCAGACGAGGCCCACGCAAGACCCATTCAGAAACGTGTCATGGAGACGGGGTCTGCCAGCGTCGTCGGAATCCTGCAATCTCATCTTCGGAGTAGAAATAGCGCGCGTACGCAGAATTGTACAGAGTGTCCAGGTAGCTCGGAGGCAGCGTCATTCGCTCAATGAATTCGCGATAGGTGTCTGCATACTCCTTATCCGCAGACACGTTGGCGCTTGCCAACGCGGGAATCTCAACACCGAGGAAGTCGCGCAACGCCGGTTGCAGAGTATTCCTAAGATCCTCCATGCGCAGCACCAGCAGTTCGCATTGCTGGTTGGAATAGGTCTGGTACCCCTTGTCGCGGTCGAAGGGTGAATCGTAAATGTCGAGCCCGAAGGCGGGCTGCATGTGAATCTGGAACCATTCCAGGGGCAATCGGTGGCGGTCCTCTCCGAACTGATCGAGGAACAGTCTGATGAGACGGTCGACCTTCAATCCGCTGATGCTCTTTCCGCCATGTTTCGCAGCTTCCTGGGAGAAATAGATTGGAAATGCCTGAAAGAACGCCGAAATATTACGCGCCACGGGGTCGCGCGCAATAGAGATTACCTTCCAACGCTTGTCGTCCCGCTCCCCATTGAAGCGTTCGAGGAGGTAGCGGCTGGCAAGCACATGTTCGTCGATAGTCGGTTTCCCGAGATCCTTGGATGCCTCGCGGTACTGCTCCTCGACGTTCCTAATCCAGTCCCTGGTGAGCACGTGTACCTGGTATACGGCGTACTGCGGGCAGTGGTTTGTCAGTGTCTCCACCACGGTTGACGAACCTACCTTGCCCATCTGATAGACGATCAACGGCTCCAGATCGTCACGGATACGCGCGCGATATTCGTAGAAGCGACGCCGCTTGAAGTACTCGAAAGACCGACGTTGCAGTGCTCTGTCAACACGCTTCGGCAGGCTGGAGACGATGGACTCAAACATCCCGTCGCGAACCGATTATGCGAGCGGGTACGCCAGCAGCGATGGCCTCATCGGGAATCTCACCGGAGACCAGCGAGCCCGCCGCCACTACTGCGCCCCTGCCGATTCTAGCGCCGTCCAGGACGATGACGCCGTAGCCGAGCCAGGCTTCGTCATCGATAAAGATGCCGCCGTGCGAGAAGATTGGTTGCTGCTGAATCGGTGAACCGCTCGCCATGCCATGATTGTAGGGATAGAAGGCACACCCTGGCGCAATCTCGACGCGCTCGCCAATGCTGATCCGACCGGCGTAGGCCGAAAACTGACAGCGCGGCTGAATGTGCGTATTCGAGCCGATCGTAATGGACCCGCCCTGCCCCGTCTGCAGCGTCGAGTTCTCGTGTACGTGCACGCCATCACCAAAACGCACCTCGCCGCCTTTAGGATCCTGATAAATGAGAACCCCATCGCCGATGAAACATTGGCGCCCACGGACCAACTCACCGTGGAAGATTCGAGCGTTCGGCGAGAGGTAGCCGTGGGGGTATAGCGTGGACAGCGACACGCGGCCTGTGTGCGGCGGCAACCCGGCCCGAGCGAAGCGGGTTGCCAGCGAACCCAGAAGCGGCCATTCGGCAATGCGCATCCAGCCGCGCCGCCAGTAGCGCTCCAGGCGCTTGCTCACGCGGGGCCCCTGCGAAAGCGTCCCAGAACGAGTCTTGCGCTGCCTTTGGGTTTACGCCAGCAACGCTCGGCAACCGCCCGCGCCAGCCAGCCATACTGAAACGGATAGCCGGCCTGATCCAGCGCACCGCAATGAAACTCCCAGAACTCGGTGGATCGCCCTTCGAGGGCTGCGCGCGCCAGAGTTGCATAATAGTGGCGCAGTCGCGAGTTGACGCTGCTGGCCAGCTTGTCCGCTGGGAGAAACTTCGGGCCATAGGATACAAGGAGTTGTAGATTGGCGGCCAGATTGCGGTTCAGAGGCGCATTTTCCCGACTGGTTACCGATTGCGCGCTTCTGCCAACTCTCACCAGCACTTTAGGAACGAACCCGAAATCCGCCTCCTCCAGAATTTCGTAGGCCGCCTGAACGTCGCCGTGGAGCACCGTTTCGTCATACAGCTTGCCTCTCCGGCGGACGAAATCGGCGCGCAGCAGCACGCTCGATGGCGAAAGGAACGGATAGAACTCGCCGCGAAGCACGCGACCGGCAGCTTCACGACCCGGCAAGTGTTCAGCCGAGAACGGAACGTCCGCTTCGGGGACGCGGCTGTCACCCCACATCGAGTAACAGGCTACCAGGCCCACGTCTGGATATCGCTGCGCCAGCGCGACCTTTTCAGCCAGACAGGTGGCTTCCAGAGCGTCGTCCGCCTGCAGGATCTGACAGTAGTCGGCGACCGGCGACATCCGGGCCACCACGGCATTGTGGTTCTGCATGACCGGCAACACCGAAGCGTTACGGACACAGCGGAATCTCGAATCCCTGCCTGCGAACGCGCAGGCGATGTGCCCGGTTTCATCGTTGCTGCAATTGTCAAGCACGATGCACTCGTAGTTTGTGTACGTCTGGCCCATAACGCTGTTTAGAGCGGCGTGCAGGGTATGCGCGCCGTTGTACACGGGCATGACGATACTCACCAGAGGCTGCTGGTCGTTGGCATTAACGGCAGTTTTCAAGGCAAAGAGACAGCTAAGAACATTGGCGTCCAGTATACCCTCGAGGAACGTGAGCCATGTATCCGAGTCGTAATTGCGGCAATCGATGTCGGCGGTCAAACTCGAGACGCTCAACCTGCAGGGCACCCAACGAACCCCTACAACTTACTCAACTAAGGGTTGCATTAAGCACCAAGGTGCCCACACTATTTTCAGGCCAAGTCCGTTAATGTCTGGCCCCCAAAGCATCACCAAAGTATGGAGTAGCACCGAGTGGATCCGGGTTTCTGGCGAAGCAGAAAAGTATTTCTGACGGGGCATACGGGATTCAAAGGGAGCTGGCTGTCGCTTTGGCTCGCTCGGCACGGCGCCCTAGTAACCGGTTACGCGCTCGAACCGCCCACAGATCCCAGTCTGTTCGAGATGGCCGGCGTTGCCGATGATCTCCATTCGATCGAAGCCGATGTAAGAGATGCTAAACGCCTGGCGGAAGCTGTGGAAGCAGCGGATCCGGAAATTGTTTTTCACTTAGCGGCTCAGCCGCTGGTTCGCGAATCCTACGCCGAGCCCGCTGAGACGTTTGACACGAACGTCATGGGAACTGTCAATCTGCTGCAAGCGATACGCGCTTGTGATCGCCTCAAGGCCGTGGTCGTGGTCACGTCCGACAAGTGCTATGACAACCAGGAATGGCATTGGGGTTATCGTGAAGATGAGCCAATGGGCGGCGCCGACCCTTACTCCGCCAGTAAGGGTTGCGCTGAGTTGGTTACCGCCAGCTTTCGACGGTCCTTCTTCGCCGCGCCTGATACCGCCCGTATCGCGAGCGGTCGCGCCGGCAACGTGATCGGCGGCGGAGATTTCGCGACCGATAGACTGATCACCGATATCATGGCCGCTATCCGGAACGGCGAGCCGGTACGCATCCGAAACCCTGAAGCCGTTCGACCCTGGCAACATGTCCTGGAACCCTTGCATGGCTACTTGTTGCTGGCGGAAGCGCTGGTGCAGCGTGGCGAAGATTTCGCCTGCGGTTGGAACTTCGGCCCAACTGACGAGGACGTGCGGCCCGTACGCTGGATTTGCGATGAGCTGACCCGACGCTGGGGTCAAGGCGCTACCTGGGCGAGCGACAGCGGCAGCCATCCCCACGAGGCGACCTATCTGAAGCTTGATTCGAGCCGAGCCAGGAACCTGCTCGGCTGGCGCCCGAAACTGCGTCTGCACGAGGCGCTCGATTGGATCGTGAGCTGGAACAAGGAAGCGGACGCCCAGGGTGACCTGCGGGCGCGAACGCTCCACGAGATCGAAACTTACGAGTCCCTGTGAGGTAACGCATTTATGTATTCTCTGAATTGCCGCTTCTGCGCCACACCCGTACAGGAGACATTCTGCGACCTGGGCATGTCACCCATCAGCAACGCGTTTGTCAGCGGCGCGAATGCCCAGGCGATGGAGCCTTTTTACCCCCTGCATGCCCTTGTCTGCGGTAAGTGCAAGCTGGTCCAGCTTGGAGAGTTCGAGAGTCCGGAGCAGATCTTTGACGACGACTACGCCTATTTCTCCTCGGTATCCGAAAGCTGGCTGGCGCACTCGCGTGACTACGTCGACATGATGGTCGACAGATTCGGCCTTGGCTCCGGTTCGCAGGTCACCGAGATCGCAAGCAACGACGGTTACCTGCTGCAATACTTCAAGGCCCGCGGCGTTCCCGTTCTCGGTATCGAGCCTACGGCCAATACCGCCGCTGCAGCGCTGGCCAAGGATATTCCCACCCGGGTACAGTTCTTTGGCCAGCAGACGGCGCGGGAGCTGGTGGCGGAAGGGTTGCAGGCAGATCTGCTGCTGGGCAACAACGTCCTCGCCCACGTGCCAGACCTGAACGATTTCGTTGCGGGGATGAAGCTCTCGCTTAAACCTGGCGGAATCATCACGATGGAATTCCCGCACCTGCTGCGGCTCATCGAGCAGAACCAGTTCGACACTATTTATCACGAGCACTTCTCCTATCTTTCCTGGATCACTGTCGAGCGGGTCTTTGCCACTCACGGC
>JAHEEG010000127.1:4694-10779 GCA_024640825.1 Gammaproteobacteria bacterium
TATGGGCGGCATGACGATGACTCAAGCAAGCCGATGACCGCTCGAGTGGCCGCATTGCGCCACGAAGAGCTGGAAGCCGGTCTCGGAAAAATAGAAACCTATCGAGCTTTCCAGGCCCGCGCCCAGGCCACCAAGCGCCAACTGCTGAAATTTCTGATTGGCGCAAAAGATGCTGGCAAGTCTATTGTTGGATACGGCGCGCCAGCTAAAGGAAACACACTACTCAACTACTGTGGCATCCGCACCGACCTTCTCGACTACACCGTCGATCGCAGCCCGCGCAAGCAGAACACGCTTCTCCCGGGGGTGCGCATACCTGTGCATATACCTGACCGGATCTTCGAGACCCGCCCGGACTACGTGCTCATCCTGCCGTGGAACCTGCGGGAGGAAGTGGTTGCACAGATGGCCGGCATTAGAGAATGGGGTGGACGCTTCGTGGTGCCCATTCCTCGCGTCGAGGTGTTGGATTGATCTTCAGCGAGACCGGTCTGCCGGGCAGCTGGATTATCGACATCGATCCGATAGAAGACGATCGCGGTTTCTTCGCGCGCAGCTTCTGCCAGGAGGAATTTGCCGCTCACGGACTCGACGCCAACCTTGCGCAGTGCAATATCTCTTACAACCATACCCGCGGGACGCTGCGCGGCATGCACTATCAGAAGCCACCTCACGAGGAGGCCAAACTGGTTCGCTGCACCGTCGGCGCAATCTTTGACGTCATCGTTGATCTGAGAGCGGACTCTGCGACTTTTACCCGCCACTTTTCTGTCGAACTCAGCGCGCGAAACCGGCGAGCGCTGTTCATTCCGAAAGGTTTCGCGCACGGCTTTCAGACCCTCGAGGATGGCACGGAAGTCTTTTATCAGATGTCGACACTTTATGTGCCGCACTCCGCCGCGGGATTCCGCTATGACGACCCGGCGTTTGCCCTGCCCTGGCCGGAACCTGTGACCCAGGTTTCAGAAAAAGACCTGGGCTACGCGCCCTTCGATTCCGCGCCCTTCGTTCTGTAGGTCCTAATTGCGACTGAGTTCGCGGTATTACATGTTGTTTACCCGCTCGCCTATCAGTCTACATGTCCCCGGCTATAATCAGAGTACCGCTGAGAATGGACCAGATCATGCAAGCTATGATTCTCGCTGGTGGGTACGGCTCCCGCATCAGCGAAGAAAGCGCCGTGCGCCCGAAGCCAATGGTAGAGATTGGCGAGATGCCGATTCTCTGGCACATCATGAAGATCTATTCTGCCCACGGGATCAACGATTTCATCATCTGCTGCGGCTATAAAGGCCATGTGATCAAGGAGTGGTTCACGAGCTACGTGAACCGCCGGGCCGATATTACGATCGACTTCCGGGAAAACACCACAACGCTGCATTCGAACAAGATAGATCCATGGCGGGTCACCCTGGTGGACACCGGCGAGAAAACCATGACCGGCGGCCGCATTCGACGGGCTGCCAAGTATCTTGAGGGTTCGACGTTCTGCATGACCTACGGCGACGGCGTCAGCAACGTCGACATCACTGCGTCTCTGGCGTACCACCACAATCATGGCAAGAAAGTCACCATGACCGCGGTTCAGCCGGATCAGCGTTTTGGCATTTTCCCTCTGGGTCCCGAAGAACAGCTGGTGACCCGGTTCCGTGAGAAACCAAAAGGGGAAGGCGTCTGGGCAAACGCCGGGTACTTTGTGCTTGATAAAAGCGTGGTTGACTACATCGACGGCGATGACACGGTCTGGGAGGTCGACCCGATGCAGCGACTGGCCGAAGACAATGAAGTCGTGGCTAATCGGCATCAGGGATTCTGGATGCCCATGGATACCCTGCGCGACAAGAACGTGCTGGAGGAGATCTGGGCCTCCGGCAATCCCCCCTGGAAGATCTGGTAGGCGATTAATCCGTGGCGCGTCCAGTTAAAGATCTTCCGAAAGACCGCATCGCCGATCCGGACGCCCTGTTCGCGCTATGCGATCGACTGTATCCGATCTGTCGGAGCATAACCGGGCCAGGTGTTCGCGAGACGCTTGCGGTCATTCAGGAGTCCATCGAGCTTTCGATCATCGAGGTGCCTTCGGGGACGCCGGTGTTCGACTGGACGGTTCCACTGGAATGGACACTGCGCGAAGCCTGGGTGGAAGACCCCAGCGGAACCCGCGTCATCGATGTTGCCGATCATAATCTGCACGTCGTGAGTTACAGCACGCCGGTTGATATGACGCTTTCCCGGGAAGCGCTGGAGGCGCATCTGCATTCGCTGCCGGAGCAACCGGACGCGATCCCATACCGCACCAGCTACTACGCAGAAACCTGGGGTTTCTGCGTTTCGCATGAGCGGCGCACCCAACTTCCGAAAGGAACGTATCGCGTACACATAGACGCAACCCTGGCTCCCGGTTCCATGAGCTACGGGGAATGCTTCATTCCCGGAACCAGTGGTAAAGAAATACTCGTATCCACGCACATTTGCCATCCTTCTCTGGCAAATGACAATCTATCCGGCATCAGCGTCGCTACCCATCTCGCAAAGCATTTTGCCAACGCCGGCGAACTCCGCCACGGCATGCGGTTCGTTTTCGTGCCTGGAACCATCGGTGCGATTACGTGGCTAGCGCAGAACGAAGATCTCATCCCGAATATAATCAGCGGGCTGGTACTTAGCGGCATCGGGGACTCAGGCCCGTTGACCTACAAACGCAGTCGCCGCGGTGACGGACTGATCGACCGCCTGTTCGAACATCATCTGGCTGCCTTGCCCAACGCAAACATCCGTCCGTTCATTCCCTACGGCTACGATGAGCGCCAATACTGTTCACCTGGCATCGATATTTCTGCAGGCTGCCTGATGCGCACGCCCTATGGCGAATACCCCGAGTACCATTCATCCGGCGACAACCTGGCGTTTATCAATGCCGCGTCACTGGCGGAGTCTGCGGAAGTCTGCGCCCGCGTGCTGCAGGATGCCCAGTGCGTCGACCGCTATCGGAATCTGCAGCCGAAGTGCGAGCCGCAACTGGGGCGTCGCGGGTTGTATGACAACGTCGGCGGCGAGAACCAGAGTAAAGATGCCCAGCTCGCTCTGCTGTGGATGCTCAGCTACTCCGATGGACACCATTCGACGTTGGACATACAGCAGCTTTCCGGCATAGATCTGACGGCGCTCAATCATGCGGCCGAACGTCTGATAGCCTCGGATCTTCTCGCCCTCGAGCCGTTCGGAGCTATTTGAATGTTGCGCCAGCATATCGATCAGGCCAGCATCGTCGTGGCCCATCCGGATGACGAAATTCTCTGGTTCAGCTCCGTCGTGCAGCGCGCAAAGGCGGTGCATGTCTGCTTCATGGAACTGCCGGAGAACGCCACCGTGTCAGCAGGCCGTGAGGCTCTGGCGCGGTGTTTTCCGTTGGCAAATACAGAGTTTCTGGGAATAACAGAGTCCGTCGCGTTCCAAGGCGCTGACTGGCGAGACCCAGTCGAGACCTCTTATGGGCTGGAGGTGCGCCGCCGCAAAGGGATTCTTCCCGGGTTCGATGCCGCCCGCTACCGGGCGAACTTTCAGACGCTGGTCGACACGCTGACGGATCGTTTGCAGGGCGTGGAAACCGTGCTGACCCACAACCCCTGGGGGGAGTATGGGCACGAGGATCATGTTCAGGTTTATCGTGCGGTAAGCAAGGTAAAGGAGACACTCGGTTTCGAGCTCTGGTACTCCAACTACTGCAGCGAACGGGCCTTCCCGCTGATGCTGCGTCACATCCGCGGTTTGCGCGGCGATAGTGAGCAGTTCGAGACCAACCTGGAGCTAGCACGGTCGATCGAGACCCTTTACCGGGAGCACCAGTGTTGGACCTGGCCTTTTGACGATTATCCCTACTTCGACACAGAGCAGTTCATCATTGATGCCCCTCGAGCCAGTCGAAGACATGTTGGCTCCATAATCCCCCTGAATTTCATCGAGGTCGACGGCCCTACGCAAAACGGTGGCTCTGCGACCGCAATAATGCGCCGCGCTGCCCGCCGCGCACGCAAAGCGTTGACCGCGGTCTGGGCGGGCTGATGGTGGAACAGATGCGGATTGACCCCCAATCGGCGTTGGCAGGAAAGCGAGTCCTCGTCACCGGCGGCCGAGGCTTCGTCGGCACCGCATTAAGCGCTCGCCTGCACGAGCTGGGCGCCCAGGTTTATACCGTGGGCCGTACGCCGCCCGCAGACGCCAGTTCCTTCTCGCTTGTTGCCGATCTGCAAAACGCCGAGGCAACCAACGGTATCTTCGAGACGGCTCAGCCCGATTATGTCATGCATCTGGCGAGCCACGTCGTGGGGGCTCGCTCCCTCGACGTCGTACTCAGCACCCTGCACAGCAATCTCACCTCCACAGTCAATCTGCTGATGGCAGCGAAGTCGCATGGATGCCAACGCGTGGTGCTCACCGGCTCCCTTGAGGAGCCGGAACCGTCGTTGGAATGGCCGATTCCAAGCTCGCCGTACGCAGCCGCGAAACTCGCTGCAGGAGCCTACGGACGGATGTTCAATGTACTTTTCGAGCTCCCGGTGGTCATCCTGCGTGTTTTTATGGTGTATGGGCCTGGGCCGCAGGACGACAAAAAGTTGGTGCCTTACACCATCACTTCTCTGTTGAATGCCAAGCAGCCAACATTTTCCAGCGGTACCCGCGAGGTGGACTGGGTATACGTAGAGGACGTCGCGGAAGCCTTTGTGCGTGCTGCGGTTGCGCCGGGCGCTGCGGGTGGAACATTTGACGTTGGCAGCGGCAAGCTGGTCTCGGTGCAGAAAGTGGTTGAGCTCATTCACGAGTTGATGGAGGCCCCCGCAGCGCCTGAATTCGGGACAGCACAGGATCGGCCGATGGAACAGATTCGCCGGGCCGATATCGCACCGTCCAGGCGATCGCTGGATTGGAGCCCGCGTACTTCACTGTCCGACGGTCTGCGGTCTACCATCGAATGGTTTTCGCGTGAATCCTGAATCCAACACCCCTGCGCCGCCTATCGCGGCGGAATCGAACGTTGCCTTCTCCTGCCGGCAGCTCGACGAAATTGATGCGACGGACTGGAATCGGCTGTTTTTGGAGAGCGCTGGAGACAATCTTTTCTATGATTTCGCCTTTGTGCATGCAGCTGCGCGGGTGTGGCCCGAGTTTCGACGCCTCAAGGTCATCGTTGGATACCTAGGGCAAAAGCTGGTGTTTCTTCAGCCGTGCCGGATCGATGACAGCCTGTTGGGGAGGACAGTCGAGCTTTTTACGCCGCCTACTGCTGATCATATCGAGCCCATAGTCACTCCGAAATGCTGCCCCAAAATATTCAGGGCGTTCCGCGACTATCTCGTCGACACGCTCAGGCCGGATCTGCTGATTGCGGCTTCATTGACGCGTGATTTCAGGGCCGAGATAGGTTCAAGGTTGGGCCACTGCACTGCCAAACACAGTAGCCCTGAGCGGGGTTGGTTCCTCGACGTACCGGATTCTCTGGAAGCGTTCTGGATCCGCTACCGATCAAACTTCCGCAGTCAGCTTCGCCGTCAGCTCAGAAAGGCAGAGACTGCCGGGCTGAAACTTCGCATCGTAACGCAAGAGGAACTTCCCCCGAACTACACCATTCCGCAGGCGATGGACAACCTTAAGCGTCTGCACCGGCTGCGCTTCGAAGCCTTGAACAGAAGATCCTTTTTCCTTCAGCCGGACTTTCAGAGTTTCCATCAGTACCTGTCCCATGAGGCTTCAGCTGGGTCCTGCTCTGCATGCTTCACCGAAGTGGTTCATGAAGGCCAGGTGGTGGGTTCGAGCTACGGAATGCGTACACCGAGCACGTACCTGTTCCTGATGACCGGGTTCGACCCTCGATATGCAGAATTCGGCCCCGGCGCCCTGCTGCTCGACCCCATCGTTGAAGATTTGATACGTCATGGCGTGCACCGTTTCGACTTCAAATGCGGGAACGAATTCTATAAGCGTCGCTGGGCCAGCGGATCGTACGAGAAAGCGGATCTGGAAGTCATCCTCACCTCCAAGGGGCGCCTCTTGCGCGCCTGGTCCAGGGCGGTGGGACGTGTTGAGCGGT
>JAHEEG010000128.1 GCA_024640825.1 Gammaproteobacteria bacterium
GTGATCGGGAGATGGCCGAACAGGTGCTCGATTCGATGGATCTGGAGCGTGAGCGCGGCATCACCATCAAGTCGCAGTGCGTAACGCTGCAGTATCCGGCTGATGATGGAAAAACTTACCAGCTCAACTTCATAGATACTCCGGGTCACGTGGACTTCAGCTACGAAGTCTCCCGTTCGCTGGCCGCCTGTGAGGGGGCCCTGCTGGTGGTGGACGCTGCGCAGGGGGTGGAAGCGCAATCGGTGGCGAACTGCTACACCGCCATCGAGCAGGGGCTTGAGGTGCTGCCCGTGCTTAACAAAATCGATCTCCCCCAAGCGGAACCGGAGAAGGTAGCTCGCGAAATAGAGGAAATCATTGGTCTATCCACCGAAGATGTACTGTGCGTGAGCGCGAAAACCGGCGAAGGCGTTCCCGATCTGCTTGAACGGCTCGTCAGACAGATACCGGCGCCTCAGGGCGACCCTGATAAGCCGCTGCAGGCATTGATCATAGATTCCTGGTTCGACAACTATCTCGGCATCGTTTCTCTGGTTCGAGTGGTGCACGGGCAACTACGCGCGGGCGACAAGGTCGTCGTGAAGAGCGTGGGCAAGTCTCACGTGGTTGATGACGTTGGCGGGTTTACGCCGAAACGGAGCAGCCGCGACAGCCTGATGGCAGGGGAAGTCGGCTATGTCGTGGCAGGTATCAAGGACATACGCGGCGCTCCCGTGGGCGATACCATCGTCCTTGCCGCGCACCAGCAGGTACCCCAGCTGCCGGGTTTCAGCAGGGCCAAGCCCCAGGTTTTTGCAGGCCTGTTCCCGGTCAACTCTGAGGATTTTGAAGGGTTCCGTGAGGCGCTTGAGAAGCTGACTCTCAACGACGCTTCCCTGTTCTACGAACCGGAATCATCGGAAGCTCTCGGCTTCGGGTTTCGCTGCGGATTTCTGGGCATGTTGCACATGGAGATCGTGCAGGAGCGGTTGGAACGCGAGTACGGTCTGGACCTGATCACTTCAGCGCCCACGGTCGTTTATGAGGTGGAGCTGGCGGACGGCAGCGTGGTGCAGGTCGACAACCCCTCGCGACTGCCAGTGAACTTCGTAGAGATGCGCGAGCCCATCGCGGAGGTCAACGTGCTGGTTCCTCAGGATTACGTGGGCAACGTCATGACGCTTTGTGTGGAGCGGCGAGGCGTGCAGAAAAACATGCACTACAGCGGTGGTCAGGTGTCCATGACCTGGGACCTGCCGATGAACGAGGTGGTCATGGACTTCTTCGATCGCCTGAAATCGGTCAGCAGAGGATTCGCTTCCCTGGATTACAGTTTCAACCGTTTTGAAGCCGCGAAGCTGGTCAAACTGGATATTCTAATCAACGGTGATCGGGTAGACGCGCTCGCCACGATCGTTCACCGCGATCAGGCTCAGTCGCGGGGCAGGCTGCTGGCGGAAAAGATGAAGGAATTGATCCCACGGCAGATGTTCGACGTCGCTATTCAGGCCGCCATTGGCGGTCAGGTGATAGCCCGGCAGACGGTTAAGGCGTTGCGCAAAAACGTAACTGCTAAGTGTTACGGCGGCGACGTCACCCGTAAAAAGAAGCTTCTGGAAAAACAGAAGGCCGGTAAGAAGCGCATGAAGCAGCTAGGTCGAGTTGAAATTCCCCAGGAAGCTTTTCTGGCTGCATTGAAGGTAGACCGCTGATGGATATCGATTTCCCGCTCGTTCTTACCTGGGCCGTACTGATCTGTGGTGCCCTGTGGCTGATAGACGCTGTTCTGTTGAAGCCGCGACGGGTTGCCGCCGCGGCGTCTTTGGAAGCCAGCGGGAGCGCGGCAGAGGATCTGGAACGGGTTCTTACCGAACCCCGGCTTGTGGAGTACGCTCGTTCGTTCTTTCCGGTTTTGCTGCTGGTTCTGCTTCTGCGCAGTTTTCTTGCGGAGCCTTATCAGATCCCATCCGAGTCTATGGTCCCGACGCTGGAAGTGGGAGACTTCATCCTGGTCAACAAGTATGCCTACGGGCTTCGACTGCCCGTGTTAGGAACCAAGATCCTGGATATAGGGATGCCTGAACGCGGAGATGTAATGGTTTTCGTGCCCCCCCATGATTCCCGTTACTTCATCAAGCGGGTAATTGGCCTCCCGGGGGATCGCATCCGCTACGAGAACAAGGCCGTGTTCATCAACGGCGAACGCCTGGCCTATGATTTCGTCCGGGAGTTTGAAACCAGCATCCCCTACGCCGGGTCGCGTATCCCAGTGCGTGAATACACGGAGACGGTCGATGGGCGAGCTCACAGAACCTACCGGTACCGGTTCACAGAACCGGCTCAGGAATGGGTGGTGCCGGATGACGGCTATTTTATGATGGGCGACAATCGCGGCAGGAGCGAAGACAGTCGCGTATGGGGCTTTGTCCCTGAAGACAATATTGTTGGCAAAGCGGTGGCGATCTGGGTTCATAAGGACCCCGGCTGGAATCTACCCACCCTTGCCCGCAACCGCTGGCTAAACTAAGGATGAGATGGAGAAAATATGATGCTGACTCGAAACTTATCCTCATCTGATGGCGGACGCGGTCGCAGACCGACTAGCAAGCTATCTGTTCAGGCGGGCATGTCATTCCTCGGCATTCTGCTCGTGGTGGCCATTGTGGGTTCTGCGGTAACGCTGGTGTTGAAGCTCGGGCCCCACTACATCGATTTCTATGCAGTAAAGTCCGTTATACAAGATCTGCCTGCGCAGAAAGTTCACGAGATGAGCCGTCGGGAAATTCAGGAATCGCTGCAGAAGCGTTTCAAAGTAAACAATCTGCGGGATTTCAAGGTGGTCGATATCTTAAAAATCGAGCGCGGACGTGACGAAACCATCCTGCTGGTGAACTATGAACAGCGGGAGCACCTGGTTTCCAATGTGGATATCGTTTTGTCTTTCAACGAGCAGTACGCGTATCAGTAATTCTGCAGCCATGTCCCGTCTCGAGGTCGCCCTCGGGTACAATTTTTCAGACAGGGCGTTGCTGCAGCAGGCGTTGACTCACAGAAGCGCCGCCCGGCGACACAACGAACGATTGGAATTTCTCGGGGATGCGGTATTGGGATACGTCATCGCCGAGCAGTTGTTCACTTCTCGGAGTGCAGACGCCGAGGATGCTCTGACCTTGATGCGGGCCAGCCTGGTTCGCAGGGAAACCCTTGCGGAGATCGCACTCGAACTTGATCTTGGCAGCTGTCTGAATCTTGGCGGTGGGGAACGCAGCAGCGGTGGGCACAAGCGACACTCTATTCTGGCAGATGCGCTGGAAGCCTTGCTTGGCGCGGTGCATGTTGACGGGGGTATCGAAGCCGCACGGCAGGTGATCTGCGGTCTTTTTTCTGAGCGCATGTCCACGCTTAGTGCCGACGATGTCAAAGATGCCAAAACACGGCTGCAGGAATATCTGCAGGGGGCGAACCTGGCCCTTCCCGTGTATAACATTGTCGAAACGTCGGGTAGCGCTCACGAACGGGTGTTCCGCGTGAGCTGCGCCATTCCGGAGCTTGCTCTGGAAGTGACCAGCGAAGGAACAAGCAGGCGTGCGGCCGAAAAGACCGCCGCAAACATCATGCTGAAGCGGATCGCAGATCTTGAATGAGAACTCTCAGCGTTGCGGTTACGTTGCGCTCGTAGGTCGGCCCAACGTGGGAAAATCAACGCTGCTCAACCATCTGCTTCGGCAGAAGCTCAGCATCACTTCGCGAAAACCTCAGACGACCCGCCGAATTCTTCTGGGTGTGGACACCGAAGGCCCGTATCAGGCGATCTATGTGGATACCCCTGGCATTCACCATCACGCCCACCGGGAAATCAATCGGTATATGGTTCGCGCTGCGACCTCCGTTCTGCCGGACGTAGACCTCGTCGTGATGATTGTCGACAGGGATCAATGGTCGGACGAAGACGAGCTGGTTCTGGCGCATTTGAACAAGCTGGCCGTCCCTTGTTTGGCGGTCATTAACAAGATCGATTTGCTGCGAGACAAACAGGCCCTGTTGCCAGCAATGAGCAAGCTGGACGGCCCCGGCGTTTTTGAAGAAATCTTTCCGGTCTCGGCCTTGAAAAACGAAGGGCTGGATCAGCTGCGGGACGCCATCTTCAAGCGCCTGCCTGAAAGGCCTCAGCTTTTTCCGCCAGATCAGCTGACCGATCAGACCGAGCGAGCGCTGGTAGGGGAAATTGTCCGTGAGAAGTTGATGCGGCGTCTGGGTGACGAAGTGCCGCACCATCTGGCCGTCGTGCTGGAGGGTTACAAGGAAACACCCGCGCTGGTGGACATTTCTGCGGATATCTATGTGGAGCGTGCCGGGCAGAAGCGGATCGTCATCGGTAAAGGTGGAGAAAAGCTCAAACTCATAGGTCAGGAAGCCCGCAAGGATATCGAGACGCTGATCGGCAAGCGGGTGATGCTGCGCCTGTGGGTTAAAGTCAAACCGGGCTGGAGCAACAGCCCGGCGGGTCTGCGCAGGATGGGCTATGACTAGCGTAACCGGCAGGATAACCGGCGAGCCTGCCGTGGTTCTCCACGTTCGTCCCTATCGTGAAACCAGCGCCATTGTCTCACTGTTGACATTGAACCATGGCAGGGTTGCCTTGGTAGGTCGCGGTGTGCGCGGCGGAAAAAAGGGCAGCGTTCTGCAGCCGTTCAACCGTATAAGCGTTGCATGGAGCGGTCGGGGAGGCCTTGGAACACTCACCGCCTATGAACCAGTAGGCTTCGCATCGCTGAAGGGTACCGCCGTTGCTGCCGGTTTCTACGTGTTGGAACTGCTCAGCAGGCTGGTAGGGGAACATGAGAGCGTTCCAGGTATTTTCGCGGGCACCTGCTGGTGCCTGGAGCGGCTTGAACAGGGCGATCGACCTGTGGATGTTTCTCTGCGCTGTTTTGAGAAACTTCTGCTCGAGGAGCTGGGATACGGTCTGGATTTCTGCCGCGATGCTGAATCGGGAGAAGCCATCGAAGGCTCGGCGCATTATCGCCTTTCTCCGGAGAGAGGCTTCGTCCGGGTAACTCGGGCCAGTGATGGGACGGTTCCCGGCAGCGTCCTTGCGGAAATTGCCGATGAATCGCTGCGATCTCGGGCTTCCAGGATGGCAGCAAAACGGCTTTTCCGGGTGACCCTTGATCCGTTGCTCGGCCCGCGGCCCATAGCCAGCCGGCGTCTGCTTCCCGGGATGCGGGCCTGATGGCCAGTCGTCGCATTCGCGAAATCGACGTGGTTATTGAGGCACTGGACGCAGACGGGCTGGGTACGGCAACCTATGAAGATCGGGCGGTACGGGTTCGTAACGCACTGCCCGGAGAGAGTGTTCACGCTCGAGTGCTGAAGCGGCGTCGTGGTACCTGGTACGCTCAGGCGGATAGTCCTGAGTGTGGGTCGACTGACAGACAGATGCCGCCTCCTTGTGCGTTCTTCCCGCGGTGCGGCGGGTGCGCGCTACAGCACCTGGCATACGACGCGCAGCTCAAGCACAAGGAGAGTCGCCTGCTGCGCGCGCTGGAACAAACGGGAGTGCGACCGCAACAGGTACGCTTGCCGGTAACCGGCCCGCGTCTGCACTACCGCTACAAGGCCAGGCTGGGCTCTCGTCTTGTAGGAAACCAACTGCTCGTCGGTTTCAGAGAAAGCTTCAGTAGTCGGGTCACCAGAATGGATGACTGCAAGACCCTCGCGCTACCCTTTGCCCGGAGCTTGCCGCAGCTCCAGGAGGCTCTTTCCGATCTGGAACAGCCCCATCTGGTTCCACAGGTGGAGCTGGCGGCAGGGGACACCGAGTTTGCTTATATAGTGCGTCATCTCCAGCCGTTGACCGACGCCGACAGGTCGCGTCTGCTGAGCTTCGCGTGGGAAAGCGGTGGCCGGCTGTATCTTCAGTCGGGAGGTTACGACAGCGTTCACCGTTTGGATCCGTACGACGGGCCAGACTATCTGGCTTACTCGAACCTCGACTTCGGGCTTCGTTACGTGTTTCGGCCTACGGATTTCACTCAGGTCAACCCATACATCAATCGTTCACTGGTTCGAAGCGCCGTGATGGCCCTTGACCCGTCACCCGGAGCCACAGCAGCGGACCTTTTCTGTGGTATTGGTAACTTTGCTCTGGCGCTGGCGCGGCTGGGAGTCAATGTGCAGGGTTACGAGAACGCGTCGGCCTCTATCGAAAGGGCCCGGCTGAACGCCTCTCTGAACGGTCTGAGCGACGGTGCGCAGTTTCGAGTCGTTGACCTGTACCATGCAGAGGGTGAAGCGCTGCCCGCAGCGGATTTTCTGCTTCTGGACCCGCCGCGCTCCGGAGCAGGTCCGAATCTCAGGCGCTGGGCTTCTTGGCAACAGCTTGAGAGGATTGTCTATGTTTCCTGCAACCCCGACACGTTTGCCGAAGATGCCTGGCTGCTCCAGCAGATGGGTTTCAACCTCAAGGAAGTAGGAATTTACGACATGTTTCCCCATACGGCTCACGTGGAAACTCTCGGCGTGTTCCAGCGGCGCGGCTGATGGTAACGGCACGCGAGGAAGCGCCCCGTCTGCAGGATGGCTCGGTCGATGGCCATGCCTGGACGCAATTGCTGACAGAAAATCACAAGCATCTCAATGCGGAGCCCATTCTTGCCGCCTGCGAGTTCGTGCGCTCGCTTCCGCATCGGGGCGAGATCTACCTTGAGAACGGGATCGAACTGGCAGGGCTCGTCGCCGACCTGGAAATGGATACGTCTTCGGTGGTGGCGGCTCTTACCTACAGGCCTGTACGCGCCCAGGACGTAAACGTTTCCGAGATGGCGTCCCTCTTCGGTGCGGATGTGGCCCATCTGCTCGAAGACGTAGCGAGTATGGCAACCGCCAGCATACTGGAGATGACCAATGCGCGCCTGCAGACCAGCGAGCGAAGAGACCAGGTGGCAAACGTTCGCCATATGCTCATCTCTCTCATCAATGATGCTCGTGTCGCCGTTCTCAAACTTGCCGAGCGCGTAGTGGCGCTTCGCGCGGCAAAAAACTCGAGCGAGGATCGTAAGCAGAGGATAGCCCGTGAGGCGCATCTGATCTTCGCTCCGCTTGCCAACCGGCTCGGAGTCTGGCAACTGAAATGGGAACTTGAGGATCTGTCTCTACGTTATCTGGTCCCGGACGTGTACATGGCCATCGCGAAGCAGCTTGATGGGCGGCGCGCGGAAAGGGAACGGCGCGTCGCGGATATCGTAGAAGCCCTCGAGCAGCAGCTTAGATCGCAAGGCATCGACGCTTCGGTTACCGGCAGGGCGAAACATATATACAGCATATGGCGGAAGATGCAGGCCAAGAATGTCGGCATAGACCAAGTGCACGACGTGCGCGCCGTGCGCGTTCTGGTAGACACTATCGCGCAGTGCTACGCGGCGCTGGGGGTCATTCATACTCAGTGGCGACATATCCCCAGCGAGTTCGACGATTACATAGCTGCACCAAAGGAAAATGGATACCGATCCATTCACACGGCGGTACTCGGGCCTGATGGTCTGACGCTGGAGGTACAGATACGCACTCGTGAAATGCACCAGGAAGCGGAGCTTGGGGTTTGCGCGCACTGGGCCTACAAGGAGAGCGACTCGGAAGAGCGCCCGTTTTCGGAGAAGCTCAACTGGTTGCGCCAGGTTGTTGAGCTTGGCGATGAGTCCTTGTCGGCAACTAATGGCGGCGAAGACTTCGGGGCAGAATTGCAGCAGTTGTTCGAGGAAGAGCGAATTTTCGTGTACACGCCAGCTGGCCACGTTGTCGATCTGACCCGTGGTGCTACGCCGCTCGACTTTGCTTATAGGGTGCACACCGAAGTCGGCCATCGGTGCAGAGAGGCTCTGGTAAACGGCCGTCCAGCCCCGCTCAACAGTCGCCTTGAAACAGGACAGCAGGTTGAGGTTCTGACCGCTGATGAAGGTGGTCCTCAGCGAAGATGGCTCGAACCCCATCTGGGTTTCGTACATACTTCCAGGGCGAGACAGAAAATTCACGAATGGTTTCGCAGTCGCGATTTCGAAGTGAATCTTGAAGAGGGTCGGGCATTGGTTGCCGAGGTATTCAGCGATCTTGGCGTTGCTGCGCCGTCATCGCTCATGTGGCAGAACGCGGCTCGCGAGCTGGCCTTTGCCGGCGTCACGGAAATGTTGGTAGCCCTTGGTGCAGGAGACCTGTCGGTGGTCGAGGTGATTGATCTGCTGATTGCTGAGAAACTTGAATCTCCACAGCTGAGCCTCATCCCGGAGCCGGACATAGAGGCTTCAAAAATCTGCCGGTTGGAGGTCAAATCACCCGACCGGGATGGATTGCTTTTGGATATAGCAACCCTGCTAGCTGAAGAAGAGATTCCCTTGCTTGCGAACTGGGGTCGCGTAGACAGGGAAAGCGGATGCGCGATCATTACTCTGGAGATACCGTTTCCGGGGCTGAAGGCCCTTGCCGGTATTGTTGACCAGTTGAAGTGCGTGGAAGGCGTGACGCAAGCACGGCGGGTGCCGTAGATCGTTGATGCGAATGGGCGGCCGACGAAGATAAATCGACAGAAATAAGAGGGAGAACATGGTGAATGTCATTCTGCTTGGCCCACCCGGCGCAGGAAAGGGGACTCAGGCGCAGTTTATATGCGAAGCCTTCGGAATACCGCAGATATCTACTGGAGATATGCTGCGTGCTGCCGTCAGCGCGGGCTCCCCGCTGGGACAGCGGGTCAAAGCAGTAATGGACTCCGGTGCTCTCGTTTCCGATGACATCATCATAGAGCTGGTTAAAGAGCGCATCGCCGAACCTGACTGTGAAAACGGCTTTCTATTTGACGGATTCCCGCGAACGATTCCTCAGGCCGAAGCGCTCGATGAGGCTGGCGTGCACATCGACAACGTCGTCGAGATCGTGGTGCCAGACGAGGAAATCGTCGCGCGGATGAGCGGGCGACGTGTGCATCCGGGTTCGGGTCGCGTATACCACGTGCTTTACAACCCACCGAAGGTCGCGAATACGGATGACGAAACGGGTGAGCCTCTGATGCAGCGTGATGACGATCAGGAGGATACGGTACGTGATCGTTTGCGTGTCTATCACGAGCAAACGCATCCTCTCGTTTCTTTCTATCGAACGCGTGCCGAAAGCTCTCCACTGAGTTTTCACCACTTAGATGGAACGGGAGACGTTCAGGAAATCAGAGAACGGCTAATTTCTGATTTGCAAAACTGATTCTCTTAGTGGTGGTATTTTTTCGTCGTTTCTCTATGATTCGCGGGAGTTTTCTGATTGCACTATTAAGTTGTTGATCTAACGTAAGCTAAAGAGCCTTTGAAAAGTGTTCATTGAGCCCAGTGTAGTTTTCGTTGCAAGCGAACGTGAACCTCTAAGAACAGAGTTTGAAGTACGCAAGAAGACGAATACTGGCAGGATTGGAGTGAACGTTGATTTGACGTTCCCGGTTTGCTGAAGAAGTTCTGGAAAGCGTACAAAACGCACGATTTTCGGAATGACGATCAGACTTCAGGGGGCGAAATCGCAAAGTGCTCTACTTGAATGCGAGCGTGACAGGACAACCCAGTTAGTAGCATTTGAAAAACAAAAGGCTGTGACAAGGAAGTAGATCGGCCATTATAGAAAGCAAAGAAATCCGAGGAGATTTTTATGCCGAGAGCTAAACCAGCAGCAAAACGGAAGGCTGCAAAAAAAGCCGTTCCGAAGAGATCCGCAGCCAAGAAAGCTGCTGCCCGCAAAGCCGTGGCAAAGAAGCGACCTGCAAAGAAAGCCGTAGCTAAGAAGAAAGCGCCAGCCAGGAAAAAGGCGGCCGCTAAGAAGAAAGCGCCAGCCAGGAAAAAGGCGGCCGCTAAAAAGAAAGCGCCAGCCAGGAAGAAGGCGGCCGCTAAAAAGAAAGCGCCAGCCAGGAAGAAGGCGGCCGCTAAAAAGAAAGCGCCAGCCAGAAAGAAAGCGGCCGCTAAAAAGAAAGCGCCTAAGAAAAAGGTCGCGAAAAAGAAGGTCGCCAAAAGAGCGCCAGCGCGGAAGCGTAGCGCTCGCCGCTGAACTTTTGTGAAGCGGATGCCGGCGCGCTGGATACAGCGCGCCGGTTAATCTGCAGACACCTCACGCTGCGGCAGCACCCACTGGTCGCCTCCCGCTGCGCAGGCGAAGATTTGCCGTCGGCGCCACGAATGGTTTCCCGTCCTAAATAAGTCCGGCAAAAGGCAGCACGAACACGGTGGAATCCTCGCCCAAATCATCGCTGTGTTTTGGAATTCGGATCAGGCAGTTGGCTTCGGCGAACGTGGCCAGGCGGTTGGAACTCTGGTCGCCGGTTGACGACACGACGAGCTCTCCATTTTGCTCGTCGACAAAGCCCCGTTGAAACTCTTCGCGGCCTCGGCGGTGCGTGATTGCCGTCCTCAGTCGGGCCGGAAACGACAGTGGCCGCTGATAAGGGGACCCGCACAGCTTCAACAACCCGGGTTTCGCAAGCAGAAGCGCGGTCACTACGGTGGATACCGGGTTTCCGGGAAGGCCGAAAAACAGGGCTTTACCAAGCCTGCCGTAGGCCATGGGCTTGCCCGGCTTGAGATTGAGTTTCCAGAACTGCAGATTTCCCATGCTTTCGACGATATGTTTGACCCAGTCGGCATCTCCCACAGAGACTCCGCCGCTGGTGACGATGGCGTCACAGGTTCCGGCGGCCCTATGCAGCGCGGTGCGAATACGTTCCGGATCGTCCGGAAGAATTCCGAAATCTTCCACCAGTAAGGG